>JAGLXM010000260.1 GCA_023132915.1 Candidatus Bipolaricaulota bacterium
CATTTTTAGATGAGGCAACAGGTTCCGCTCCTATTTTCCTCAACGTCCTTGCAGGTTCAGATATTAAGATGCGTACTCTGGAAGAGCATGAACAGTAGATTTCCGGGACAGATACCGCAATCCGATGATCCTCGCTACGCGATGCGCTAAAGTGGGCGTCAGCTTGAGCGACTGGTTAGCCGCGAACCTATGCTGCCGAACTGGCTGCCAGAACCTTTACCTCTTGCTCTAGCCGTCCCTCCAGGCGATCCTTTTCCACTTCCAGATCATATCGGGCCTGGAGGTTCAACCAAAAACGCTCCGACATGCCAAAATACCGGGATAACCTAAGCGCCGTGTCCGCTGTGATCGAACGCTTGCCGTGAACAATCTCATTGATGCGCCGCGCGTGCACGCTAATGTCCTTCGCCAACCGATACTGACTGATACTCATCGGCTTCAAGAATTCTTCGAGCAAAATCTCCCCAGGATGAACCGGGGCAAACTTCCCTTCAGTCATTTATATCTACCTCCTAGTGATAGTCCGCGATCTCCACCTCGTAGGCATCTCCTTCGCTCCATCGAAAGCATATTCGGAGCTGATCGTTTAACCGAATGCTGTGCTGGCCCTCCCGATCCCCCGACAGCTTCTTAAGCCTGTTGCCCGGAGGAACGCGAAGATCATCTAATCCTTCTGCGGCGTCAAGCATCGCGAGTTTTCGCCAGGCGGTGCGGTGTAAATCAAGGGGAAATCGCCGCGAGAACCGACGTTTGAAGAGCCGCTCTGTCTCTTTGTCTTGAAAACTCCTGATCATCGATCAATAATAACGCGATACGCTAATAGTGTCAAGCGTTATTATCCCGTGTCTATTCACTCAGACCGCTCATATTACGGCTATCGCGGCTTACAATGATTAGCCTGCATCACCACAACGAATACGATAACCGCCGCGGTGTGACAACTCCGCTCCTGTTAGCCTTAACGACCTTGCAGGTTTAGATAGTACGATGCGCGTCCTTGCAGAGTATCTTCGGTAGATTTCAGAGACGGACACCGAGAATAGGATTTGCGTGCCCGGAATTATCCCAGAACTAGAACAGCCGGCTCAATCGATCAACCGCCTTGACGGTTGTCCTCTCGCGGCGCAACCTCATCCAGTTGACGACCCCTGATCCGCAGACGGTCGCACCCTTGGATTCGCAGAGCCTTCGCATCTGGCGGATGGCGTGGTTTCCGCCCATCCACGGATAGGGAAAGAACTGGGTGACCAGACAGGCCACCTTCTTGCCTTGCAAGGCCCCAATCTGCTTCAGATAGGCGGTCAGTACCGGCGATAGGGAAAAAGCCTCCACTGCAGAGCCGAACACGAGCGCATCGTATGGCCCGGCATCGGGCAGCGTTTCGAGTCGGAACTCTCGGTCTCCTTGCTTGCGCTCACCGACAACCTTCACTTCTTCCAGGGTCGCCGAATGCCCGGCTGCGGAGAGCTTCTCCTCCAGTTTCTTGGCGATGGAAAGCGTGTTCCCGGTCTGAGAATAGACGATGATACCAATATTCATCTTGCACCTCCGAATTGGTCTGTGACCACCACACTACCATATTGCATTGTCGCCGTCCATTGTAATCTTCTGGGAAATCAAGGGCCACAACACCTATTTCGCAATCCCGCTAAATGTCCAGCAGGAATCGCTACTCACTCGACAAAGACAGGAGTGATGCTCAATGGAACGGCTGTTGAATCGCACCTTTTCACTTCCGAGATGATAGGGCTGTTGTCGGGGTTCAATTCGGTGACGATCGGTGTGACCGTCATCTCCCTGTTGCCTAACTAGAGACATTAACCGATGTGCGTTGATTTCCGAGATAGTCGTCAAATGAAGTATTTGACCGGTGCTCTTTTGCCCCTTAATATGGCGTTGAGGATTTTAGTGTCGGCGTGATACTGCGCGGGGAGCAACGTACGGCAAGCCTCTTATCTTGCACCCGATCTCTAGCAATCTATCTCCCCGTACCCAAGTGCGCCGGCCATCTTCGGAGGTGAATCATGAGCGTGGCGTCTCGGTTAGTGGGAGCAGTTGTGCTAATGGCTCTTGTGTACATGTGTCTACCCGTTTCGCAACTTAGCTGGACCGCTATAGCAGCCGCGAAGGAAGATCCCAACGCTGTTCTTGAGGCCCTGCAGAAGATGAATGAGCTGATCGACGAAGGCGTGAGGAAATACAAAGCAGGGGAGATCGGCATGAAAGAGCTGTATGAGAAGTACCTGAAGGAAGCCAGGGAGTGGAAGTACAAAGCCATGGATGAGGCATTCCCCGATGTCTTCGGGTACCCCTTCGTGAAGCTCTACAACCACCTGGAGTGGATTGACAAGAACCTAGATGTCTTCTGGGAACTGGCCGATAGAGATAAGGAGCTCAGCGAAGCCGATTTTGATTCAGTGATTGGAGAGCTCAAACGCGAGAAAGGGAAACTGGAAGGGGTTATCGAGAGGTACATCACAGACCAGAAACGTGCCCAGGCGGCGTCAGCGACCCAGGGCAAGATAAGCATGCAACTTCCGTCTGGAGACCCACTAAGCTGCAGCGAAATCGACGGGGTCATCGCACTTGCCGAGACCTCGCAGGAGAACGCGTTGGCAGCAGTCACTCGCACTGCTCCGGAAGGCCTTCCAGTAACAATCTGGGCGATGCACGATGGAGAGTCTCTGTATTTGGCCCTTGAACTACTCGAAGTCCCAAGCAGCCTTGCTGCTAACTTTCAGGAAGCCTATGTCGCCTTCGATGTGGGAGCGGACGGTCAGCACTTCACTACGGGGGATGACATGAAGCTCCTCGACCTGGGGACTGGCGAAACCACTGACTACTTCTATGCGGCCACCTATGCGTTCAAGCGTGATATCGATGCCGGTGGTAGCCACGACGTGTGCGCAGCATCGACAGCTACGCTGTCCGAGAGTGGCGCGATGAACGTAAGCGTCGAGATTCTCCTCCCCTTGGATTCCAAAGACAGAATCGGGGCTGATCCCGAGCTCGCAATCGGGGATGAGATAGCTCTCGCGATAGGCTTCATCCTTAAGGACTTCGAGCTTCAGGTCGAGGATGAAATGATAATCTCCTGCGGGCCGACGTTCGTGAAACAGCGCTGACGACGTAGCGTAGTTTGAGCCCACGTAAGAGCAGCGAGTTCTGGTCTTTTTTGCATCCTTGGCCTTCTTTTTTTCATGCGGACGATTCGACTGTCTGTCTAATGTCGCTTATCCCTTAATGGGAAACTGCCACGCTCGACAAGGACGCACCGATCGGCTATACCTACCTAATTGTGAATAAAGTGACGATCTACACCGATGGGGCGTGCAGTGGGAATCCTGGCCCGGGCGGTTGGGGGGCGGTCCTTATAAGCGGTCATCATCGTAAGGAAATCTCCGGCGGAGACGTCAGAACAACCAACAACCGCATGGAGTTAAAGGCGGCGATCGAGGCGCTTGAAGCGCTTCGCGAGCCTTCACAGGTTGACCTCCATACTGACTCCACTTATCTGAAGAAGGGAATGAGCGAGTGGATCGCCACCTGGAAGAAAAACGGCTGGAGGCGTCGCAGCGGAAAGCGCTTTCTTCCGGTGAAGAACGAGGATCTATGGCGTGAGCTCGATCGGCTGGTCAATCGTCACCGGGTTAGATTCCACTGGGTGGAGGGGCACGCCGGCCATCCGGAGAACGAACGCTGCGATGAACTGGCCCGCCAGGCGATCCCCAGTCGCAGGAGGAAGAAAAATGGCTAAGGTCTACGTAACCTGTAGGGTTTTCCCTGAAGAGCTTGAACGACTGCGCGCGGCCGGACACACGGTTGAGATGCGGGATGCCCCTGGCCTGATCACGCGGGAGAAGTTACTGGGGAAGGTCAGTGAGGCCGAGGCGCTCATCTGCCTTCTTTCTGACCACATCGACGCCGAAGTGATCGAAAAAGCTGGAAAATTACGCATCGTCGCTAACTTAGCTGTTGGCTATGAGAACGTAGATCTAGCAGCGGCGCAGGCTGCTGGAATTGTGGTCACCAACACCCCAGGGGTTCTCACCGAGACTACGGCCGACCTCACCTTTGCCCTCCTCCTGGCAGCGGCGCGTCGTGTTGTGGAAGCGGACGCGTTCGTTCGCTCCGGGGCGTTTTACGGGTGGGAGCTCTTGCAGCCACACTTGGGGCTTGAAGTGCACGGAAAAACGCTCGGGATAGTAGGAATGGGACGAATTGGTACTGCGGTAGCGCGCCGTGGGCGGCTCGGCTTTGGAATGGACGTTATCTATCACGATTCCCATCAAAGCAAACCAGCCGAGACAGAGCTTCAAGCAAAGTACGTCTCCTTCGAGACACTTCTCGAAAAGAGCGACTTCGTTTGTGTCCATACCCCACTTACCCGGGAGACCCGGCATCTGTTTGACCGCCAGGCTTTCCTGCGTATGAAGAAGACGGCGATCCTTGTTAACGTTGCCCGCGGGCCGGTTGTCGACGAGAAGGCTCTGGTGTGGGCACTTGAAACAGGTCAGATCGCTGGTGCCGGGATCGACGTCTACGAAGAAGAACCAAAGGTCAATCCGGGGCTTTTGAAGTTGCAGGAGCATGTCGTGCTTGTCCCCCACATTGGGAGCGCCACTTTTGTGACCCGCCGCGCCATGGCAAGAATCGCTGTGGACAACGTCCTTGCAGTCCTTGCTGGAGAAGCGCCCTTAAATCCGGTCTAAAATTACTTAAAACACCCAAGTTGACAGTCAGAAAAGCGGATCTTAAGCGCCTCTACAGCACTTGATACCTCAAGCCTGGAGAGCTTAAACTCAGAGGCGATCTCCCAGGCTGCCTTGCAGGGAAGCTTTTTTGCCGCAAGTCGAGAGGCGATTGCAGCCTTAAGCTCCGCGGAGACCTCCTCTGCCGGTTTAACGATCCGCTTATTACCCAAATCGTTATAGCCGAACAGGCCGAGTTGGCAGCGTGAGATCCTGATCCCAAGGCGTGTTGCCTCACGCCCGACCAATCGAGGCGAGACGCCGCGTTCCTCCGAAACGGCAAACGCCCGTGTGCACGGAAGCTTATCATCGAGCAGCGCTTCACGGATTGCACCTTCCAGTTCCTCCATCCGTACTTCCTCCTCTCTACTTGCTAAGTGCTAAACGCACTGTCATAGGATACCATACGCCGGCGTTGGAAGGACGATCGAGATCGGGTACCATTTTCGGTATAACGCCACAGTGTGAAGGGACTGTATGCTCATCTGGATCGGATTTTCACTCGCCATTCTTCTCCTCCTCGTCATCTCCAGGCGGAGCTTGGCGTTGGGGATGGCCGCAGCCGCAGTGGTCCTCGCTCTCTTCACCCTCTCTCCATCCCAGATGGGAGATGCCCTCGTAACGACGTTTACCGACCCGTCGATTCTCCTTCTTGCCTTTGTCGTCGGCCTGATTCCGATGATCGGCGGGGCACTGGAAGCCTCTGGAGAGATGGAGCGACTCGTGGCCAATATGCGGATCGGGCGTCGGCCGTTCCTCGCCCTGTCTCCCGCGCTCCTTGGGATGCTCCCCATGCCCGGTGGCGCTCTTCTCTCGGCTCCACTCGTCGAACGAGGGGCAACAGAGACCCCAGCGGATATCAAAGCGGCAGCAAACGTTTGGTTCCGTCACGCTCTTTATCTCGTCTACCCCCTGGGTCCAGCCCTGATTGCATCGGCCAAGATTGCCTCACTCGATGTCTACCGGGTCATTCCCTTTCTCACCCCGGCCCTCCTCCTCAACCTCCTGCTCGGTTATGTCTTCCTTCTGCGGCGGGTCGACGGACGGGTAGGGCACTCGGGGCGTTTCTCGCCCGCTGGTCTCCTCGTCCCCCTTGCTATCATCCTGGCAGCGCCGGTCCTCGACCTCGTCGTGAAACGATCGTTTTTGCTTCCCTATCCCGAGATCGGAACGGCAGTCGGCGTTATGGTGAGCTTCATCGCGGCGATAGTGATCGGTCGGCTTGACCGGGCCGATATCAAACAGGTTGCGCAAAAGATGCGGCCGTGGAAGTTCTCACTGATCATCCTCGCCATGTTCGTTTTTTTAAATGTGTTTAGGGCCTCAGGAACCCCGGAAATCCTCGCCGCGCTCGCGCTTCCCCCGGTCATCCTGTGCGTGGTGATCGGCTTTCTCCTCGGACTTGTCACCGGTCGGATTCAGACGCCGACCTCGATCATCATTCCCATCTTCATTTCCACCTACGGGATGATGTCCGCCGCCGCCTTCGCCGTGACCTTCTTCGCCGTCTTTCTTGGCTATATTATCACTCCGATTCACCCCTGTATCTCCGTCTCTGTCGAGTACTTCTCCACTTCGATGCCCGCCTTCCTCAAGAAGATGGCCTTTCCGGTTGCCATTGCCGCTTTGGTCAACCTGGCGGTCGCGTTGTTCGTCCTATGAAGAAGGCTTGTTAAGCGGGATTTGCTCCGGCTTGAGGTGGAGAGTCTGGGTGGGGAAGGCGAACTCGATTTCGGCCGCCTCAAAGCGGCGCTTGATCTCCATGTTGATCTCTTCCAGCGCGCGCAAGTAAACTTCATAATCCATCGACTTGCACCAGTGCTGTACAAGGATATTTAGGGAAAAATCACCAAATCGATTAAAGTACGCCCTATACTGCCCGGTTTCAGGATGGTTCGCTAAAACGTCGCGGAGGATGGTGAGGGCCTCCTCCAGCTTGGCCGTGGACGTGTCGTAAACAAGCCCGATGATGGAATTGGTCCGCCGCATCGGCCGGGCGGCGAGGTTATTGATGTTAGTGGAGGCCACAGTTCTATTTGGAATGGACACAAGGGTCCCGTCCCACGTGCGCAAACGCGTCGAGCGCAGGCCGATCGCCTCGATCGACCCCTCGAACCCCTCCAGATTGACCGCATCCCCCACCTTGAACGGTCGGTCGATGAAGATCATCACTGCCCCAAAGATGTTGGCGAGCGTATCCTGAGCGGCGAAGGCGACCGCCAGTCCGCCGATCCCCAGACCGGCGAGGAGGGCTGAGATTTCGTAGCCGAGGACGTTCTGCAAAAAGAGCAAAAGACCGATCCCCCAGATGAACCACTTGAGGCTCTTACCCAGAAGCGGGACCAGTTGGTCGTCGAGGGTTGATTCGGTCCGGGCGGCCCTCACCTTGAGGACCGCGCTCATCAAGTCAACGAACTTGGTGATGAGGTAGAGGATGAAGACCGTCAGCGCCGCCACGAATAGCCGGTCGATGACGGTCTGAACCCCGGGGGGGAGGAGGAAGATCCGCAGTGATACCCATACCACTAAAAGCGGGATGATCCCCCGTAGGAGACGCTGGAGGAAGTTGAGCATCGCCCGGCGACCCATCTCTTCGCGCCCCGGCGGGGAGAGACGTGCGAGGAGGACGCGGGAGAGGCCGTAGAAGACGAGCGCCCCGAGCAGGAGGAAGAAGACCGCGCCGTAGCGCCAGACCTCGTTTCCCAAAACCGGATAGTTCAGCCACCCATCACCCATCTATTTTCCCCCTCTTCTTTAGCTCTTAGCGTACCAGAGTCCTCCCCGCGTATGCAAGATGAAAAGCGGCCAGAAGTCTCGCGCTTGAAGCTCAACTCGAGAACAGGACTTTCATCCAAGGAACGCGGTGAGATACCTCCTTTCCAAACCGGGCTTTTACAGGTGACGCGTGTCCAACTGTAAGGTTGACCCTTCCTCTTAAAGCGGACCATACCTCCCATAGGATCGGAGTATGGATAGAGTCGAAGTTATCGTGTGCGCCTCGCGCTTGCATGAGGAGCGGGAGGTCACGCGACTTAAGAGGAATCTACTCTCCGAGATTGGGACAGCCGGGGGGTTCACCTTGCAGGAGGTGACGGCCCCCTCCGGTGAGGGGCTCATCGCTGTTCTTGTCCTGACTGGAGGGGTGGAGAGGGAGGTGTTGAAACTTGTTTCCCAGCTTCCCTCCCCGACGCTTCTGCTCGCCCATCCTGGGCACAACTCGCTTGCAGCCTGTTTAGAGATCCTCGCCCGCATTCACCGGGACGGTGGTGAGGGGCGAATCCTATTTGGCTCGCCGCAGGCGATTGCTGCCGATTTGGGACGTGAGCTTAAAGTGGTCTCATCGTGGGATGATCTCCGGTTTAGTCGAATCGGGCTTATCGGTGAACCCTCTGACTGGTTGGTGGCAAGCGATGTCGATCGTGCTTTCCTGAAAGGGCGGCTGGGAATCGAACTAGTGGAGATCGGGATGGATGAGCTGATCAAGAGGATCGAGTCGGCTGAGCCTTCTAAGAGGGAGATCTCGCGTTTCAGTAAGGAAGCTCAGGCTGTAGCAGAGCCCAGCAAGGAGGAACTTAAAGGGGCCGTCGCCATTTACACCGCGTTGCGCGCCATGATCGAGGAACATCGTCTCGCCGCTTGCACTGTCCGCTGTTTCGATCTTGTTGAGCGTGTTCAAAATACCGGGTGCTACGCCCTCTCCCGTCTGAATGACGAGAAGATCCCCGCTGGCTGCGAGGGAGACCTGCAAGCCCTCTTCTCCCTCTACCTGGGGTCCCTCCTATCAAAAAAGGCCGCATTTATGGGGAACATCGTCTCGGTCGATACAACCACAAGACAGGTCACCGTTGCCCACTGCACCTGTCCATTGTCGCTTGCGACAAGCTATGCGATTCGCAGCCACTTTGAGTCCGGGATCGGTGTTTCGATCGCCGCTGAGATCCCGCAAGGGCCGTGCACTCTGTTTCGTCTTGGGGGGAAGCGCCTGGAACACCTGTTTGTGCGACAGGGTAGGATAGAAAGCGCCTCTCAGCGGGAGGACCTTTGCCGCACCCAAGTCACCCTCTCGGTGACCGAACCGGTCGATCCGCTTCTTACCGCTCCACTGGGGAACCATCACATCCTCCTGCCAGGGCATCACCAGGAGACGATCGAGCGCTTCTTTAAGCGGTTCTTGCAACCTTGAGTTGCCGATAGATATACACGGGGCTACCATCTCTTTTATATGCGGAGGTGGATAAGGGATGACAGATCGGCAGATGCGCATCACAGCGGACAACGATACAAGGCGAGGGACCTACTCCAACCTGGCTTTGATCTCTCACCGTAAGGAGGAGTTTGTCATCGACTTTCTGTTCGTTGACCCTCAGACTCAGACACCGAAGGCCGACCAAGCGCTTCTCACTTCTCGGGTGATCCTCAATCCTGGACACATGAAGCGCCTCTTCCAGGCGGTAGGTGAGAATATTCAGCGCTACGAGAAGAACTTCGGCAAGATTGTCCTTCCTCCCAAACTGGAGTAGCAAACCACGGCGAAAAGGCCGCCTTTCTGAACAGGACGATGGGAGAACAACCCTTTGCTGAACTGAAAGGGACCGTCTTAAGGACGATCCTCGCCCGGCGGATCACCCTGGGAGTCTTCGCCGCGGTGGCCCTTGTGGTGATCCTAACAAGCCGGATCAGCTACTTAAATCCGCTCTTCTATGCCCCGCTCGCCTGGTTTCTCATTACTTTCCCCTTTCAATACCTGGTCAATCGACAGCGGAGTGAACGATCGCTTCACTGGGTGCACGCTGGGTTCTTCGTTGTGGAGATCGTCCTTATCACCCTGTTTGTCCACTTGATGGGGGGAAGCGAGTGGATCGGGATCGTGTTTTATCTTTTCACTGTGATCTACGCTAACTTTTTTCTCCCAAAGCTGCAGGGGTATCTCGTCACAGCGCTCGTCATCCTCCTGTATACGCTCGTCGTCCTGCTCGAGTACGCCGGAGTTATCCCCCACCGGTTCCTCTTCCCCATCCACGACGCCCCTTACCGCAGTCTCTCCTACAACCTGACCACGATCCTCGCCGGCGCCGTGGGAATCTACAGCGTGCTAGCCTATACCGTCCGTTCGTTCACCAGTATCTACGCCCGCAAGAACCGCGCTCTTGCCAAGCGGGAGAGCGAGCTCGCCGAGCTGTCGCAGCGCCTCTTATCGGCGCACGAGGAGGAGCGGCGGCGAATTGCGAGAGAACTACACGACAACCTCAGCCAATCCCTTGCCGCGGTCAAGCTTCACCTGGCCGCACTGAAGGACGAGATCTCTCCCGATAAGGCAAAGGAGGTTCTCGGAATCATCGATCAGGCGGTCACAGAGACACGAACCCTTGCCTATTCACTTCGTCCGCCGCTCCTCGATGATCTTGGTCTCCTCCCCTCGCTCCGCCGGCTCGGCGAGATGGTGAAGACGGCGAGCGGGCTTGAGATGCACTTAAATCTGGAGGAGGGTGAGCGCCTGCCCAGGCCAGTGGAGAGCCTCCTCTTTTACGTCGCCCAGGAAGCGATCAGAAACGTGCAGAAACACGCTCAGGCAAAGCACGTCGTCGTGACTCTCCACCGGGAGTTGGGAAAGGTTATCTTGGCGGTCAAGGACGATGGGATCGGGTTTCGGCCACAGGATCCGCAGGGGCTTGGCCTGCGCGGGATCAAGGAACGGGTTGATGTGACTGGCGGGAGGATGGAGGTCACCTCCTCCCCGGGGTGCGGGGCGCTTGTTTCAGCGGAGGTTCCGTATGAAGCCGATTAGGGTTGCAATCGCTGACGACCATGCCCTTGTCCGGGAGGGGCTCGTCCGTCTCCTTTCCTCCGACGCAGGGATCGAAGTTGTAGGAACAGCGGAGGATGGGATTGCCGCTGTGAAGCTGGCGCGAAAGGTAATGCCAGATATTATCCTGCTGGACATCGCTATGCCGCATCTCGATGGGATTACCGCTATTTCCCGCATTATGGAGGCTTCTCCAAATACGCACGTCCTGGTTCTCTCCATGTATGATGAGCCAGAGTACGCCCATGCCGCGGTGAGGCAGGGAGCACGTGGCCTTGTCTCCAAGGCAGCCTCGGCTGAGGAGTTGTACGCCGCTATTCGAACTGCGGCACGCGGGGATACTCTCCCCACGGGAAAGCCGCTCTCCCAGCGAGAGAGGGAGGTTCTCTCTTTAATCGCAGTAGGAAAGAACAACGATGAGATCGCTTCCACCCTCTTTATTCGTCCCAAGACGGTCGAGCACCACCGCCAACGCCTGATGGATAAACTGGAGATCCACACCCAGGCCGGCCTCATTGCCTACGCGAAACGAACCGACCTTCAATGGGCCGATTGATACATCTTCCCCATTCCTGTATTTAGCCTTCTAGGGTAGAATAGCTTAAAGATGAGGCCGCTACGGGTGGTGCTGGGAGATGATCATACCCTTGTCCGTCAAGGGCTCAAGGCCCTCCTTCCCTCTACCTCTATCTGTGTAGAAGGTGAGGCGGAGGATGGCTACGAGTTGGTAAGGCAGGTGAGAAAGCTCCTGCCTGATGTGGCGTTGGTTGATATCTCGATGCCGCTTCTAAATGGACTTGAGGCGACGCGCCAGATCGTAAAGGGCTCGCCGCAGACGCGGGTGATCATTCTCTCGATGTTCTACGATAAAGGATACATCGCTCATGCTCGCCAAGCCGGGGCCTGGGGATATGTGCTGAAGGGGGAAGCTCCTGAACGCCTGATCAGGGCGATCGAGGCGGTGGCAGGGGGAGAGCACTACTTCCCGACGGGGAGTGATGTAGATTCAGCTACAGTGAGCGAGGAACGACTCACTCCACGAGAGAGGGAGATCCTGCAACTGATCGCAGAAGGAAAGAGAAACAGTGAGATTGCGCAGATTATATCGCGAAGCCTTCATACAGTGCGGAACCACCGTGCTCGTCTGATGAGAAAGCTCGGCGTCCACAGCGGGGCGGAACTAGTCCAAGCAGCGGAGGAGATGGGACTGGTGTGGCTTCAACCTCCAGGGAGGGAAGGATGACGCTTCCCAGAATTCTTACGCGCTACCGTGCCCAGATTGAAGAGGGCCTTTTAAACTCCCTTAAAGGGAAATCGCTCCTCTATGCGATCCTGCGCTACCACGTGGGGCTTGAGGATGAGCGCGGTACGCCCGCCAAGAATATGGGGAAGCTATTGAGACCAAGTCTGGTCCTGTTCACCGCCGAGGAACTGGGAGGAGAAATGGCCCGGGCACTTAAAGGAGCGCTTGCGCTGGAGCTGATTCATAACTTCTCTTTGATCCACGACGATATTCAGGATTGCGATCCAACGCGGCGGGGGCAACCGACGGTGTGGAAGCGGTACGGGGTTGCGCAAGCGATCAACGTCGGTGACCTGATGCAAGCGCTTGCCGTCACTCAGGCGCTCACCGTGGGGAAAGAAGCTATGTCAGTCCTTATGGAGGCGACAGTCGAGATGATCGAGGGACAGGGGTTCGACCTTGACTTTGAGGGTAAAGCGGTGGGGGTGAACTCGTACCTTAAAATGATCGACAAGAAGACCGGTGCCCTGATTCGCTGCGCCTTCCGCATGGGGGGGCTCATCGCCTGTGTCCCAAGCGGTGTGGTAAAGGACTTAGGCAAAATGGGAAAAGAACTTGGTAGGGCCTTTCAGATCCGCGATGACCTTTTAGGAATATGGGGTGATAAAGCGATTACTGGAAAACCGCAGGGAACTGACATCCGCCGTAAGAAGAAATCTTTTCCGGTGGCGATCGCCCTGGCGCA
>JAGLXM010000261.1 GCA_023132915.1 Candidatus Bipolaricaulota bacterium
GCTGATGGCTAAAAGCTTTAACCCAATGAACCCCTGCCCCGTGCAATGACGGAAAACAGATTATTTCACGGGGCTACGAACTCTATTAACCACGCGCCACAGGCTACGAGCTAAGAACCACGAACTACCGACCACGGACTATAGACTTCGGACCTTGCACTTCGGACTTTGGACCATTGACCATTGACCATTGACCATGGACTAAGGATGCGTTCGTTCAGTAGGTCGAATCGATCACTGGGCGCTTCCTTCGCAGGCGGAAGCCCGGTCGGAAGCGGAGGAAATAAGGTATGTGTCCCCCGAATTCAGGAATTGGCGGAGGTAATTGGCAGTTAAGCCCAACGTCCCCAGTGAACCTTGAACCTAATGCCCTCTACGAACCAAATGGGCGCCATGTGCAGGATCAAACCTGACCTGAAGGGAGCCGTGGCTAACCAGCGAGGTGCAAGGCGTTGCGCTAGGTGCTAGAATTCTATATGGAGGTGCCCAGAATGACCGTACATGTTCCACTGGAGGAGCTCGTAAAAGAGTTGCCAGAGGAGATGAAAGCCCAAGTTTACGATTTCGCAAGCTACCTTTTTGAGAGGCGTCTTCGGGAAGAAGACCGGAAATGGAGCGTATTTTCCTTGGGCGAGGCTGTGCGCGAGCTTGAAGAAGAGCCCCTGTATACCGAAGCTGACCTCAAGGAACGCTGGCGATGAAACCAGGGAAGCTGGCCCTGCTTCGGCTCCCTCATGTCGACCTCGAAGAAGGCAAGCTACGCCCAGTCCTTCTGATCGCGCGGGTGCCCGGGGATTTTCCAGACTGGCTGGTGGCGATGGTTTCAAGTCGGCTAGAGCAAGCGATCCCGGGGGTTGATGAAGTGATAAGGGAAGAAGACGCTGACTTTCCCGCTTCTGGTCTCAAACAGTCGAGCGTAATTAGGATAGGGCGATTAGCCGTAGCGAACGCCGAGCTTTTTCTGGGAGCGAGTGGCGAGATCTCGGGTGAGCGCTTGGCCGGTATCCGTCGCCGCATTGCGGATTGGATACTGGAGAAGGAACCTTGACTCCTCTTTTTGGCTCTTTCGCAAGGGGGATTGAGATCGAGATCGCGAAAAGAGCCTGGAGCGAGTGCACGCTGGTGGTTGAAAGAGACAGCAGTTTGCTGCTGGCGACTAGCTGTCAGCCATTAGCGGTTGGCCAGTAGCCAGAAAGAACAATGAGTAGCTTTAAAGACCTGAAGGCCTGGAAGAAGGCTCATGAACTGACCTTAGAGATCTACACAGTGACCAAGACATTTCCTTCGGAAGAGAGATATCGCCTGATTGACCAGTTGTGCCGATCGTCTTCTTCGGTGCCAGCGAACATAGCGGAGGGCAAGGGGCGAGACTCGCACAAGGATTTCTTAAAATTCCTTATAATCGCCAGAGGCTCGGTTGAGGAGACGAAATATCACTTGTTATTGGCAAAGGACTTGCACTATCTCTCAAAGGAGGTATATGCAAGACTCAATGGCGGGTACGATCTGGTAGGCAAGTTGATCAACGGGCTGATTAGAAAGGTCAAAAAGGAGGTGGAGGCTAGCAGCTAGCCATTGGCCGCTAATAGCCAAATGCTAATAGCTAAAGGCTAATAGCTAACAGCCAAATACCGTTTTAACCTCGAACTACCGACCACGGATCATAGACTTCGGACCTTGCACTTCGGACTTTGGACTAACTAATGATTCAAAAAACAAATTGTGACCCCAAACTCGATTCAGGTTAGGGAAAACTCAGAATTCAATGATAGACTTAACGGGAATTCTTGCCCGGTGCGATTCTTTTCGATTGAGACAAGGAAGAGAGCAGAGAAGAGAAGGATGTTGATCTTCCATCATTCTCGTCCTTTGGCCTTGGTTGATCATGGCGTCGTCTTTCCAGTGCGGGAGAAGGCTGACAGAGAGCTATTACCCGCTTACGAGTGGCTAGAGGGGGAAATCGGGTTCTTTCCTCTCTTCTTGGCGCTCGGGACACAAGAATGGCAGCTTCAGATGACCGGATACCAGGACCAATGGCGGAGGCTCATCGGCTATGATCTGAAGGCCCAAAAGAAGCTCTACCGGCGAAAGGGGGAGTCGCCGAACTACTGCCTTTTTTCCTTCCATGAAGGAGACATCGGTGAAGGTGTCTTCATTGATGAATCCGCTTGGGTGGTCTTCATCTGCGGTGCGTTTCTGAATGGCCAGCCTGATCGGATCACCGAAGTTCAGATAAGGACTGTCTTTAAGAGATCCTGGCCTCGTTCACGGTGGGTGAGAGAAGCCAAAAGGGAGGACTCCAACCTGGCCATTAATCTAGTAGTACCTGCTTTGGACCTTTCAAGGGCAGCGAGGAGCTGGGTGAGAAACAAGGGCGCAAGAAAGCTGCTTGGCCGTATGGGGTTCAAGAATATTCAAGTCAAGCGATTAAGGGTACCGAAGGTTTGAAAGTGATTCTCTGCCAGATCGCCAGTCACCCGCTTTGCAACCGTTACGCCATCCAGCTTGATGCCCTCTGTGAAAAGGTTCAAGGACTTGCTGAAATGAGGGACTGTTGGGTCCCTGAGTTTATTGGGTTCATTGTGTTTGTTGGGTTGAGGAGCGGAAGTTGACGGCAGCTAAACGCTTTGAAGATCTGGAGGTGTGGGGGAAAGCACGAGATGTGGTAAATGCCATTTATCAAGCTTCTTCGGTTGGGACCTTCTGTAGAGACTATGCTTTACCCCATGGAATATATGATTCTGGGGTTATTCCACGGGGCGAGCGTGACCAGATACGCCGAGCGGCCGTCTCCATCCCCTCAAATGTAGTTCACCCCGTGAAATAAGATGTATTATGTGTACGTTCTGCGAAGCGAGAGAGATAGCAAGTTCTATGTGGGATATACTTGCGATCTGAAGAACAGGCTCGAAATGCATAACAGGGGATGTGCAGAATCTACGAAAAGCAGACGCCCTCTCAGGCTGGTCTACTACGAAGCATGTCTCGATAAGCAGGACGCCCTACACAGGGAGAAATACTTGAAAACGGCTTATGGTAAAAGGTATATCAAAAGTAGACTCAGGAGATATTTAGATGATTGCGGCTAGTACTTCACGGGGTTCATTCCGTGCAATACCGTGGGACCGGAATATTTCACGGGGCAGGGGGTTCTCTAGGCGCTCGAACAAGGAATTTATACAATTTTTGTTCATTTCCAAGGGATCAACTGCAGAGGTGCAGAGTCAGCTTTATACTGCTCTTGACCAAAACTATATATCACAGCAAACTTTCGATAATCTCTACCAAAAATTAGAGGTAGTGGCCAAGCAACTATCTCGCCTCATCACCTACTTAAAAGGGAGTGGTTAACGCAACGAACCGAACGAACCCCTGCCCCGTGCAATGACGGAAAATAGATTATTTCACGGGGCTACAAACTCTATGAACTCTATGAACTATCCTCTCACCCATTACTCATCACTTGTCACTGACTGTATTCATCACCGGTGACTATCGGGAATACTACGAAAAGGTCTATGGATCGGGGTAAGAATTCGCGAGAGAGCTTGGGCTGCCTGGGCGAGATTGGAATAGGAGAGTATAATTGATCAGAAGGAGGAAGAGATGGGAAACCAGTCGAGTTATGAAAGGCGGATAGTGATCGATTCAAGGGTCCACTTTGGAAAGCCTTGTGTAGCTGGCACCCGAATTCTTGTGGAGGACGTGCTCGAGTTGATCCAGGAGGGCATCTCTTTTGATGAAATCGCCGAAAAGTACTATCCAGACCTGGGGACCGAGGATATCAAGGCCTGCGCGAGATACGCGACAGAACTGGTTCGATCGGAAGAGATTCATGTAGTGAATAGTAGGTAGTGGGTGGTAAGTAGGGGGTAGGGGATAATGAGTGAGGTGGAAGGTGGGCCTGGCAGTGTTCGGACCCTAGAAATCTGGCATGAGGCTGTGGAGATCGTAAAAGCCGTGTATACGCTTACGCAAAGCTGGCCTAAAGAAGAGCTTTATGGCCTGACGAACCAAGCTCGGCGGGCTGCTGTCTCAATTCCTGCCAACCTTGCTGAAGGTTTAGGTCGCGGAACACCCAAAGAGGTTGGCCGATTCGCCCAAATTGCCTTAGGCTCGCTGTATGAACTGGATACATTGCTCCACCTATCGACCGAGTTGCGATATAGTGCTCAGGATATGATTGTCCCACTTCGCGAAAGACTTACAACTTTGGCTAAACGAATATCGGCGTTCATAACGTATCAAGAGAATCGCCGATGAACGGATTACCACCTACTACGTACTACCCACTACTTACCGTATTCTCACGCACATCCAGCTTTATCCGGTACCAGGAGCATCGCTTGTGAACTATCTACTTACCACTTACTACTTACCACCTACTACTTCTAAACGCGAGACAAGGATTTTGGGACCCTGGTCTTTCTGAGAGCATCAGAGTCAGCGGGTGTTATTCTACTGCGGATCATGCCGATGGTAGTGGATGAGGTTCATCAGGAGCTTCGGCGTCTCTTTGAGGAGCATAAGGAAGAGGAACTCGGAAGGGTTTTCTGTGTGGTTGAGCCCCATCGACATCGAATTCGCCGCTTGCCACACAGTGGGATACCCGGAACGTAGCCGGACTGGGAGCCCGAACGCGATTTTGAGCAAAGGCTGTAACAGACAGTCGAAGGGGATGTCCCCTCGTCCTCAACTGGAACGACTGGCGGGGATGAAATGGTGATGGGTAATGAGTGATAAGGTAACGGGTCACACATTACAGCTTACGAATCACGGATTAATGAGAAGACTAGCACGGGAACGGAGAGTGGCTATCAGAACGATAAAGGACTTCCAGATGATCTTGGGAATGAGGTCTATGGGCAAAAAATATGGGCATTACTGCCAGCGGAAGCTCGATCGAAAGGAGGTGGAAAGATGCCCAAGGTTAAGGATCTGAGCGTTGATGACTTAGAGCAACTGATAGAACAGAAGATCTTGGAGATGCTCGGGGATTCTGATTCCGGTCTGGAACTGACTGACGAATTCAAAAGGAAACTGAGGGAACGCTTAGAAAGCTCTTCTAAGAAGATCCCCCATGAAGAGGTGTTGAAGAGACTTGGACAGGATTGAATGGACGGACGGAGCGGCAAGAGACCTTGAAAAGCTTGATAGGCAAATAGTGCGAAGGATTCTTAGGAAGCTTGATTGGTTCTCTAAGAATTCCGCAAGGGTCGTTCCTGAGCCGTTAGCCGGGGAATTTAAGGGAGCCTACAAACTGGGGGTGGGCGATTGGCGCGTTATTTATACGGCTAAAGGTGATACAATAACAATACAATGCATTGGGCATAGAGGAGACATCTACAAGCTGCCATGAGCGGGAAGGATCCCTGGCCCAAAGTGGCAATTACGGCTGGCGGGGATGAAATGGTGATGAGTGATAAGATCACGGATTAATGAAGAGATTCGCACGGGAAAGAAGAGCAGGCTATCATAGGGAGGCTTCCAGATGACCTTAGAGATGAGGCCTATGGAGACGACTAAGAACCAGGAACCACGAACCAAACTCAACGAACCCTACGAACCCAATGAACCCCTGCCCCGTGCAATGACGGAAAACAGATTATTTCACGGGGCTACGAACTCTATGAACCCGATAAACCACGAACCACTTACCCAGAAGGACATTGACTAATGACTGTCGACTCCTGACTCCTGACTGAACAATGACTCCCGACTGTATTCATCACTGGAGAGTATCAGGAATACTATAAGAAGGTTTATGAACGTGATGGGTGATGTGTCGATGGTGATGAGTAATGAGTGAGAACCGATCACACTTTACGGATCACCGACTCGGAATCAGCGGCAGACTCCTTGCATGTAACTTGCGATCTTATTGGCGCTGCGATGCTACCAATGTAAGACCTTATGGAGAACGGAGGTGAGTTGAGGAATGGATAAGGAGCGTGGGCTACAGGCTGCGATTGATATCTTGAAGGAGCGTGGGGCAAAGAGGATCGTTCTGTTTGGATCCACAGCAAAAAGGACACATGGCAGGCATTCTGACATCGACCTGGCTTGTGAAGGGATCCCACCTGCCCAGTTCTTCAAGGTTCTAGGGGAGCTCTTGTTTACGACTGGGGAAAGCATCGACCTCGTGGATATGAGAGAAGTTAAGGGAACCCTGCGCAGGCGCATAGAGAGGGAGGGCGTACTGCTTTATGAGACAAAGTGATATCTCTTTGCTGAAAGTAGAAATAGAGTCCACTTTTTCCGATCTTGAGCGCATCGTATCTGAGATCAAGGAAGCAATAAAAGAGATCGACTCCTCAATTCCTACGTATAGAGACAAAGCCGCATTAGGTGCTCTTCTACACAGTTTCTACAATGGGATTGAAAATGTATTGAAACGACTTGCCGAGGAGGTCGACCACAGT
>JAGLXM010000262.1 GCA_023132915.1 Candidatus Bipolaricaulota bacterium
CTTATAAGGACGATCGCACTCTCCCCTGAAAACGCGGAGATCTCGTTCGACGCCGCTACCAGCGCGTCGGCAAGGGGGGTCAGCCCCTGCGCCTTCACCCCCAGGAATGCGGCGGTCATCTCCTCGCCCACGGATGCGTCAAACGGAAGAAGCGAAAAGAGCGGTTCGATGTCCTGACAACTCGCTTCCCTATCGCTCTTGGCGATCCGATGGCCGTAAACAAAGAGCCCCACATTGACCCCTTCAGGGAAGATTTCCAACAGTTCGCTCAATGCTCCCTTAGCCACGTCCAATCGCGACTCACCATCGAACGGCTTATTCATGCTGTTCGACGCATCGAGAATGAAGACTAAGTTCTCCGGGGTTGCCCAAGCAACGAGGGAGAAGAAAAGCGACCCGATCAACAAACCAGTTAGCAGCAGTCTCTTGCCATGCATTCCTACCTCCTTATCGGTTCCCCCTATCTCGAACCTCATTTTACAAGAAAGCACACAGAAATTTCCGTGATCTAGATTACAGTCGGCCTTTTAAGGAGCTAAACAGGCGCGCCTTTTGGGTAATGGACAAGGTATTAGTGTAGATCGTCGCCGAGAGGAAAAGGGAGAAAGCAGAGCAAACCCCCTCAGCCTGGGATGATCTCGCAATAGTAGGCTAGGCGTGCGATCGTTGACAATTAAGGATTCACAAAGATCGCTTCTTGCCAACCAGGGCAAGCATCTCCGCATGGATGCGGCCGTTTGTCGCCAGGATCCCTACCTCCGGATCGGTTAGGGAGGCACCCTCAAGGTTGCTCACCCGGCCTCCGGCCTCACTGATAAGGAGGTTCCCAGCGGCGACATCCCATGGCGAGAGGGAGACATACCAGGTTGCGTCGAGCCGCCCAGCGGCTACATAGGCAAGGTCGAGACACGCCGAACCAGCGGCGCGGATCGCGCGCGCATGGGGAATGAGGTGTTCCAGTACAGCGTGGGTGATCAAGGCACGCTCCGGCCGCGAGGAGAAGCCGGCCCCGATCAGCGCCCCGTCGAGAGACCCCTGGGCGCTCACGTGTTTTGGCTCCCCGTTCAGGAACGCCCCTTCCCCGCAGATCGCTGTGAACATCTCCTCCCGTAACGGGTCGTATATACAGGCGACTTGTGCCTCCGCTCCACGCATCAGGGCAAGCGAGATCGCAAACTGAGGGTAACCACTCAGGAAGTTATTTGTCCCATCGAGTGGATCGATCACCCAGCGATAGGAGGAAGT
>JAGLXM010000263.1 GCA_023132915.1 Candidatus Bipolaricaulota bacterium
GGGGACTCGATCGCCGAGGCCTCGAAAACTTCGTCGGCAATATAGATCGGGCTCCCCATGCGTAGGGCAAGGGCTAGCGAGTCGGAGGGGCGCGCGTCGATCTCCATTATCTTCCCACTGGGGTTGCGCAAGAAGATGGAGGCATAGTAAGTTCCATCCTTGAGCCCGCTAATCTCGACCCTCTCCACACTTCCATTGAGATCGTCGATGATTTCCTTCATCAGATCATGAGCGAGAGGACGCGGAAAGCGACCACTCTGCAGCCCGAGGGCAATTGACATCGCCTCGGCCTCACCGATCCAAATAGGCATCGCCTTGCTCGAGTTTCGATCCTTCAAGAGAATAACCGGAGCACTGTTGTAGGGATCTACCAATAACGCCTTGATTTCCGCCTCACGCATCACTCGTCTCCTTTAGTTCTCTGTAGGACAACCGTTGGCCTCCCATTATAGCAAGATCTCCCCCCACTAACAATGGTCGATTTGCAACCGCCGTTGAGGTAGCTACACTTGACGGTGAGGTGGTGTTATGTGTGGGATCATTGGGTACGTAGGAAGGGAGCCGGTTGTTCCCCTGCTGTTTGAAGGCCTAAAGCGGTTAGAATACCGTGGCTACGACTCAGCAGGAATCGCCATCTTGGAAGACGGTCACATGACCCTCTTCCGCCGAGCAGGGAAGGTCGGGCAGTTGGAAAGTGAGGTTAGTGCGCGAAAGCTCTCCGCTCGGACCGGGATTGGACACACTCGTTGGGCGACGCACGGGGCCCCCACAGCAGAGAACGCTCACCCCCACCTCGATTGCCGGGGGAAGATCGCCGTTGTACACAACGGAATCATCGAGAATTTTCACTCTTTAAAGGAGAGCCTTATCGCCTCTGGGCACCGCTTCCGTTCGCAGACAGACAGCGAGGTTCTCGCTCATCTGGTTGAGGAACATATGGACGAGGACCTGCTCAGGGCAGTAGCCGCGGCTGTCTCCAAGGCGGAAGGAGCGTTCGCCCTCGCGATTCTCTCAGAGGACGACCCAGAGCGAATCATCGTCGCCCGGCGCGGGAGCCCACTCGTCCTTGGAAAGGGGAAATGCGGAACCTTCGTCTGTTCGGACATCCCGGCGATCGTTGGTAACGCCACGCAGGTCGCGTTCCTTGCCGATAATGAGGTAGCAGAGTTGACCCCCGAAGGTTTCCACGTTATCGACTTTAATGGAAATGAGGTCAAGCGCCCTCTCCAACCGGTGACTGTAGATACACTCTCCATACAGAAGGGTGGGTTCAAGCACTTTATGTTGAAGGAGATTCACGAGCAGCCGCGCGCGGTGGGAGAGACCCTGCGCGAAAAGATTGGAGCAGACGCTTCAACGATTCACTTTCCCGGGTTAGGCGAACTGAATACGGACTTCGATCAGGTTTATTTCATCGCCTGCGGCACGGCGTACCACGCCAGCTTAGTAGCAGAATGCCTATGGGAGAGGATCCTCCCAGTGCCTATCCAAGCGGTGATCGCCTCAGAGTTCCGGCAGCGCGATATGCACATCACCCCGCGTACCCTTGTCGTCGCCGTCTCCCAGTCAGGAGAGACAATCGATACCCTGATGGCCGTTCGCCGGGCGAAGGAGAAGCAAGCGAGGACGATCGCGCTCGTTAACTCGATCGGCTCAGCGATCGAGCGGGAGTCAGATGGGGTCGTCTACACCCGTGCCGGAATTGAGATCGGTGTAGCGGCAACGAAGACCTTCTCCGCTCAGATCGCCGCCCTCTCTCTGCTCGGCCTTTACCTCGCCTCGAAGCGCGGTGAAATCACCAAGCAAGAGGTAAGAAGCAAGTTGTCCGGTCTTAACTTCCTTCCGGGCCAGATCGCCGAGGTGCTAACCCGTGAAGAGGAGGTCGCCGCGCTGGCCGGGCGGTTCTACGGTGCAAGTGATTTCCTCTTCTTGGCCCGCGGCTCCCTCTATCCGATCGCTCTCGAAGGGGCGTTGAAACTGAAAGAGATCTCCTACATCCATGCTGAAGGATACCCGGCCGGGGAGATGAAGCACGGGCCGATCGCGTTGATCGATGAGCGAATGCCGGTAGTGGTCCTTATGTCAAAGCACGTCGCCTACGAAAAGGTACTCTCCAACATTGAGGAGGTTAAGGCGAGAAAGGGGATTGTCATTGTGCTCACCGACCAACCAAATGACCCGGCGCTCACGCGACTCGTCGATTACACTCTCCTCCTCCCCTCCGCTACGCCGATATCCCTGCCGGTCACCTACACTATTCCACTGCAGCTCCTGGCTTATCACATCGCTGTGTTACGCGGGACAGATGTTGACCAGCCACGCAACCTGGCTAAAACAGTCACCGTGGAGTAATTTGGCAATCGGACGGACCCTTCACCTAATTGGCAAGCGCGTAGACGAGATTATAGATCTCAAGGTTGACATTCCCACTTGGCCGATCGATCTTTGCAAGCGGAATTGTGACCACTTGTTGGCCAGAAAGGGCGGCCATCACTCCGCTTTCTCCCTCGCTTAAGAGACGGACAGCAGCCTGCCCCAGGCGACATGCAAGGATCCGGTCAAAGGCAGTCGGTGATCCTCCTCGTTGGAGGTGACCGAGGATGGTAAGGCGGGTCTCGATCGACCCGCTCTCCTCGAGAAAGTGACTTACCGTCCGGCCAATTGAACTTCCTTTCTCGGGCTTTGTGCCTTTCGGTGCGAATCCCTCAGCGACAACGATGATCGAGTGGTGCTTACCCTTTCTCAACCCCTCCTCGACCTGTCTCGAAACCCACTCCAGCGCGGTCGGAACCTCGGGAATGAGGACGACCTCTGCCCCACCAGCGAGCCCACCCATAAGGGCGATATACCCTGAGGTTCTTCCCATCACCTCAGTCACGAATGCCCGCTCGTGCGAAACCGCGGTGTCCCGGATCCGGTTGAGCCCCTCGACCACCGTATTCAGCGCTGTGTCGACCCCAATCGCCATTGTAGTTCCGTAGATATCGTTGTCGATCGATGCAGGGATTCCCACAGCAGGAAGGCCCTGTTCCTGCAGCCACCGTGCTCCTTTGAGAGACCCATTTCCCCCGATGACGATCAGCCCGTCGAGTTGCCACTTCCGCACCGTGGCCAGGGCGTGACCCTGTCCCTCCTCGGTGAGGAACTCAGCCGAGCGAGCTGTATGCAGGATAGTACCCCCACGTTCGATGATTCCACCGACCGCACGGTTATCCAGGGGGATCAACTCCCCCACGATCAGACCGGCGAAGCCACGCTTTACCCCGAACATCTCCAGACCTAGTTCGCTTCCACACCGGACCGTGGCCCGGATCGCCGCGTTCATGCCCGGACTATCCCCTCCACTTGTCAATACGCCAATGCGCGGCATTGTATGCCCCCTTCCCGCGCGACGGCCTTTATTTCCGACCTGTAGTCGTCGACGGAGTAAGACATTCCTCGAAGAGCTCAAGGAAACGAAGCGCCGATTTGTGGGTGGAGAGCTCCTCGGCTGTCCGTAATGCGCCTTGACAAAGTCGCTCGTAGCGACCTCGGTCGTTTAGAAGTTCGAGCGCCATCCGGCCAAACTCCTTCGCATCTTCAGGGGCAAGGATGCCGTTCACCCCATCGCGGACGACATCAAGGACTCCCATCTCCCCGATCGCTACCGCGGGAGTTCCACCGGCCATGGCCTCCACGAGGACCAAACCCTGCGTCTCGGTCTTGGAGGCAAACAAGAATAAGTCAGATGCTTTGTACAGATCGATCAACTTGGCGGAATCGATAAAGCCGGTGAAGATAACAGCACTGTTCAGGCCACCTCGCCTGACCTGCTCTTGAAGCAGCCCTCTCTGTGGGCCATCCCCGGTAAGGATGAACACTGCACCTGGATCCGTCTTGTGAATCTCCTCAAAGGCACGCAGGAGGAAACGAAGGTTCTTCTCCGCCGCCAGTCGTCCTGAACAAAGAAACAGATGTGCCCTCTTTGGGATTTCCAATTCACGACGAGGATCCCAGACCGGCTCTTGCTGAAACAGAGGGAGATGCACCCCGGCGGGAAGGACATGAATCGGACGGTGAACCCCGTAACGGAGGAGTTCCTCTTTGATTGGGATAGACGGTACCGTCACCGCGGTGCAGCGGTTGCAGAAAGTGGCCGAGGCCTCCTCGGCTGCCTTCTTCGGGGGGCGCAGCGGGCGTGGTAGGTAATGCAGATACGCTGCAAGGTAGGTATGATAAGTATGGATATGGGGAATATGGTGACGCATCGCCGTTACTAGCGCGACAGCACCCAGTGAAAACGGCGTATGACTATGGACGATATCGAGATCTTTAAAGCTCCTTGTTGCCTCTCGGTTGTAGGGTAAAGCAACCTGAGATGTTTTGTAAAAGAGGAAGGGACGTGAGCGGAAGCGGAATACACGCTCCTCCTCGTCATGGAACCCATGGTACCCTGGCGCGTAGACGTAGGCTTGGTGCCCCAGTCGCTCCAGTTCCTCCTTCAGCCAGTGAACCACAGTGGTCACCCCACTGATTTCCGGAAGGTAGCCGTCAGTGAACAGGCCTATGCGCATGGCTCATCCCCTCTCCGAAAGACGACCTCCCCGCCGACGAAAGTCATTTCAACGTGCAGCTCGGCAATCCGTTCCGGTACACTATGAGGATCCTGATCGAGAACCACCAAGTCGGCGTCCATCCCAACCTCGATCTTTCCTTTCTTCGCCTCCTCAAAGGAGAGGTACGCCCCCGCCTCAGTGTAGCAGGAAATCCCGTCACTAACACTTACCCGCTGGCTGGGATGCGGGGCATTCACCGCCCAGTGCAGGCCGTACAAAGGAGAGATCGGCATACAGTCCGAGCCAAAGGCAAGCGGAAGCCCGGCCTCAAGGACGAGGCGGTGAGGGTCACTCCGCCGATCGCGCTGTGCCCCCAGCCTTGCCGGATACAGCTTCTCGTCCCCGGACCAGTTTCCCACGAAGTTGGGCTGCATCGAGATGTTTAACCCCATATCCCTTGCCCTCTCGATCTGTGCCTCTGTAGGAAGCTCGAAGTGCTCAACGCGATGGCGTAGTTCTCGTGAGGTTCCAGCGGTCAAATGTGCTCTTAGAACCTGCTCGATCGCGCGATCGCCGATGGCGTGGATGGCGGTCTGTAGGCCCGCCTTCTCAGCGCGGCGGACCAGATGGACGAGTTCTTCATCCGTGTAGTTTAAGCTCCCATTCTCTCCGGAATCCGCGAACGGCTCCCCGAGAGCGGCGTTCCCCGCGCCGATTGACCCATCAGCGAAAAGCTTCACCCCTCCAAGCCGCAGCCACTCGTCGCCGAATCCACTCTCGATTCCAAGTGTCTCCAGGGCGTCGAGGCAAAAGATCTCAGGATAAAGAGCCACCCGCAACTTGATCCTCCCGCGTTCTCGCATGTAGGGGCGGATCCGATCGGGTGGGAGCATGGTATGGATTGAGGTCATCCCGAGGCGATGAGCGAGCGCGGTGGCTGCATAAAGCGCATCACGCAACGTTTCTG
>JAGLXM010000264.1 GCA_023132915.1 Candidatus Bipolaricaulota bacterium
GGAGTAGTTCGATGAGTTGTTCGTTGCTCAGCGCTGCAAACCGGCAATCCTTGCCTTCGCTCATGTCGTTCCGCCTCTCTCAGTATAGGAAGCACGGATGGCTAAAACAAGTTACGGCATATAGCTTGCTGCTTTTTGCTCTCCTTGGGCAACACTCATCGACTTTGCAAGAAGAGAAGAAAGAAAAACAGGGAGACGAATACACCTAGGTTGAGAAAATCTCTCCAGGGGAAACCACTCCTTGGCGTACCGGCAAGCGGAGAGGAGCAGCCGAGGGAAACGCACTCGTCAATCGCGGTACGTAGGCGCAGCTCCTCGGCTCGACCCGCCCCAACAATTACCTCATCTCCTACGAAGATGACCGGGACCGTCGTCGCCGAGATCCCATAACGGGTGGAGAGCAGCTCCAGGAGTTCCAAAGAGCCGGGTTCGCTGAGGTTGTAGCGGGCGATTGAGATATTCGGATGGTCGCTGAGAGACGCCTCAATACGCTCTTCCATTCGCGAGCAGCTCGGGCAATCCTCCTCATAAAAGACAACGACCATCGGTTCCTCGGACTCGCCGAAAGCCCCCTGGCTTAAGGTAACGACAAGAATAACCACCGATAGAAAATAGACGAGCCTTTTTTTACTCATCGCTCCTCCTACATGACCCCGAACTGCATCGATACAAGCATGGCAATCCCAAGTAGGACCATAACCCCTCCTGTAATCAGATGAAGCTTTCCGAGACGTTCCTGTCGCCAGCGTTCCGCCCGCGCCGTAGTGGTGAACCCAAAGGCGATTCCCAGGGTGATGATGACAAACGGGAGGACGAAGATGAAGTTGTAGAGGAGAAGAAGGAGAAATGCATAGTTTCGCGTTGTCGTCTCGGCAAGGAGACCAAGGATGATGATATACGGACCGGAGGTGCACGGCAGCAAGAATAGGCTCACCAGAAAACCGATAGCAAACGCCCCCGGTACTGAAGCAACACTTGAGGTGATCCGCTTAAGGGTGGGCTGCCAAGAGGTGGGAACCTCGATGGTGAACCAACGGCCATACCACAAGTAGTCCTTCATATTCCATAGCCCAGCGATGATAGCAATACTCGCCACCACCAGGTAGATTGTGTGCTGCAGCCGCGTCGCCTGAATCGCCGTGTAAAGACCTATCCCCATAAGAAAATAGGAAATGTAGGTCGCAAGGGTAAAGGCAAACCCAGCACCGATCATCCTTCGCCGCTTTCCGGCAGCGATAAGCGTACCGAGGAGCAAGATCAGCACTGCACAGGCACACGGATTGACCGCATCGACTGCGGCAGCAGCGAGGACCGCCGGAATAGTGAGCTTGCGCGTAACCCTCTCAGGCGAGATCTCTGACTGCTCCAGGCGCACCAGTGGCGAGGTCGACCCCTCGTCGATCGCTATGCGAACTGCTTGCTCGATGTTGTACTCCACCGCCCTTCCCGCCCCTTGAAACGCGCCATCGTTGATGAAGACAACCGGAATCTCTTCAACGCTTATCCCATATAGCTGTTCGAGCTGCTGCAAAAGCTTTATACTTCCCTCAGCATGAATCTCGTAGCGGACGATCGCTAGCTCTCCGTAGGTTTCCTGCATCCGCTGTAAAAGGGCATCGATGCGCAGGCAGTGTGGGCAGCCGTTCTCGTAGAAGTAGACGATCTCCGCCTCCTTACCCGCGGTCGGAGAAAGGAGGAACTTGTCATCAAGCCGCCGCATCCATTCATTTAGTCCACCGAAAAGGCTCTTCGCATTGGAAAAACCACCAATATTTAGGTCTTGAGCAGCCTCGTCACTCAACGAGCCGTCCTGATCGTAGAGGATGATGAGGGTCTCACGTGGGAGCGGATTTATCCAGTCCTCAAGTTTCGATAAAGGAACGTTAATCGCCCCAATCAAGTGTCCGCCTGCAAAGTCCTGTTGATCTCGAAGGTCGATCAACATATAGAACCAATAGCTAAGATCCTCCGCAGGAATATGATACTTCTGCATCTTTTTCCCTTGTTCAACCGAACCTGTAATTCGAAGCGTCAACGTGGGATTCATTGGGTCATTTGAGTCAATGTAGATGTTCTTATTGTGAATGCCACCACTCAGTTCCGCTGTATTCAAAATGGCATCTAGTTCAACGGATTCTCCTGAAGCGAGGCTTGTCTTGGCAAGGGCAGTGGTGGTGCACCCACAACTTGCCCACACCCGCGAGATCGTAAGTGTC
>JAGLXM010000265.1 GCA_023132915.1 Candidatus Bipolaricaulota bacterium
CCTGCTGACAACGCCATCCCTATTGGGGGAATCAGCATTAGGTAGATGATTACTAACAGGTCCCCAGACGAACTCAGTGGATGAATCCCTCCCGCTGGGATGAGTAACACAGTCACCACCGAACCTGCTAGTGCGATGATCAATCCCGCATCGAACATCAATCCGTGAGAAATGTTGCTGTGCTGGGTGAAAAGCTTGACCAGATCGATCACCGGTTGATAGATGGGAGGCCCATATCTTCGCTGAATGCGTGCAGTAATCTTCCTGAACAGGCCCAGAAAGAGAACCGAGATCAAAAGCGCGATAATCGGCAGAACGATGATCCAAATGGCTCGCATCAATGTAGTCATGGTTTCCACCCCAACAGCCCCATGAAAATCAGCACGGCTACGAACAAAACGATCCACGTCGCATATGTATTGACGTTTCCCGTGTAGATTTTCCTGAGCTGTTCAAAGAAGTCTGTGCTCACCGCTGCTATCCACGAATAAAAATCATCGATCCTATCTCGCAGGTAGGGTCTGATTAGCCGATCCGCCTGATCATAGAACTTCACGCTGTGCTGATACTGTCCTACAGGCACCCGCGCACCGGCCGCGTAGTTGTCATACTGGGTTACCCTCTTCGATCTTCGCGCAAGCGAGAACACACCATACACGGCTAGACCCGCGACGAGCACCGCGGCAAAGATGTTTATCATATTGAGCTCTCCTAGCGCTTTTGGCATCCCAAACAGGCTCGTCTCAAGCGGGGTCATTCCTAGATGAGTCTGTATAGCAGAAATAGCCCTCAGTGGAATACCGGGAAGAACGCCGAACAGAACAATTAGACCGCTGAGCACGATCATCGGCGCCCTCATCGTCCAAGGGACCTCTTCGACATCTTTGTACTGCTCAGGTAGCTGTCCTAGGAAGATGTTGTGGAGGAACTTGAATACGGAGAGAATGGTCCCCCACGTTCCCACCAAAGCAGCAAAGGCCAAGAAAGGGTGTTGTTCCATAATTAATGTTTTATAAATCAGCCATTTCGACACAAAACCATTGGTTAGTGGCACCCCGATGAGCCCGCTAATTCCTGCCAGACCAGCTACAAAGCTCACCGGCATCCGCTTAATCAGTCCACCCAGCTCATCCAGGCTCCTCTTACCCCCAGTACGGTACTCCACTGCAGCGACCACGAGAAACAGCAATACAATGTAGATCGCATGATTCAGAGTGTGAAATATGCCTCCCGCTATGCCCAGGGTGCTGCCGAATGCGATTCCCAAAATCATGTACCCGCCTTGCCCTATGCCGTGCCAGGCAAGCAATTTCTTGGCATCGTTCTGCAGAAGCGCAATGAAGGTGGGAATAACTATGGTCAGAGCCCCCGCCCAGGCTAGAATGATATTGTAATTGATGGGACCATAACTGAACATGTCTAGAAGCCCGAATCCCATGATAGCGTACATGATCAGCAAGAACCCGTAGACTCCCATCCTTGTCAACATTCCCGACAATACGGCAGTAAATGGGGAAACGGCCTCTGCGTATGCATCCGGAAGCCACGTGTGAAGAGGTAAGACAGCGTTCTTGATTCCAAAGGCTATTGTGAACATCATAAGCGCGAACAGTGCATACCCGGCGGAGGCACTCTGCAATGCCGTTGCCAGGCTTGATATCTCCAGTGTCCCATAGGAGACGTAGAGACTTGCTATCGCGAGCAGCATCGCCGATGACCCGATCACAGACATTATGATGTACTTCATGCCTGCCCCCAGTGCCTCCTTGCCTCGATAGCTGATCAGTAGATACGTACTCCAGCTCATCAGTTCCCAGAAGATGTAAAAGGAGAAGAAATCGCCGCTTAACACGATCCCCAGCATGGCCGCGTTGACCAAGAGCATCATGAAGTAGTAATAATCCGGTCTCTCTTTGCCTCGCATGTAGCCTGTGGAGAAGATGACGGCCAACCCCCCCAGGACCACTATCGAGACAGCAAATAACCACGAGAGCGGGGTTAACCAAAGGGATAGGTTTATATCTAAGAAGGGAACAGACGCGTAGTCAACGGAGATCACCCGTCCGTAGAGAAAAGCAAGGAGAATAAGAGGAAGCAAAGCCACCAAGCTTGCCACAATTCCCCTCAACCTGGGGATGCTCTTCCCAACAAGGTAGGTGGCTCCTGCCCCGACAAAGGAGATGAGCAAAATGGTTACCAGCATCATCTTACGGCGCTCCTAGTACGTATTGGATATAGGCCGCCCTATCCACTAATCCCTGAGCAGCTGCCTTTAACATTCCACTTACCAACTGAGGATAGACCCCAATAACCACAATCAATACAGCCAATATGCCGATCGGAACCAGACAGGATAAGGGAGCCTCCTTTACCCCTTCGATATTGTTTCCCTGTTTGAAAAACATGTTCTGAATAATGCGGAAGAAGTAACCAGCTTCAATCACAGTAGCAATCAACATTAGGACCACGAACCAGAGAAACATCGGATCCTTCAGCTCGAGGGCAGCGCGGACCACGGAGAACTTGCTCATGAACCCAGCAAATGGAGGAAGTCCAATCAGCGAGAATGCCGCCATTGTAAAGACGAAAGAGCTCACCGGCATCTTGCGGCCTAATCCGGCCAAAGCGGACAGTTTCTTGGAACCCACTCGATAGATCATGTAGCCAACGGCCAGGAACAAGAGCGACTTCGCCAGTGTGTGACTCACCAACTGAAACAGCGCTGCAAAGACCCCCGATTGGGTAGATATGCCGAACGCAAAAAGGATCAAGCCCATTTGTCCGATGCTTGAATAGGCGAGAAGCCTCTTGATATCCTCCTTCTGCCTGAATGCCGACATTTCGCCGATGAGCAGAGTGACCACTCCCATTACCGCGATCAGTGTCATGATTCCGTCGGCGTTGAACACAGTGTAGGTTACCCTGGCCACCGCGTACGCCCCGGTCCCAATTGCGATCCCTGACAGGATGGCGCTGACCGAGGACGGTGCAGAGGAATGCGCATCAGGAAGCCAGGCGTTCAAGGGAAAGATCGCCGCCTCTATCCCAAATCCAGCGATCAGCAACGCCAAGCTGATAAACAAGAAGGTGGGATCAGCTCCCCCTACCATGCTCGCGATATCGGCCATGTTAAGCGTGCCAAATAGGCCGTAAAGAAAGGCAATAGCTATGAGGATGAACGCCGAGCCGATCGACCCTTGAATCAGGTACTTAATAGCAGCCTCGGTACCCCCCCGATCCTTGTTATAAGCGGTCAGCGCATAGGAGGATAGGCTCAATATCTCGAAGAAGACGAACAAATTGAAGATATCCCCCGTAAGCACCATTCCTGTAGCTCCAGCGAGCAGGCAGAGGAGGAGCATATGGTATTTCTCCCTTGGCTCCTCCTGAATATAGTTGACCCCATAGACGGCAACCAAGAGCCCAACCAGAGAAATAAGGATCGTCAGCAGGAGACCCAGCGGCCCCACCACCAAGTTGATACACAACGGAGGGGTAAAACCACCAATAGAGACAATAATAGGTTCGCTCATCACCTGGGGGACGAGAACGATACTGATGATCAGATTGGCAAGAAGAGCCAGCGCGGGAACATAATGAGAAAGCCGCTTGGAGACCAGTCCAAACAGAGGAACGGCAAAGGCTCCGAGAAAGGGAATAGCGATCAATAATGAAGCTACCACTTCAGCCCCTTTATTCTCCTGAGATCAAGCGTTCCGTAGTGTTCATGCAGTTTGATCGCAATGGAAAGGGCAAGCG
>JAGLXM010000266.1 GCA_023132915.1 Candidatus Bipolaricaulota bacterium
CAACCTGTCTCGCCTGCGGCGCACTCCATTTCACATTGTGGTGGGCCAGCCGTTCCATTTGCACGCAGATGGAGTTAAAGTGCGGCGTGAGATACGCAAGCAGATGACCGATGAGATCATGTACCAGCTCGCGGCGTTGCTCCCACCGGCCTATCGCGGCCATTACGCCAACCTGGATGAAGCTACTGAGAGATTCCTGCGCTTTTCTTCACCCTCCCTAAGCAATCTTCGTCGTGCTTGAGGACTTGTAATCGTGTTCGAGGCCCCTTAACCTCATTCACGTAGTTTGTACAATACCCCCTTTCGTCTGTAGTCTATTCCTTGTTACAACTGATATCGTGGGTCCCACATGTGGGCTGAGCCCCGACGTATCTAGATAGGGGGGATTTTCAAATGGAGAAGGCTAAGCTTCGCCCTCTGGTTCTTGAGGTACTGCGTCAAAATGCGCAGACGCATTTCAATGCGGTAGAACTCCAGATCAAGAATCTCACCTCAGACTATCAACGTTACGACGCCTTGAAGTTGCAAGAGATCATTTGGGAGCTACTTATTCAAGGGGTGTTGGCCCCAGGTAAGAATTCCTTGAATATCAACCTCCCTTTTATCCACCTTACAGAGTACGGAGTGCGATGCCTTGAGGAAGATGCGCTCTTGCTACATGATCCTGATGGCTACTTAAAACGACTGCAGCAGCGAGTAGGGCAAGGACAACCACTGGATGAGGTTGTCCTAACCTACGTTAGAGAAAGCCTGCTCACCTTCCTGGCTGGGCACTATCTGGCTGCCACGGTGATGTTAGGGGTCGCTTCAGGACGGTGCCTCGATTTACTCACCCATGCCTATTTGAACGCCATCGGCGATAAGGGTCGAAAAGAAGCGTTCGAGAAGAAGGTGATCCAAGCAGGGAGAAGCATCAAGCTTCGTTTTGGCGCTCTTCAAAGCGAACTTTTGGCACTCACCCTTCCGGTGAAACTTAAGGATACTTTGGACATTCAACTTACGGGGATCTTCACCCTGATCCGTTATAGCAGGAATGACGCCGGTCATCCGATCGGTCGGATGGTCGATCGGGATGTGGCCCATGGCAATCTCCTTGCGTTTCCCCGTTACTGCCAGCGGATCTATGAGCTGATCGATCACTTCCAGAGTAACTCGGTATAGGATTTAAGAGGGAGGCCCGGTCCAAGTTGCCAGTGCAGGTCCTCATGTAACAAGGGAGGTCCATGCCGTTAATCAGCGCGGCACACAGACGCGAGGACTGGCGGAATATGAGAGGTTAGGAGTATGTTGAGAGGTCTACTTTCGGTTTTGGTGTTTGGCTCGGCACTCTTACATATACGCGCTGAATACAAAGGCCCGCGTGTTTATGTCTACCTGTTTAAGCCACTCACCATGGTCTTCATCATTCTGCTCGCTTTGCAGGGTGAAAGACCAGATGCTTCACTCTACAAGTATGCGATCCTAGCCGGCCTTGGATTTTCGTTAGTGGGGGACATCTTCTTAATGTTGCCTTTAAAGCGGGTCATTGAAGGACTGGTGAGCTTTCTTGTGGCACATCTTTGCTATATTGTCGCGTTTTCAGCTAACATTCGTTTCAGTTTCTCCAGCTTTTTACTAGCTTTGTTTCTTCTCTACGTGATTATCATGTTTGCGGTACTCTTTCCACACCTAGGCAAGATGAGATTGCCTGTGCTAGTCTATGAACTTGTGATCGTGATGATGGTGTGGCGAGCGGTGGAGCGATGGGCCCAGATAGGCGATACTGGAGCGTTGTTGGCTTTAGCAGGGGCAATATTGTTCGTGATCTCAGACTCAGCGTGGGCCATCAACCAGTTTGTCCGCAGGTATAAGAGCGCACAAGCGCTGATCTTGAGCAGCTACTTTTGTGCGCAGTGGCTCATCGCGCTGTCAGTCTGAGGGCTGCGCGGCCTATTAACTCCATGCGATTGTGCTATCGCTTAAGAAGGATCCGTGTAGAGTGCCTTGTGCCACTATTGTCTTACCTGCTACGATTATGTCCGGATGGGTCCAGGGGGATCAAGATGAAGAGAGTGACTCTGGTATGGTTGATATTGTGCCTGCTCTTGATGGGAGCACTTATGCAAGCCTGCGGGGGCAAAGAAGGAGAAAAAGATCATGAGGAGGCTCTCATGGCGGTCACGATCGTTTACGATAACTACGAATACGATCCGCGGTTAAAGACGGCCTGGGGCTTCTCCTGTTTGATTGAGGGTCTGGAGGAGACTGTCCTCTTCGATACCGGCGGGGATAGCGCGATCCTGCTTGGCAATATGCGTGCCTTGGGGATTGATCCATCAGGGATTGATGTAATCGTACTCTCGCACATCCATGGTGACCACGTGGGAGGGCTCTTCGGGCTGCTTGCGGAAAATAGCGCCGTTAAGGTCATCCTTCCTGAGTCCTTCCCCGCAAATTTCAAAGACGAGGCTCGGGCCTTTGGGGCAGAGCTAATCGAGGTTCACGAGCAAATGGAGATCTGCAGCGGCGTTTACTCCACCGGGGAGCTTGGCTCTGGGATCAAAGAGCAGTCTTTGGTGATAAAGACCAAGAAGGGCTCGGTGGTGATCACCGGCTGCGCCCACCCGGGAGTGGTAAATATCGTAAGGAAAGCTAAAGCGTTACTGGACACACAGGTCTATCTGGTGATGGGCGGCTTCCACATGCTGGGGATGGGTGAGAACCAGATCGAGGCGGTCATCGCGCAGTTTAAGGAAGAGGGGGTACAAAGGGTTGCACCATGCCACTGTTCGGGCGATCTTACCCGCGAACTCTTCCAGGAAGTTTATGGCGAGGACTTCATCGAAGTAGGGGCTGGTAAAATAGTAGAGTTGGAGAGGTAGAGGCCTTATTGAGGAAACGAACTTGATAAGCCACTGCAGTGTCGTTCTGCTTGCAGCCTCACTCCCCGATGATCTTGACGAGCACCCGTTTCCGACGTCGGCCGTCGAACTCGCCGTAGAAGATCTGCTCCCAAGGGCCAAAGTCAAGCCTCCCTTCCGTGATCGCCACCACCACTTCCCGGCCCATCACCTGCCGCTTTAGGTGGGCGTCGCCGTTATCCTCACCAGTCTGGTTGTGCCGGTAACGGGAGATCGGCTCATGGGGGGCTAATCCTTCGAGCCAGTCTTCGTAATCTGCGAGCAGCCCCTGCTCATCGTCGTTGATATAGACGCTTGCGGTGATGTGCATCGCGTTCACCAGGCACAGGCCCTCTTTGATTCCGCTTTCTTGTAACGCCTTCTCTACCTGCGGGGTGATGTTGACAAACGCCCGTCTTGTTGGTACCTCGAACCACAGCTCCTTGCGGAGGCTCTTCATCGTACATCCCTCCTTATGTTATTAGAATAGTGCTATACTGATATCATGTCAATTGAAGGAGGAACCTCTGCTTTCTCACTATCATCTGGGGCGGTGCAGTTTGCAGCGTTGCTCGTGAAGTAGGAGTGGTTATAGAATTCTCTTCGTGCAGGGAGAGGTTATGTTGAGGTTCTTAAGACCTGCTAAAATTCGCACTCCTTCGGCACTAGGCGAACACTTTGTCCAGAGATGACCAGCTCTCTAGTTCAACAGCGGTGTCAACTCCCCAGTACCAAGGAGAACCTTCATTAACCGATAGCCTTCTTCGACTTCGAGGATCAGCCCCAGTGTCTCCTGGTCGATCCAGAAGAGGGTAGAGATGGAATCGCTTCCCCGAATTCTCGTAGTCTTACCCGTCTGCCAGTCGTAGAGGTAGGCGGCCTGGTCCTCCTCGTTCTCGGAGCCGATGTAAGCGAGGAGCGAGCCGTCTGGGGAGAAGCTGGGGATGACGCCCATCGCCGCGATCCTCTCCCCGGTCTCCTCCACTGTGTCGAGCAGGTAGAGGGAGGGACCATCGACCTCCACCTCAGGAGCGATGAGGACCTGATCATAGAGTGCCAGAGCGAGGTGCTGTCCTGAGGGGTCGAGGTCCCAGAGAAAGGACCCCGGCAGGAGAAGGAAGGTTTCCTCCATCTCCATGCCGAGGAAGAACGAAGCGATTTCCTCCATCTCTCCTGTAGTTAGCTCGTAGGTGGAGACATGTGCCAACCGCAGGCTCCCCTCGTTTGTCACTTGAATGACCGTGAGGTTAGAACCGCTTGCGGGACGATAGCTTAAGACATCGCTGAGCAAGGGATAACTGACCTCCTCGCTTCGGTCGTAGAGGACGAGATGACCGTATCCCTCTTCGTCGAGGCGCAGGTAGGTGATGTTTCCTTCCGGGGTGAAGGCCGGAGTGAGGATCGGCTCCTCGGAACGCAGTAGGGTCACCGCCTCGGAGTCAGTCTGCACCCCCGTGAGGCGTAGGTTCCAGACATCCGGCATGCCCCACTCGCCGGGTTCGGTCTCGATGAACAGGAGCTCTTCTCCGTCGGCCGACCACGCAAGCGCCCCGCTTTCACCAGCGACAGTCACCCCCTCGAGGGAGATGAGGGCGCCGTCACGTAACAAGACGAGGTTCCCAACTGTAGGAAGGAAGTCGTACGCCCCTGTCTCGTCGAGGAAGAATGCGATCGTCCCGCCTGGACCAACGGCTGGCTGGTTGAATGGAAATCCACAACCAGCTAAGAAAACCAGTGCCAAAAGGAGCAAAATTCGCAGTTTCATAAGCCCAGTCTAGGCTATATCCTCCTTTAAGTCAACGCGTTGCGACAAGCACTATCCCTTAGGTGTGTACGGCCTTTCCTCGAAGCACGCGGCAGGCTACCTCGTTTCCCCGACGGTTCGCCGCGCTTAGGGCGCAGTTCTTCAGGTAGGTCACGACGAAGCCAGCAGCGAAGGCATCGCCAGCTCCGGTGGTATCCACGACGTTAATTGAGTCGATTTGACACCGATCTCGCTTATCCCCGCGCCAGGCGCGAGAACCTTTTCCTCCCAAGGTGAGGACGCCAGCGGCGAACTTCTCAGCGAGCACAGTGACAATCTCCTCCGGCGTCTCCTTTCCGGAGAGGAGCTTCCCTTCCTTTAAGTTGAGGAAGATGAAGTTGACCTTGGCGATCGCCTCAAGGAAGCGAGTGACCCCGAAGGAGCAAATCAGGTTGGCGGGTGGGGGGCTAACAGAGATGCTTATGGCTTTCCTTTGCGCGATTCGCATGGCTTTCTTTACTGCCGGGAGCTGGGCAGGGGAGAGAAAGCTGTAGCCCGAGAGGTGAAGGTGATCCGCCTTCAGGAACCATTCTTCTTTTATCCAGGAAGGATCAAGACCGTCGTTTGCTCCCCGTGAGCAAAGCATCGTGCTCTCCGTGCCATACTGCAGTGCGACGATCGTTCCAGTCGGAAGCTCAACGTGCTTGACTTGCACATCGATCCCCTGTTCTATCAAGGAACGGACAAGGAGCTCCCCCACAAGGTCGTTTCCAACACAGCCGATGAAGGTGACATCTGCCCCTTCGCAAGTGGCGGCGCGGGCGAAATTCCCGGCCGAGCCGCCAGGGATGGACTCAACGCTCGTTCTTACCTCCCCGCCATGAGGCAGATCACAAGGAAGCCTTGCAAGCACATCAAGGTTAAGGTCACCGAGGACAACGATACGGCTCATTTTCCTTTTCGCAACCCCACGATCGCCTCGGAGAGCGCACGGACCCGCGCGGGGTCGATCGGCGCATCGACCTTCCCGTTCTCTTTGAGGGAGGTTCCGACGATGAACCCATCCGCCTCACGATAGGTGGATAGGTTGTCGATCCTTACACCGCTTCCCACGAAGGTGGGCAAGGGGGTAACTTGCTTCACCGCTTGTAGATCCTCCGGTGCGGCCCGCTTTCCCGTTCCAATTCCGGAGACGATCAGTCCATCAGGGTTGTTCCTTGCTGCATCGAGGGCCGCTTCCTCAATTGTCGTTAAGTGAGCAGCGTGCTTAACGTGTACGTCGGCGAGGATCTTCACCTCACAACCAAGGCGGTTCCGCAGCTTATGGAGGGCACGCGCCTCTCCCTCGATCACCCCTTGATCGGTGAACGCCACCCCACAAAAGACGTTCACCCGAATGAAGGATGCGCCAACAGCAGCGGCGATCGAGAGGGCTGCGATCCCGTCGTTTCGCAACACGTTCACCCCAATTGGAATGCGTGCCTTCCTCATGATCTCCTGTAAGATCACGGTCATGACCGCAATCGTTTCAGTCGGTGCGCGTTTGGCAAACGGGACATCCCTGAGATTTTCCACGAGCGCTGCGTCAGCCTCCCCTGTTTCCAGCGCTTTGAGGTCGCGCAGAGCGGTATTTACAATCAGAGGCATCCCGCCTTTTGTGTAGCAAGTGCTCCCTGGAAGAGGCAACAGGTGAATCATCCCTACAAGCGGCTTTTCAGATGTAAACGGTTCCATAGTCCTGTAACTATATCTCTCCTTTTATCAGAAGGGCAAGAAGGAGGGGCGCGCGACAACCTTCCTCTAGGGCACCCTCTCCTCTTGACACGGAGCAACTCCATGGGTATTCTTCTTTTTTGCAGTGTTACGAATTTTCTAGAGGTGCTACTAGTATGGGGAAGCTCGTTCGTTTCAGCATCTCGATCGAAGAGAGGCTCCTTTCCTCCTTCGACGAGTTGGTCCGGGAACGTGGGTACCAGAACCGCTCGGAGGCGATCCGCGACGCGATTCGCCGCCAACTGATCCACCAAGAATGGGAGGTAGGGGAGGAGGTCGCGGGCGTGATCACGCTTCTGTATGACCACCACCGGCCGGGCCTCTCCGAGGCGTTGACGCAGATCCAGCACCATGCCCTGCCCCAGGTGATCTCCACCACCCACGTTCACCTCGATGAGTCAAATTGCCTGGAGTGCATCGCCGTCAGAGGAGAGGCGCGAACGATTGAGGCGCTCGCAGACCGGCTCAAGAGCCTAAAAGGCGTTAAACACGGGGAGCTGACCGCGACATCGACGGGGAAGAAGCTTGTCTGAATTGAAAGGAGGTTGCGAATGAGAAAACTGCTGTACATAGGAATTCTGTTGATGCTCCTGACGAATCTTGGAATCATCGTGCAGGCAAAACCTTTAGTCGTAGCTACAAACGCCATCTTTGGTGAATTCGCCGCAATCATCGGAGAAGACCTTATCGAGGTGTTCACTATCACTCCGATGGGTTTCTGTCCGGCCCATTATGACCTCCGCCCCAGCGATATCGCTGCGGTCACCGATGCAGCCCTAGTTATTTATCAAGGGTTCGAACCGTGGATGGAAACGCTCCTTGCGTCAGTGGAAAGCTCTCAGCACCCTGTGCAGACCATTCAACTTACGGGTGAGTGGAACCGGCCAAGTTACGCCATCGAGAAGTGCGAAGCGATCGCTGAGGCCTTGAGTGAGACCCTGCCGGAGAGCACGGCGACGTTTGAGAAAAACGTTGCTACCTATAGAGATAAGCTCACCGCTCTTGCTGAAGTACTCCAGGAGAAGGCTGGTCGTCTCGGTGTTGGGAACGTCTCTGTGATCTCGATGCAGTGGCAGTTTTTCTTCGTGTCCTGGTTGGGATTTGACGTTGTGGCCACCTATGGGATGCCGGAGAACCTGTCCCTCAAGGATCTCATCGAGCTAAGGAAGATCGGGGAGGAGAACGAGGTGGTTCTAGTGATCGACAACCTACAGAGCGGGGCGGATTTCGGGGGAAAACTTGCCGAAGAGATCGGAGCTATCCAGGTGGTACTCACAAATTTCCCCGGCACTCCACCAGAGATCGATTCGTATTTGGAGATGCTGGAAACCAACGCCGAGGCGCTTTTCTCCGCTATTGAGCCGCTTCCATAGAGAAGAACGGGAGGCAATGTGGAAACGCTCACCATTGATCCACGAACGGTTGATCTTGACGGGCTGATCGACCGCGGAATCCACCTACACGGACACCGTGGTCCCTTCCTGATCGCGGGAATCCGTATGGGCTTGCTCGCACTCGAACTCCTCGACAACTCCGGCTACTTCGGCCTTGAGGCCGAGTCGGAGACAGGAACGGTCACGCCCCTTTCCTGTCTCACCGATGGGGTGCAAATCGGAAGCGGCTGTACATTGGGCAAGGGGAACATCCGTGTGACCGATGCACGCCGAGCTCGGGTGCATTTTTCGGACAAATCAGGCCGGCGGGTGACGATCGAGCTTCGCCCCAAGATCTACGAAGGATTCTTAAACGGCAGGTTGGAAGAGCAGTCCGAGGTTGCGCGCGACAAACCCCAAGAGGAGTTGTTCATTTGGGAAACACCGCAATAGAGCTTATTAACGTCTGCGCCATCTACGAGGGTGAGCGGATCCCAACCCTCCACGATATCACCCTCACTGTGGAGGAAGGCGAACTAGTTGCCATCGTCGGACCGAACGGAGCGGGCAAGACGACGCTCCTTGAGGTAGTAAATGGCCTGTTACCGATCACCACCGGAGAGGTGACTGTCCTCGGGGAGCTTGTTTGCTCCTCAAGCCACCGCCTTCGTCAGGAGATTGCCTACCTCCCACAGGACCTGTTTTTCGACCCGTCGACCCCGTTTCTGGCAAAGGACGTCGTGCTGATGAGCCGTTTCGCCAAGGTGGGACCGTTCCGTTTCCCCAGCAAGACGGATCGTGCCCTCGTCGCCGAAGCGATGCGGGCAGTGAGGATCCTCGACCTGGCCGGTCGCCCCATTGGCCGTCTCTCCGGAGGGCAACAGCGAAAGGTCCTATTGGCACGGGTGTTGGCGAAGCGCCCGCGGGTTTTCCTGCTTGATGAGCCGATAACCAACCTCGATCCCGAGTCCAAGGAGGAGATCTCTAGGCTCGTTCTTCAAATCCAGCACGACCTCTCGCTTACCACCCTTGTGGTGAGCCATGAATCCGGTCCCCTGCTTGAAGAAGCCGATCGCGTGCTCAACTTGGCTCGGGGAAGACTCATTTCCGAATCGCCACTGC
>JAGLXM010000267.1 GCA_023132915.1 Candidatus Bipolaricaulota bacterium
ACAACCAAGTACTGATAGTCTCCGAGGATTCCTTGGTCAGCTTTGAGGTCGGCAAGGAGCAGAGAGTGATTTACTACCACTAGATTTGCCCCCTTGGCGCGACGGCGAGCAGCGATAGAGAAACAGTCGTCGAAGAATGGGCAGATCGTCCCTAGGCAATGTCGAGGGTCGTCACGCAACCGGGGCCACAGCGCGCGCCCCTGCGGATCGGCGAGAAAAACGCTGTTTTCTTCGATGTCACCTGTCTTTGTTTTGAATAGCCAGGTAACTAGCGGTGCGAGCACGGGGAGCAAGTCCCGCTCGAGCCCTTGCGTGATCTCCCCTAGGACGAGCCGCCATCGCCGCAGGCATATGTAGTTCTCGCGTCCCTTAAGCAAAGCAATCTTAAGCTTTGGGGAAAGGCGAGAGATGAGGAACGGAAGGTCCTTAGTATAGAGCTGCTCCTGCAGTTGCTTGGTACGAGTGGAGACAACAAGGTGGGCGGTATCGTGGGATCGCAGGTAAAGGAGGGCCGGAACGAGGTAGGCGAACGTTTTCCCAGTCCCTGACCCGGCCTCGACGACGAGGGTTCCGCCCTCCTCGAAGGTTCGAGAGACAAGCTTGGCCATTTCCTTTTGTCCAATGCGATCCTCAAACGCGATGAGTCCCTTGCCGATCATCTCGCCACTTAGCACCTCCTCCACGGAGGTGCTCGGTCCCACCTGCAACTCTTTGGGGGCCTCCTCGTGATGCGCAGGGGGGTTGTTCCTCTTCACTAAAGGAACCATGCGCGCCAATAATTCCCCACTGGGGGCAGGGAGGAGCTGGCTTAAAAGTAAGACGAGGTCACGCTCAAGAGTCAACGCCTCTGCGATGAGAAAGGCGAAAAGAGTGCCGGTTGCCTCCCTCTCCGCCTTCAGTGGGATCTTGTAGTGAGCGCAGAGGCTCTTCACGGTATGCTCAGGAAGAGTGGGAAGGAGGACGCGGGAAATAAGCCACAGGTCAATTACACGCGCGTTATCTTCCTCCACAGTATAGGAAACGCAGGGAAGCTCTTCGCCCAGCTCAGCCCTCGCCTCCGGGCGGGACTCTCCGTCAACGAACAGAAGGGCCCCGTGAGAATCAAGCACGAGGAATTTAGAGAGTCCTAGCTCTCCCCATGGAAGGTCCATCCGACCTACAGAAGATGACGAAGCAGATCGATCCGCTTGACTACACCGACCAGCCTCCTCTCCTTGTCGATCACGGGAAGGCTTTTCAAATCCTTGCGGATGATCAGGTCTGCCGCCTGAAGATCGTCATCGTCCTCTTCCACACAGATGACGTCGTGCTGCATGTACTTCTCAATCGGATCATCAGCGATCTGAGTGAGCTTCTTTGAAAGCTGATTCATATCGGGAATAAACGAGGTGCTGTGGAGCATTTCAAAGTAACCGGGAAGAGCAGCCTTGATGAGGTCCTTCTCGGAGATGAACCCAATGAGCTTCCCCTCCTCATCGACAATCGGCATGTTGGACATTCCCGCGTTGTCCAGGGTGAAGATCAGCCCCCTCACAGGAGCGTCCTTCTCCATTGATGTCAGGTCCTTGGTCATGATCTGGTGAACCTTCATGGGATCTCCTCTTTATATCCGCTCTAGGGAGATGTGTGCCATCTCCTCCTCGATCTTCTTCATGTTCTGACAAATCTTCTTATCGCTCTCTGCGCTCAGGATACCGGCAGCCATGCCAAAGCGCAGCGCCTCCTCGAGGTCCTCCCCCTTGTCCAGCATGTAGAGAATCCCCCCGAGGAGGACGTCGTCCGCGCCGACCAGGTTCTTGAACTGCGTCGTCTTCACCCGCGATTTGATCTCCCAGATTGTATCCCGCGTGATGACGATGTCCCCGGTCACCTCGTGGGAGACAACAAGGATCCTAACGCCGGCCTCGATGATCCTCCTCCCGGCGGTGATGATCTTGCTCCGGGTGGTGAGGGGGGCCCCCTCCATGGAGAGGTGCTCCCGCGTGTCAGGCTTGACGAGGTAGGGAACAGCACGGAGGGCGTTGGTGAGCGCGTTTCCGCGGGCGCTCACCACCACCTTAGCCCCGGCCTCTGTCGCCATCTCGGCGAGTACGCGGTAGAGATCGGCATCGACCTCTGGGGGGAGACTTCCGGCAAGAACGACCCAGGTGGCGCGTTTGAGCATTCGCTTGTAGCGTCGCAGGAAGTAGGAGATCTCCTCCTGCGAGACCGGGCTGCCTTCCTCGTCAATCAGGATGGGGATGTGCGCACGCTCGCGCTCGAATACGGTCACGTTGGTCCGTGTCTCGCCGTTCACCCAGACGAAGTTGGTCGTCACCCCCTCCTCGCGTAGGTCACGAACTACCACGTGGCCTGTGTGCCCCCCAACGAACCCCATCGCGACGTTCTCTACTTCCATGCGGGCGAGGAAGATTGAAATGTTGATCCCCTTTCCACCCGCGGAGGTGTCACTCCTAATGGCACGGGTCAGGAACTCCTCACGGACGACCCTCCCCATCTTCAACCGATCGACCCAATACATCTTGTCGATAGCCGGGTTCGGTGTAACTGTGATGATCATAGGACTCCTTTCACCACGGCGGGAATAAGAGCTCTCCCCGCGAGTGCGGAAGTGGAGGCCGCCTCAATACAGACGGAGACAAACGCTCCCAACTCTGTCTCTCCGCTTAGGACCACCGTGCGGTGATCGCCTCTCCTTCCGAAGAACGCTCCTTCCCGGGTTCTTCCCTCCACGAGGACCTTCACTGTCTCTCCGACACGTCGGCGGTTCTCTGCAAGAGCAATACGCCGCTGGTGGCTGAGGACCTCTTGCAGACGTTCGTCCTTGACTTCCTTGGGGATATCGTCAGGAAATGAAGCGCTGCGGGTACCTGGCCGTGGGGAGTACTTCGCCACGAAGATTGAGCCGAAACGAGCCTCCTCGATCAGCTCAACGGTATCGCGGAAATCCACTTCGCTCTCCTTGGGGTAGCCAACGATCAGGTCAGTGGTGATATTGATCCCCTTCACGGCTTTCCGCGCGCCTTTAATGATGGATAGGAACTCCTCCCGTGTGTAGCCCCGGTTCATCTCGCGGAGGATCCGGTCGCTCCCGGACTGGCAGGCAAGGTGGATGTGGTTGCAGATATTCTCATGGCGAGCGATTGTCTCGATCACCCGTGGTGTCATGTCCCGAGGATGAGAACTCGTGAAGCGGATGCGTGGGATCCCAATCTGTGCTACCCGGGTGAGAAGCTCAGCAAAGTCGCCGTAGCCCGGGAGGTCCCTCCCGTAGGAGTCGACGTTTTGCCCCAGGAGAAGGACCTCCCTATACCCGGCCTCCATCAACCTCTCCACTTCAGCTAAAACCTTAGCTGGTGGTCGGCTGCGCAGGGGCCCCCGGGCGTAGGGAACGATGCAGTAGGAACAGAAGTTAGAGCAACCTTCAGTGATGGTGACCATCGCCGTGACTGAACTTCGACGCTTATAGGGAATCTCTTGCGTTCTATAGGGATCGGGGAGGTGGACAACACCACCCTTGCCCTTATCTGCCTTGTGAATGAGTGAAGGAAGCGCGGCCAGGTCGGTAGTAGAAAAGAGGAAGTCGATTACAGGAAACCGTTTCAACAGGGCCTCCCTACGCACTTGCGCCATGCACCCACCGACCCCGAACAGCACGTTCTTCTTAACTTTTAATGCTTCTATCGCCCCGAGGCGACCGTAGACCTTCTCCTCGGCCTTCTGTCGGACAGTACAGGTGTTGAACAGGACTATATCAGCGTCAAAGAGTGAGTCGGCGATTTCAAACCCAGCATCCTCAAGGATACCGGCGATTCCCTCCGACTGATGGAGATTCATCTGGCAACCCCAGGTCTCGATGTACAGGCGCTTTTTCATGATCGCTCCACTTCAATATAACTGATAAGGGATAGTCGGTCAAACGTCGATCTGGGCTGAATTCGAGGAACGCAGTCATCGCGGTGGCCGCCAGTGCGCCTATTCCAGTATCATCTTAGCAAGATGATTATCCGCCGGTGCGATCGATATGTGCTTCGGGAAATGAGCGGACCATTCCTCATCTCCCTGTTTGGCCTACTTCTCTTCATCCTCTTGAACTTGATCCTCTCCCTTTCTGATCTAATGGTTGACCGAGGAGTAGGGATTACCACGCTCATGAGACTCCTGTTGCTAAAGATGCCCAGTCTGCTTGTCCTTGCTCTCCCCGTAAGCGGGCTCTTTGCCACCTTCCTCGGCTTGGGGAGGTTGGTGCATGACCGGGAGGTAATGGCCTTAGAAGCAGCAGGGATTTCGCTTCGTCGCATTCTTCTGCCCTTACTTGCAGCGGCATTCCTCCTTGGAGGTCTTGACTTTACTCTCTACAACTGGGCCGTCCCTTTCTCGGAGCACGCCTATCAGCGGGAACTACGGGGAATCATCTTCCGCCAGGGGGTACCGCATATCCAGGCAAACACCTTCTTCAAAGGACCGGAAGGGCAGTTCTTCTATGTGCGTCGCTACGATGCGCAGGATGGTACCCTTCGCGGAATCCTCGTTTACGACATCGAGGGAAAGGTGTTCCCCCAGGCAGAGGCAGCGGTAACGATCCTCACTGCCGAGACGGGGCGTTGGGAGCAAAGAGCGTGGGATCTTAACGAAGGTAGGGTGTACAGCTACAATCAAGAAGGAGAGCTGATCTATACTGGCACATTTGAGCAGCTCCACGTGACGGTCGACCGGAGTGAGGCGGACTTCCTTCTTCGATCGCGCACACCAGCAGAGATGGGAATTGGGGAGCTTCGCAGCCGGATCACCCTATTGCAAACAAGCGGCCTTCCTGCTGCCGATCTCATCGTCGAGTGTCACCTCAAAGCAGCGATTCCGTTGGCAACGCTGGTCTTCGTCTTGTTCGGTGGCTCGACTAGCCTGATCTTCGGGTGGCGGAGCCGGGCAGCAGGAGTAGTAATTAGCCTCCTGCTTGTCGGTCTCTTCCAGGGTGTTCTTCTGTGGACACAGACCTTGGGAAGACGGGGGATGATCCCCCCTTCACTTGCCGCCTGGATACCTAATATCCTGTTCGGCCTTATCGGAATCTTCCTTTTCCTCCGGCTCGACCGGCTGAGCTACCGCGACCTGTGGACTCGGATTCGCCACACCTTCCCGTTTTTAGGAATTCTTCTTTTGGTAAGCCTCCTCGCGTGGGGAGATGAGATCCCAGTCGAGATCGACTGTGAAGAGCTTTTCATCTCAGCCGACCGCACGCATGTGCACGCTCAGGGAGCGGTACGCCTCTCCTATGGGGAGACTCTACTCTCGGCCGATCAGGTGACCCTGGATGAGGAGGAGGAAGATTTCTGGAAGCTGCGTGCCTCGGGGGAGGTGCACCTCGCCATAGGAGAAGATTTAACCCTTTCTGGGGATGATCTCTCAACCCTTCTTGTACTCGAGGATGGATCGCTCATCACTCGCGAGGCAACGGCGATCTGCTTTCGCGGTAAGAGCACCTTTTTAAACTCCCAGGGAGAGGAGCAACTCCTCCTCTACCAAGGGAAGGAGGGACGTATCGAGTTCGATTCCAATGGAGAGGTCACTTCGATCGAAGTACGCGAGGGACAGCTGACGACTTGCGACTGTTACGGAAAGGCCCTCCGAGATCAGCCCTACTCGATCGAGACGGGAAGGCTTCTCCTCTACCCGGATCGGCTGTTCGTTGCTTTTAATCTCACCGTTTTGTCCTTCGGATATCCCGTCTTTTGGCTTCCTGTCTACGTTCAGCCGCTTGATGAGACGCTTGATAGCCCGCTTTTCCCCGCGATCGGGAAAAGCGGGCTTCGTGGCTGGTTTCTCAAGTGGAACTTCCCATTCTACCTTGATGAGGGGAATTACGGAGCCGTCCTGTTCGACTACTTCAGCCGATTCCAGGAGGTGGGCCTCGGAGCGGTGCTTCATTACGCCTTTGCCCTACAGCAAGGCCAGGCTCGGATTTACTACTTTCCTGCCCAGGTGGGGGACCGGGTCGTCGAGGTCTCCCTTGAGCACACGGCGCCATTAGTAGAGAACTGGGAGGTAGGAGGAAAACTCGATTTCGAGCAGCTTGGAGAGCAGCGAGATCTTACCTTCGCCTTCTCCTTGGATAGCAAACTCGAAGCTTGGAGGCTCGCGCTGGCCGCAGAGCGCAGCTACGAAGAAGAAGGGGAGACGATACATACTATAGAACGCCTCCCTGAAGTCACGTTCTCCCGTACCCAGATTGCTCTTGGCCCGCTTAGTCTCACCCCACAACTCAGCGCAGGATGGTTTCGCGAGTGGGAGAATGAAGTGCTGATCAGTGAATCGCTTCGTTTCGATGGAGGGCTTGAGGCAGCTTTTGCATCTTTTGCTCTTCTCGGATTCACCTTGACCCCGAAGGCGAGCTCCCGCTTGACCCGCTACGAGAGTGGCACAGAAAGCCAAAGCCGTGAAGCCTTTTCCTTCTCCATATGGCTTGGGTATCCAGGAATGAATCTGACCTACACTTACCTTCAGATTTACGGGAGGAGTCCGTTTTCTTTCGATCAGCTCGCCTCCACCAACCGGCTAGCATGGCGCTTTTCAGGTGAGAGCTGGCTCTCGGTGCGGGTGGAGGGTGGGGTTGATTTAGCCAACGGAACGTTCGATCCGCTGCTTGTAAGCGCTGATTGGAGCAGGTGGGCCTCGTCATCGCTTTTTGCCCGCTTCGACCTTCTGACAGCAGTTGTAGAGGTAATTACCCTTAGAGGTCGGTGGGAAAGTGAAGCAAACGCGCTCGCCTGGGAGATTCCATATAATCCTCCAGCGGGGAGGTTTGAACCGTTCATCTTCCAAGCTCACAGCAAGAATAACCTAGGGACATTCTCCCTACAAGGAAGGTTCGACCTCATGCAAAGACACTTCACCGAGGTGACAATCCAGACGGACCTCCAGCCACTGGAGTGGTGGAAAATCGGCCTGAGTGGCCGCTATGCACCGGAGACAATTTCGGTTGCGCTTCAAACAGAGCTCCGCTCAGAGGCCGGGTGGGGAATCAGTCTGGGTGGCCGCTACGAGCAGGGGCAAGTAGGAATCTTGGATCCAACCTTCGGCCTGTTTCGGGACCTGTGTGACTGCTTGAGATTGGGGATCGAAGCTCAAGAGGACGACATTTGGCTCTACGCCTCGGTCCTCGCCTTTCCTAAGGCGATCCTCCGCTACGCCCCCACCGGCGCCGGCTTGAAAGTGGGGCAATAACCCTCTGCTTGCTCTCTTCTGTCCCTTTCATCAGACTATGCACGGTTTTTTCTGTATGATGCTTGACGAACCGCACTCTTAAATCGTTTCCTGGATTGTCCTATTTTTGATGGCCGTGATCGTTGCAGCAAAGCTGTTCGGTTGCGGGGGGACCTGTAGATAAACAGAGGTGTCAAAAGGCGAGGCCGGCCTTAGTCTTGCGCGGTAAAACCACAAAGGACGTTAGCAATCCGAGGTAGGTGTTGAAAGTTCAGTACGAAAAATGAGGGAGGACCCCCATCTTCGTTATGTGCTTTGCCCTGGAGTTTCTCGCCTCTGATCTCCTATTCCTTCAGTTAACGTTATCCAGGTAGCCAGGCCCGGAGAGATTCTGGCGCATCAGTCACTGGATAAGGCTTCTTCAAGGGCAGCAGGACATAACCAGTAATCTACCAGACCTTCGATCACTAACTCTAACTAGGTAATCCCGGTTTGCCATGTATCCGGGGACGTTTCTCCGGAACGCTACCCGTCGCCGAGAAGAAAGTAGAACGTGCCCCCATCATCACGCTTTCAGATCACAAGTAGTTTAGCGTCTTTGATAAGGACTACCTTCTACGCATTGCGAATTTGCTTTATGTGGTTCCTCAATCAGGTTCGAAATCTCCCCCGGATTAACCTGCTTATTTAACCCGACAACAGGGTGGATGAATCGGGAGCGTCCTCCCTCGATCTTTCCATGAACAGACTCTTCACTCACTGCTCACCTCTTTTATCAGGAACTTTTTGTCAGGAGATGTCTAAAAGCGTAGGATAACAAGAGGTATGAACATGTTTAGCAGGTTCATCGGGGTGTTTATCCTGCTTTACGCGGCAATTGCTCTTGCCGGCACGGCGGAGCTCTCTTTAGTCTTTCGGGGTGATGATCCGATCGATCAGGCCATAGGCAAGCGCCTCTTCAGGGGACATATAGAAGTCGCGATCGGTGTCTTTGCGGATCTTCTTCACTGTCTGTCCAGTGTGCTTCGCAAAAGCGCCGATGATCTGATCGTGCAGACGAAGCAGTTCATCGGTCTGAATCTTGACATCGGTTGCCGGCCCCTGAGCTCCGCCGAAGGCCTGATGAATGAGAATACGTGAGTTAGGTAGGGCTGAGCGTTTCCCGTTAGTTCCAGCGGCAAGGAGGAGCGCCGCCATGCTCGCTGCCTGGCCAATGCAGATCGTGGTGACGTCAGACTTCACGTAACGCACGGTGTCATAGATGGCGAAGCCGGCAGTAACCGATCCGCCCGGAGAGTTGAGGTACAATTTGATGTCCTTTGCCGGGTCCTTAGCCGCCAGGAATAGGATCTGCGCGATAACTAGGTTTGCCACCTCGTCATCGATCTGATGGCGCAGAAAGACAATCCGATCCTCCAGCAAACGGGAGTAGATATCATAAGTCCGTTCAGTGTGGCCGGTGTGATCGATCACAAACGGGATCTGGGCTCTCATTTTTCCTCCTTGGTAAGCTGTGCTTTCTGGTACAGGAGGTCAAGGACGCGCTCGTTCACCTTCTCAGTGCGATAGTCATCCCAACGCTCTTCGGCCTTGAGGCGAGCGATGAAACGAAGTGGCGCTTCCCCTTTACTTGCTGCCTCTTCGGTCGCGATTCGCTCTAGTTCTTCGTCCTCGATGGTGATCTCCTCCTTCTCGGCGATCTTTTTAAGGAGAAGCTCACGGCGAATCCTGCGGGTTACGATCTCACGGTAGTTGGCCCGCACCTCTTCCTCGCTCCTCTCACGCTTATCGAGATAGTCCTCGAAGGATAGTGGGGAACGTGGGTGGGAGAGGTTCTTCTTCAGCCGTTCAAGCTCTTCTTCGGCGACCTCTTCCACCAGTGCCTGGGGAAGAGGAATCTCCACCTGATCGATAAGATGATCGAGAAGGTTCACTTTTATTACACGTTCTCTCTTCGCGACATGGGCCTGCTTTAGCTTCTCCGTTACATCTACCTCCAGAGCGACCAGGCTCTCAAAGCCCGCGTCCTTAGCCAGTTCATCATCCACTTCCGGAAGGACGATCTCCTTTAAGCCTAGGATAGAAAGGGACGTGTGAACGGGTTTACTTCCAGGAAGATCAAGCTCGATTTTAACTGTCTCCCCAATCTTGTGGCCGATCAACTTCTCAGTCACTGGGTTTCCCATCTCGGCGCGGGTGTCCCACTCCTCTTCCCCTTCCTGCACGTGGACGATGTCCCCGTCGGTGATGAGATCTCCTTTCTTAGAAGAGAGCGTTCCGTACTGACGACGAATCTCCTCCACGGCCGCCTGCACGCTGTCGTCAGTAACCTCTTTCACTGGCTCTACTGTTAGCTCAATTCCTCGGTAGACTGGAAGGTCAAACTGAGGGAGAACGGAGAAACTCGCCTCGAACACGAACGGCTCACTCTCCTCAAAGGAGATAGTCTTCGCCTGCGGGAGCGTAACCGGGTGGAGGCTCAGTTCGGACAGAGCCTTGGGAAGGTGTTCTTCCGTGAGTTCCTTCTGTGCCTCTTCGAGGAACATCTCGCGACCGAAGCGCGAGTCGAGGAGGCCTCGTGGCACGTGGCCTTTGCGGAAACCGGGGATCTCCACCTCCCGACCGTAGCGGCTATAGATCGTATCAATTTCATTTCGCACAATTGGTGGCTCCACGGTCACCTGCAGAGTGACCTCAGTGGCCGAGCGTTCCTTGATCTCGTAGTTAATACCGTTGCTTGTCACGAAAAACCCCTCCATATCCTTCTTTCTTTGCTGCCAAGATTATACGAGTGGACTGACCCTCAAGCAAGATAGTATTGAGAATAGGTCCGGGAGTTCTTAAAATCCGACGATTAGTTGCCAGTAGTTGCCGAGGAGCCCGTTCCAGATTCCACCCATCAGGCCAAAAAGGGCGTTAAGTCCTCCGAGGAAGATAAATGCAATAAGAATCAGAAACCCATACCGTTCGAGGAGGATCATCACCCGTCGTCCTTCCGAGGGAAGGAAGTAGGTGAGGACTCGCGACCCGTCGAGCGGCGGGATGGGAATCATGTTGAACACAGCGAGAACGATATTGAAGATGACGAAGATCCCCATAAGGAAGAAGATAGCCTGCATGATATTTGCGGT
>JAGLXM010000268.1 GCA_023132915.1 Candidatus Bipolaricaulota bacterium
TGATAGTTGACATCAGCCTCGAGCAACGCGAGGCGGATCTCACGCAGTCCGGCGGTGATGTCTCCTTCGGTCAACCGTCCCTTTCCCCGCAGACGCGAGAAGACCGCGTTAAGTTTACTCGTTAAGGAATCGAACATTGTCACTCCTGTAATAAGCAGTCAGCTTCCAGCCTTCAGCTAGAAACAAAGACCGTTTTGCTTTTAGCTGATTGCTGACGGCTGATAGCTAATATGCTGATAGCTAATATAAGGATACGCCTCCTTCCTTCTCTCTTCAATCGGCGAGAATCTCGTCGAGGAAGTCGGTCCCAATGCGATCCTCACGGAAGGCGGGGTGAGAGATGATCTCCTGCACCAGCGCGCGCGTGGTAGTGACCCCGCGGACCCGGAACCGTTCAAGTGCCGTGTACATCCGGATCCGTGCCTCCTCCCGATCACGTCCCCAGGCAATCACCTTGGCTAGAAGCGAGTCGTAATAAGGGGAGACTTCCATCCCGTTGAAGATGTGCGTGTCAATGCGGATCCCGTTGCCACTCGGAAGCTCGTCGATCTTGATCTTCCCGCAGGAAGGGAGAAAACCGCGGCTGGGGTCCTCGGCGTTGATACGACACTCGATAGCGTGTCCCTTAAGCTCAACATCTTCCTGGCGCATATCGAGCGGGTCACCTGAAGCGATACGAATCTGTTCCTTTACTAAGTTCAACCCACAGATCACCTCGCTCACTGAGTGTTCAACCTGAATACGAGCATTCATTTCGATGAAGTGAAAGTCTCCACGGCCGTCGAGGATGAATTCGACCGTCCCCACGTTCTTATACCCAATGCCCCGCACTGCAACGAGGGCGGCATGATAGAGCCCCTGGCGCAGGCTCTCATCGAGGTTGAGAGCCGGGGTCTCCTCAATCAGCTTTTGATGACGGCGCTGGATTGAACATTCCCTCTCGCCAAGGTGGACTATTCGTCCGCCCTTATCCACCATGATCTGAACCTCGATATGGCGGGGATTCTCCAGGGATCGTTCCAGGTAGAGGCTGGCGTCTCCGCATGCCGCCTGCGACTCGGCCGAAGCCACAAGGACGGCCGCTTTCAACCCTGCAGGCTCCTTTACCAAGCGCATCCCTCGTCCACCCCCGCCGAAGACCGATTTAACGAGGAGGGGGTAGCCCACTCGGTTCGCCGTGTCGGCAAGCTTCTCCTCATCCTCGGGAACTGCTTCTCCAGGAAGGACTGGGACTCCCAAAGCGGCGACCGCCTCCCGGGCAGCGAGCTTGTTCCCTAAAAGTTCCATCACCCGGCGATCCGGTCCGATGAACACAAGGCCGTGTTCCTCGCAGACCTCAACGAAGTGGGGATCCTCAGCGAGGAACCCATAGCCGGGGTGGACGGCTTGCGCACCGGTCGCCTCGGCAACGCTAATCAAGGCGGGAATCGAGAGGTAACTCTTCGCTGGGTCAGCAGGGCCGATGCATAGCGATTCGCCGGCCAGGGTGAGGTAATGCATCCCAGCATCCGCTTGGGAGAAGACCGCCACAGAGTCAAGCGAGAGCTCACGGCAGGCCTCGATCACCCGCAGGGCGATCTCACCGCGGTTGGCGATCAGCACCTTGTGAAAAGTCACGGGCGCTCAAAAAGGAACAGAACCTGGCCATACTCCACTGTCTCGCCGTCCTCGACCAGGATCTGCTGCAGGCGGCCTTGCTCCTCAGCCTTGATCTCGTTTAACACCTTCATTGCCTCGATGATGCACAGGGTCTCCCCTGGCTCCACCTTGGCCCCTTCCGCAACGAACGGCTCCTCCTCTGGTGAGGACCGGCGGTAGAATGTTCCCACTAGCGGCGCGATAACGGTGAAAACTCTCTCCTTTTCTCCAGGTTCTCTAGTAGCATGAGAGGCCGCCTCTTTAGGGGTGATACCCTCTTGACGGACGGTAAGTCGGCTTTCCCCCTCGCAGACAGTAATCTCGCTTAAACCCTCCTCCTTGAGCAACTTGATAATCCTCTTTAACTCCTCGATGTCCACTCGCCCTGGCCTCCCTGTTCGCTTGAACATTTTATCTGAAATCCTACCCGTTGAGCAACAGGGTCGCTTCCTCCCTTGCAATCGGAGATTAGCCTCCTATAATAAGTAGCGATGAGGTGAGTTTGACTGTGTCAGCCGGCGCACAGATTGCGCTATTGGTCTTTTTAGTTGCTTGTTCTGCATACTTCTCCAGCGCGGAAACTGCCATCACCTCGCTCGACGAGGGACGCCTGCGTTATCTGATCAACGCCCACAAGAAGAAGCGTCGCGGGCTCTTGCTCCTCCTTAAGGAGCCAAATGATCTGATCACTGCGCTTCTGATCCTGAACAACCTCACCAACGTTGCAGCAAGCTCGCTAATGACCTTAATCGCGGTGCGCTTCCTCGCAAGAGGACTCCCGAGTTACCAGGCGGGCTTGCTGGCAACCGGGGTCATGACCATATCGCTCCTCATCTTCAGCGAGATCACACCGAAGAACTTCGCCAAGCAGAACGCTGAGCGGTTTACGTTAGTCACGATCAACCACGTTTACGCCTTCACCCGCGTGCTGCGGCCGTTGATCGTCATCTTTCGCGCGATTGCCTACGGAATCATGCGGCTGTTCGGAGAGGATCTGGCGCAGGAGGAACCGTATGCGGTGAGTGATGAGCAGATCGAGACCCTGATTGACGCCAGCGAAGAGAGCGGCCTGCTCGACGCACAGGACGGTGAAATGATCCGCCGTATCCTTGACTTTGATCAGATGACCGCTGAGCAGGTGATGGTCCCCCGCCCCGATCTCCAGTCGATCGAGGTGAAGACCTCCCCAGCAAAAGCGCGACAGATCGTCGCTAAGGACGGCCACTCTCGCTTCCCTGTCTACGATCGCGTCCCGGACAACGTCGTCGGGACACTGTACGCCAAAGACCTGCTTGCTCAAGTCGATAACCCACGCACTACTCTGCACGAGTTGTTGCGCCCGGTATACTACACCCCGACAACCAAGCCTATCAACGTGCTTTTGCGCGATTTACAGCGGGAGCGGGTGCATATGGCAGTGGTGATCGACGAGTTCGGTGGCATGGCAGGGATCCTCACCCTGGAAGACATCCTGGAGGAGATCGTGGGAGAGATCGAAGACGAGTACGATCGGCCGGCAGCTTTGATCAAGCGGATCTCAAGCGACGAGGCGTTGGTCGACGGTGACACCTCCGTACACCACCTGAACAGGACCATGGACATAGACCTCCCCGAGGACGAAGGGGTAACGGTGAGCGGCTTGATCCTTCACCGCCTGGAAGCGATGCCAAAGGTCGGTGACAATGTGGCGGTCGGTCCGGTCAAGCTTAAAGTGGAAGGGGCGACGCAGCGAGAGATCACCTCGGTGCGGGTGACGGTCGACCGCACCAGCGACGACGCGGAAGAAGCTATCTTATAGTTGATATCACCTTGGAGGAGAACATGAACAAGCGCCCAATGGGCATCATCTTACTTATCTTGTCGGTTCTGCTGCTTTTCTCTTTATCCAGTGTGGCTTCAAGAGGGACGAGCACCGCGGTTGAGGTAAACTTCGACCCGCAACAGCGAACTCTGCGCGGGGTAGAGGAGATCACGTTCGAGGCACAATCGACGTGCGCCTACTTCCTCCTGCTTGCCAACCTCGAGCGGGAGAAAAATCCTTTCTTTAACGACCGGGTTATCGACACAAGGTACAAAGCAGGGTTTGAGCCAGCCTCGACAACGATTGAGGCGGTCGAGGCCGTTCAGAGCGAGGGGGCGGTCGCACTCGGGTTCCGCCTCCTTACACTCCCACCGGCGCTTCAGACTTACTCGCTTCATGAAACGATCCTTGCGGTCGATCTCACCCAGACAGGTAAGAACGTGGCTCTGCGCATTCATTTCACCACTCAGATTCCACGTCTCACCACGGGGGATCAGGAGATTAACCAGGGGATCCTCACCTGGCGCTTCGGGTGGTACCCGCTACTACTTCCGCGGCAGGGAGAGTGGGTTGAGGAAGACGGAGTACTGCAGTTGAGATCGGGGGAGGCTTTCCCTTTAGAGATCCCCGCTTCCGACTACTCGGCGCGAATCGGCCTTCCTCAAGGGTTCGTGCTCGTCTGCGGGGCTGACCATGTGGAGAAGATTGAAGCCGAGGAACCGACTAACGAAGGAGAAGATACACTTGTACGCTACCGGGTGTGGAACAACACCCCTACCCGCACCCTCGCCCTCACTGCCGGGCCGGACTACGGACGCTTCTCTCTAGGCGAGCTTCCTATACCAATCGAGGTTTTATTCCTCCCCGGACACGAGGAGACAGCACGCCTCTTCGCGACCTACGCACAGGACATCCTAAAAGACTATCAGAAGCGGTTTGGCTCCTACCCACGAGCGAGGCTCACCATCGTCGAGAACCCAAATCGAAATGGCCTTTCCATGGCCGCCGACGGGATCGTCTGGCTGTCAAGCCTCTTCTTCACCCACCGCAACGTCACCCTTCCCGGTATCCTCAACCGCTACTGCGAGTTCGTCCTCGCACACGAGATCGCCCACCAGTGGTGGGGACTTGCCACAGGTGTGGACCTAAACGCAGAGAACTGGCTCTCCGAGGGGATGGCCCAGTACCTGGCGGTGAGCTACTTCGAAGAGCGCTACGGGGAATTCGGGCCAAACGCGTTCGAACTTCCCGGTAAGGGAATCTTGGAAAACCTCATCCGTTCCCAATTCGGGTTTTTGAACCTGCGCGAGCACCAGATCGAACTTGCCTACCTCTACCAAGCGATGCGCGGCTTCGACGAGGCGATCATCAAGCCCAACTGCGAGGTTACCTACGAGAATGCCACAGCGGTGCGGTTGTACGACAAGGGCTACTTGGTGGCACGAGCGATCGGAGCAGAAATAGGTGAAAAGACCTTTGAGACGGGGTTACGTGAGGCAACAGAGCGCTTCCGCTACAAGATCATCAATGTCGATGATCTGCGTGTAATCCTTGAGAAGACTGCGGGGCGATCCCTTAAAGAACTTTTCCAAGTGTGGCTTTTTCAATCAGGATCAGTAGACTACTCAGTCAAGATCGCTTCCCGCAAGCGAACTGAGACGGGCTATCGGACCGAAGTTAAGGTAAGCCGCGACGGTGGAGCGATTCAGTCGGTGACAATCGAGGCAACACTGCGCTCCGGGGAAACGGTACGCCAAGAATGGGACGGTGCGACCAAGACGGATACCGTGGTCTTTGAGACAGAGAAGCCAATCCATCGGGTAACGATCGACCCCGACCACCTCCTCCCCGATCGCGATCGACTGAACAACAACGCGCCGGTAAAGTTCATAACGGTCACCGACAAAAACGCATTCCCCCTCGACGCCTACATCGTGCGGCCAGATCCCTTCTCCAAGAGGGTGACGATCACCTACCTTGATCGCTTGCGCCTGTCGCTTTGGGAGGCCGCGGCCTCCGCGGAAGTCTTTAAGGGACGCAATCACCACCTCTTCCTTAATGCGAAGATCGAGGAGGGAGACCTTTGGGGATCGATCGGCTATACGTTCACCACCTTTGCTAGAGCCCAGATCGGCTCACCAGGGAGGTTCTGGGAACCGGCCACCTCGATCACCCTCTGTGCTCATCGCCTCGTTCCACAAGAGGGGCCACTCGTCTACCTTCACCTGGGCGTGCGAGAACACCCCTCGATTCAGTACAGCCGGTCAAGCTCAGTAGCCGTCGACATAACCCCCGCTGGGGCTGGACGAATGTCGATCACTGCCTTCGATGAGACGCGGCTCTTCCCAAGAGTCTACCTTCAAGGGAACCTCACCTTCGGGGTGGGCTTCGGTGAGGTTCCACGTCCTTTATTATTCGACCTTGAGGAGCTTTTAAGCTTCGGACGGATGATTAAGGGAAGATGGGTCCCCACTCCCTTCCTCGGGAGTCATAAGCTCTACGGGCGCCTCGCGGTCGAGCTTCCTTCCTCAACTGAGGAGCCATTCAACCTTGCTAACCTGATGATGGTCGACCGGACGCGTGGACGCGCCTTCCTCGCCTGTGGAGCGAGTTGGAAAAGCCTCGATGAATTTGGTAAAACTGCCCCTAACATTGAGGCCGGAGTGGAAGCACTGTTCGACCTCTCCGCGATCGGCGGTCTCCTCTCCGTAAAGGCAGTGGTTGGCTATGCTACTCCGGTCCTAGGGGAAGGAATGGGGGTTTTTTACTTCGGTTTCTCCATCTAGCAAGCGAATGTGAGTATCCAACGTAAGGATTGAAGATGAAGGCTGAGAGCTTAAGTAGCTAAGAGCATTCAGCCGTCAGCTTTTAGCTAAAAGCAAAATGGGGTAAGAGTCACGCCCTCAGCGCTTTTTCTCAAGGCTTTCCACGCTGATTGCTGAGGGCTGATTACTGAATGCTAAAAGCAAAACGGGGTGCGTAATGAAGGTACCGTGTCGATGGTTAGCTGAGTACGTCGATATCGAGGTGAGCAAGGAGGAAGTCGCACGTCTCGCCGAACGTCTCACCCTGGCTGGCCTTGAGGTGGAGGGGATCACCCCTACAGGGAGGGTACACGGGGCTGTGGTCGGCCGCGTCCTATCTCACCGTCCTCATCCCAACTCCGATCACCTCTCCCTCTGCCTGGTCGATATTGGAACCGGTGAGGTTGAGGTCGTCTGTGGAGCAGCGAACGTGGTGGCCGGAGCGACCGTCCCGGTAGTCACAGTGGGGGGAGAGCTTCCCGGAGGCTTAAAAGTCAAGGAACGAAAGGTCCGCGGCGTCGCCTCGCATGGGATGATCTGTTCCAGGGCTGAGCTCGGTCTAGAGGAGAGTTCCAGCGGAATCTGGAACTTCGAGACTGATCTAAAACTGGCTCCGGGGATCGAGCTGAACGATCTGTTAGAATTTGACGACTACGTTCTTGACGTAAAAGTGACCTCAAATCGGCCCGACTGCATGGGAATTTATGGGATCGCCCGTGAGGTTGCCGCGATCATAAACCAACCCTTGCGGCCGCTTGCGATCGATCTCTGTGAGTCCGAACCACCAACGGAAGCACTCTTCGCAGTTGAGGTGGAAAATGCAACTGATACCCCTCGCTACGGCGTCCGCTTGATGAGCAATCTTATAACAGGACCTTCCCCCCTCCGCATGCAGCACCGCCTACTAAAAGCGGGGATGCGTCCCCTTCTAAATGTGGTCGATGTGACAAACTACGTGATGCTCGAACTCGGGCAACCGCTTCACCCGTTCGATGCCGATCTGGTAGCCAAGCGAATCGTGGTGCGCCGTGCACGCGCTGGGGAGCGCTTCCGCACCCTTGATGGGGTGAAGCGCGCGCTCTCAGAGGAGGTACTGATGATTACTGACTCCGACGGGGGACTGGCGATCGCAGGGGTGATGGGGGGTGAGCGGAGCGAGATTAAAGAGGGGACAACACGCGTCCTCCTCGAGGCGGCTGCCTTTGACCCGATCACTGTCCGTCGCTCGGCGCGATCGGTTGGAATCCGCAGCGAGGCCTCACAACGCTTCGAGCGCGGTGTTGACCCAGAGGGAATCCCGCAGGCGGTGGCGCGCACCGCACACCTCCTGCAGGAGTTGACCGGCTGCCAGGTTCATCGAGGAATGGTCGATTCTCACCTCAAAGTCCGCAAAAAAACGACAATCCGGCTTCGTCCTTCCCGGTTAAGGGCGCTTCTCGGGATCGACATTAACCGCTCGCAGGTGATCGCGATCTTTAAGCGACTCAAGATCGAAATCTCAGAGAGCGAAAATGATCTTATCGCAACTGTGCCCACCTTCCGGGCCGACCTCACCCGCGAGGTTGACCTGATCGAAGAGGTCGGCCGCATCCACGGATACGACCGGCTTCCCTCCACTCCACCACAGGCACGCCTGCAGATGGGGAAAAAGGACCCAATGGAACTTTATAAGGACCGTGTGCGAACGATCCTCACCGGGCTTGGGCTAAGCGAGGTGGTGACCGATGGTTTCGACAATGCCAAGTGGCGATGTGCCCTTTCTTGGACTGCTTGGACTGATAAGCTTACAGCAGCAGATTTTAGGGACCCAGAGAATGACCTGATCGGGATCCGCAACCCGATGATCCGTGCGCAGGGAGCACTGCGGGGAAGTCTCCTTCCAGGGATCCTCGCTGTGGTGGAGACAAACATCAATCACCGCGTCGACGGCGGAATGCTTTTTGAGATGGGGCGGGTTTTCTCCAAGAGTCGGGGAGAAACCAAAGAAACCGAAGCCCTGGCCGGTGTACTCTTCGGCCGAACCGGGATCCCTCTGCGTGGAAAGGAGGAATTCGACCTTTTAGCCGCCAAGGGAATCCTCACTAGCCTTAGTGCTTCGCTTAACTTAAAAGAGGTACGCGTCGCCTCCGATGAGGTTCCCACTTTTCTCCATCCCGGGCGCGCGGGAAGGATTCTTCTTGACGCAGAGCCTATCGGCCTTCTCGGCGAGGTCGCCCTTAATATCTATGACCTTCTTCCTGCCTGTCCGCGGGTGATCCTATTCGAGCTTGACATTGATAAGCTCTACCGGCACGCTGGGGGGCGGCAGGGGTTTAGCCCGCTTCCCCGTTTTCCTGCCTGCAAGCGAGATCTCTGTCTCCTTGTACCGATCAACCTGCCCGAAAAGGAGGTTAGCAAAGCGATACGCACTGAGGCGGAGATCGAACACACCCTGCTGTACGACCTCTACCAGGGAGAACAGGTTGCTTCGGGATACAAGAGCCTCACTTACGAGGTATCGTTGCGGGCGATGGACCGTACGTTGACCGACGAGGAGGTCGCTACAATCATCGCCCATATCGAAAAGCGCCTGAAGAAACTCGGCGTCACACTGCGTGGTTGAAGATGAGCTCCTCACGGTTAAGTTAAGGTAGCTTTGGGGGTGTAGTAAGTCCCTCTTCACCTACTACACTCCCCGAGAGAGAAAGGCTTAAAGAGATGGGCCGCTCGCAAAGGCGCAAAGGACGCAAAGAACCTATGAGGAACCCAGGAATCCAGGAAGACTTACAAGCAGAAACTAAACTACAGGGAACTGGACTATTTCCTGGATTCATGGCTTCCTTAGAGGATTGCGGTTGGAGGTGGTTACAGGCAACAGCAAGAGATGGCTCCCGCTAAGGCGGTAGAAAGTAAAGAACCCTGGAGCAAGCTGTGTCTCACAAAGCTCTTATGAAGACTAATAACCCTTGGCGTCTTGGCGAGAGAAAGGAAATTGCTGCTTCTTACGGTGATAGCTCTTTTCTGTTTTATCGCACAAGAGCATATAGGGAGGAGTGCCTTTTACCATCCCTTGCCTTGCCTGGAGCGTGAGGAGCCCAAAGATGGATAAGACAATCATCGCTAAAGACGCGGCGGAGATGGAGGAAGTCGGAATAGACCTGGCCTCTGACCTTAGTAATGGGATGCTCGTCTCCCTGATCGGGCCGTTGGGCTCGGGGAAGACTACACTGGTTAAAGGAATTGCGAAGGGCCTTCTCATCACTGATGTGGTCGTCTCCCCGAGTTACCTGCTCGCCAGGGATTACCATGGCCGACTTACCCTTCACCATCTTGATGCCTACCGGGTTTCGTCTTTAGCCGAACTTGCCGAGGTCGGCCTCGATCGGATCCTCCCGCCAGAGAAAGGGGTGAGTGTGGTAGAGTGGTCCGATCGGGTAGAAGAAATTGTCGAGATCAGTGATATTGAGGTAAAAATCGAACTGCTTGAGAGTAACTCGCGACGGGTAAGAATTACAAGGATGTAAACCAAACGCCGTCCACTTTGGCGCCACAAGCCGGGCAGCATCCCTCCTGCAGCCGGTTCTCTTTTACCAGGAACCCGGTACGCCTTACGAGCAACTCCTCGCAGGCTGGACAGCGAGTGTCCTCCCCTTCCCCAGGGACGTTCCCCAAATAGACGTAACGCAGCCCAGCCTTGTGCCCGATTCGCTGTGCATCCTTTAAGGTCTTCACCGGGGTAGGAGGAAGATCGAGGAGCCGATAGGCTGGGTAGAAGCGGCTAATGTGCCAGGGGATAACCGGCGAGATCCCGACAATCGCCTCGGCGATCCAATGCAGTACTTCAGGACTGTCGTTTAACCCCGGGATGAGAAGAGTCGTCACCTCCACCCACACTCCAGCCTGAAAGAAGCGCTCGATCGAGTCAAGCACCGGTCGTAGGTTACCTCCCGTCACCTCGCGGTAGAACTCATTCGATATTCCCTTAAGGTCAATATTGATTCCATCAAGATAGGGGGAAATTACCTTCACTGCCTCGGGGGTCATGTACCCATTGGAGACAAAGACGTTGCGCAGACCTTCCTCATGTGCTAGACGCGCGGTATCAAGCGCGTACTCGAAGAAGATTGTCGGCTCAGTATAGGTATAGGCAATTGTCTTACAGCCGCTCTTTTTTGCCTCGGTGACGATCTGGCTCGGAGAGACCTTCTCTCCGATGATCCTGCCCTCGTGTTCACGCGGGTACTGGGAAATATGGTGATTCTGGCAGTATAGACAAGTGAAGTTACATCCGACCGTGGCGACCGAGTATGCACGCGTACCTGGCAGGAAATGAAACAAGGGCTTCTTCTCGATCGGATCAACATCGCGGGAAATCGCCCTCCCATAAACCAGTGTGTATAGTGTCCCCACACGGTTCTCCCGCACCCCGCAGATTCCGCGCTGCCCTTCGTCGATCAGGCAGCGGTGAGCGCAGAGTTTGCACCGAACACGACCATCACCGGTCTTATCGTAGAGCATCGCCTCCTTCATCG
>JAGLXM010000269.1 GCA_023132915.1 Candidatus Bipolaricaulota bacterium
CCATCAGCTCTCAGCTAAAGCCTGATTGCTGACTCCTTCTTATTATTGGCCAGGCTTGGACTCCCAGTCCAGCTCTTCTAATCCTTCCTACCACCCTAGCGTTTATTCGCATGGTTCTAGCCCCTAAAAGCTGCGTGGCAGCGGGCGGATCCTTACCCCGGTTTCGGAAGCAACTACAAAATGGCCTAACAATTGGCCCTCGTAACCCGCCAATAGATCGGAGACGACTCGAACCTTATTGGCCGCACTCTCGTCCCTCAAACGCAAAAGGATAACCCCTCGGTTGGGCAGCCGTCCTTGGAAGACTAGCTTCCCAAAGCCCTTGTCGTTGGAGATGATCACCCGTGCCTCCCGATTGGCCCAGTCACATACCTCAGGATACTTCAATCCCTGGCCGATCCTCTTGGACAGAGATGACATCATGTCCCAAGGACCTAAGGTGACGGACGATGCTCCGACCGGCGCTTTCATCGACCAGGAACTTCATCTACCCGGCTCTCTCCAAGGGAAGAACTTCCTCCACTTCGAGAGCCTCAGCGGCATAAGCAAGGGCAGCTTGGATGTCCTCTTTGGTGAGGTGGGGGTATTCCCCGAGTATCTCTTCAGTGGATATCCCCTGGGAAAGCATCTTCAGGATCAACTCCACCGGCACCCTTGTGCCTTTGATTACCGGTTTGCCGACCATGATCTTAGGGTTTATCTCGATACGATCCAGAAGTCTCTCCTCCATCATCCCCCTCCTTGGTATATCTTTCGATAATACTCCTGATATTCGCCGGTGATGAACACAGTCGAGAGTCCTGAGTCAATAGTCAGCAGTCTTGATAAGCCAGATACCATGCGATCGGCAACTCTTTGGGGCCTAATCTCGCCCTTTGACAACGTCGGGGACAAGCCCCCTTGGAATAACCGTTGCTCGTTGTATTGCACAGGGCGAGTCCGACGCTACCACAAGATGGATTGCACCGTTCGATTCATATACTCGTGATCACACTCTCAACCCAATCCTATATTCCCGTAATTTCCTGCGTCGCCAACACCCCGCCGGTTTAGGGTCAAGTCTTGTAATGCAACATTTGAAAGGAACTGCGCTGATGACATAAATGATGGCTTTCAGCCTTCAGCTATCAACAATCGGCTCTCAATTCCTTTCTCCTGATCAATATGCTTTACCACGGGGACGAATAGTCGCTATCTGGACCTCCTTCGCCTTCCTGTTGACACGATATACGATCCGAAACTTTCCCATCCGATACCTCCATAACTCCTTCAGGAGCCCGTGTAGCGGCTTGATATCATGGTGTTCCACATCAAATGGATCATCCCCAATTGCATCTAAGGCCTTATCTATCCGGTCTCGAGTCGGCCTATCCATCTTCCGATAGTACTTCGCTGCCTCTTTGGAGAGCTTAACCTGATACACTCTTCCTCAGCTCTTCCAAAGAAAGAGTGTCGCCCCGCTCCAGGTCCTTTAGCCCTCGCTTGATAGAAGCCACCATCTCCTCATCTTCGAGGAGTTCTTGAGTAGCTCCCCACTCGGCCAACCTTTCGGCCATCTTGATCAAGACCTCTACATCTTCATCAGATAATGAGTCAATCAGTATTCTAGCTCTCTCTTGTACAGCACTCATTTTGCCTCCTTTTGCATATATTCAAATACCTATGACTTTACCCTCTCCATGAACTCGACAACGGCCTTTGAGACCGTCTCTATCTCCTCCTCCGCAAGCTCGGGAAAAATCGGCAGCGACAAGACTTCCCGGGGAATTCGGGGAACACATACCTTATTTCCTCCGCTCCCGACCAGGCTTTCGCCTGCGAAGGAAGCGCCCAGTGATCGATTCGACCTCCTGAACGAACGCATCCTTAGTCCATGGTCAATGGTTCAAAGTCCATAAACAGTAGGTGGTAAGTGGTGAATAGTAAGTGGTCCATTGTTCTTAGTTCAGGGTTCGTAGCCCCGTGAAATAATCTATTTTCCGTCATTGCACGGGGCAGGGGTTCATTGGGTTAAAGCTTTTAGCCATCAGCTCTCAGCAATAGGCTAAGTGTTGACGACTGATTGCTACCTTGTCGTCAATCAAGCTCATTCACTCCCTGCCATATACCTTCTCATAGTATTCCTGATACTCTCCGGTGATCAAGACAGTCGGGAGTCCTGAGTCAATAGTCGTCAGTGAAAAAAACCAGTCAATACTCGGCAGTCGACAGTCAAGAGTCAAAACTACAGCCAAAAACCAGTCAACAGCCGATAGTCAAAAACAACAAAAATCAACGGGTGTCTCAAAGTCATTGACATATTCCGCTCTCCCTTCCACCCTCTACAGTAATCTTATCGGTGGCAGGTGTCTCACTCACATTGGCACAGAGGGTAACACATACACGCGAGACGATCTCGGGGTGGTCTTGTAGTTCCCCAACCACCGGTGCAAGCTTTATTGCCTCTGGGCGCGTACCAAAAACTGTTGGGACTTTCATAGCTCTGGCTCACGTACCCGCTCGTGAACCATCCGATAGACCCTCCCACGCTCCCGCTTGCCGATCCCCCAAATCCTGACCTTCCTCTCCACTTCAACGATCTGGTAGATAATTCGATATTTGTTCTCGTAGAAGTGGAGTGATCGGTAGCCGGTTAGATCATAGCCCATCTTATGACCGCAAGATTGGCCCAGCTCTGGCTTCTCCTGCAATTTGCGGAATTGGACCTTGACCCGTTGCTGAATCGATGGATCAAGGTTCTCATAATCGGCCTTGACCAAGGGTTTGGCCCATACCAGTCGATACTCTCCTGGCTCGGGCATCTAGAGTGCAGCGAGGTCGATCTCTTCCTCTTTGCCGGGTGCGGTTCGACGGACCTCTAATTCTTTGGCCAGGATGGCATGATCCAAAAGTTCCTCCAGTTCATCGATCCTTCTCTTTAGGGCCTCGTAATCATCGATATCCAGGATCACCGCCCGAGGGGTAGCATTCTTGAATATGAACCAAGAATGCCTTTTAGCTTCATCCAGATACCTAGAGAGGTTCCTTCGCGCTTCTGTAGTGGATATGACGTGTTCTTTTGCAATCTCAATACCCATTAAATATCCCCCCTGAAACCTCAGTGCGCTTCCATTCTAGTGCTCAAACGGAGCAGTTTCAAGTACCTTAATCTGTTACTCTGTAGCCTAGTCATCGCCACTGGTTACTTCAAATCGGCTCCTCGCGCTCCCGCCAAGCTAAGGGGTGGAAAAGTATCTCCTTCTGACTGTCCTACAACGAAGGACCAAGAACCAACAACTAGGAATCAACTCTCCCTCAATTCCTTATCGATTCATACCCTTCAAGCCATCTCTCTATCTCGGCAATAAACTCAGGGAAGGAGTCCAAAGCATTTTTGTAGTGCCCGTATACTAGCTCCAGATTCAGACTCAGGTAGCCGTGGACAAGAATGTTGCGAAACCCTCCCAGGCCTCGTAGATTCTCATAGAGGCTCTTGCTGATTACCCGCTTCTCGTGAAGCTTCTCTAGAATCTGCTCGTACTCTTCCACAGGGGTTTGATATACCCCGGCCAAGATATGATTACCGATATCAAGGATCGTTGAAGCTCCTATCTCGAGGCCTCTCTCAGTGATCCACTGCGCGTCCGTGTCCTGCCGGTATTCCTCGAGCTTGATCCTTTCCTTCTCCTTGAGCTTGCTGAGCACCTCCTCCAACTTCTTAAGCCGCTCTAAAATACTTTCTTTCTTGAATACCATTCTCTGGCCCTCTCCTTGAGATAATCATTTTGTACCGCCCGTAAGTAAGCTGTGTCCTGGAACCTACGGATCGTGCCCATCTCAAAAGAATTTAGCACCTGCTCATCGCGGGAGTAGACGAGTCGACCTTGGGAGATAATCTCAAACTGCAAGGTGGGAGAAGCATCATTTAACAAGAGCAGATCGAACCGTTCCGTGCCCAAAGCCTCTCGAACTCCGAGCATAAGCTCTCGATAGGCTGAATAGAGCTCCTTTCCGCTGCAGTAAAGGAGGATGGCGATATCGACGTCTGAAGCGGCCCTGGCTTCATCATGAGCATAGGAGCCGAATAGATAGGCAAGGGCCACTCCCCTTCGCTGGAAGAGATCCTTGAGCCTCTCCAATGCCTCTTTAAGGTCCACTTGAAGGCCCGGTAAGATTCCTCCCGAAGGCCCTCGATAGAATTCGGTCGTTCCCATATCTGCTCCCTCTACTCGCTCCTCATCGCTCCTGCCCTTCCTCCAGAGGATAACTTCAGCCCTCGATAAACGCTCGAATCCCTTGGGCCACAAAAATTTGCTCCTTCTCCGTTAGCTCAGGAAATACAGGAAGGGAAAGCACCTCCTTGCTTGCTCTCTCAGATACGGGGAGGGCTCCCTCATTGTAACCTAATCCTTTGAAGCATTCCTGCAGATGAAGCGGTCGGTGGAAGGCTGACCGGGATTGGAGGA
>JAGLXM010000027.1 GCA_023132915.1 Candidatus Bipolaricaulota bacterium
GTAAAGAGTGGATTTTTCAGTACGATTTCTCTGCTTTCCATCGTTGCTCCTTTCTTGCGTTGATACCTACTTGTTAGCGAGCCGCCACGCCACGATGGCATATGTGTCTGCGACAGCCTTTATGGATCCTGGGTTCAGGTGGTCTGGCGTATCGTAAATGGAATGGTAGTAGGGGTCATCTGGCTGCCAGAGGACCGTGGAAGGGACGCCGATGGCGTTAAACCTGCCTTCTTCGGGGTAGCCCCATTCACAGGTGATCCGACCGAAACCATATCCCATCTCTTCGGCCACACTATCCACCATATCCAGTAACCACTTGGGGTGTTGTTGTGGCTTGGCATCAGGCCAGTATCCCATATCCACCTGAATCGGTACCCCGCCGACACCGACCATGTCGGTGTCAAGAACCGCTTTCATATTTCTCTTCAGCTCTTCCTTATGCGCCTCGATGTACTGCCAGATCCCTTCCGTCACACCCTCTTCCGCCGTACTGGAGATGAACTCGAATGAACGCTTAGGGGCTGTCTTACTGAGGACACGAGCCAGCTCCAGGATCGTTCCCGTTCCTGTCCCGTTGTCATTAGCGCCTGGGGTGTTGGCATTATCGCGGTGGCCGACAAACGCGATCCGTTGCTCGGGAAACTCTGTCCCCTGGTGAAAAGCGGAGATGACGATGGAATCACAGGGCTCGATTCTGTTTGAGGTTTCGAAGTGAATCTTCGTATCCCCTCGGCCGATCGCGTGCATCAGCTTCAAACCCTCAATGCCGGATATACAGACCGCCGGGACCTTTTTTTCGCAGAAGCGGTTAGCGATCACCGAGTTTCCTGCCTCCATCGAGATGCGATATGGCCATGGCATAGGATGGATCAGAATGACCCCAACGGCACCGTTACGCGCTGCGCGATCTACGTAGGTTCCCATCCAGAACTTGGAGAAGCCAAGCGACTCCTCGGTGAGGACGACGATCTTGCCGCTTACGTCTTTACCCTCGTAATCTTGATCTTTGCCATCTCTCACCAGGACTAGATCAGCGGTGAGCCCACCAACTGGAGTGGAGACAGCAAACGAGGCACTGATCCCTTCCAATTCCTCCCCGGTTGCCATGATGCGGATTACGGGAGGTTTCGTCTCCTGCCACGACGGCACGTGGATCGGCGTCTCCCGAATTTCGAGTCCCAACTCCTCAAAGCGTGCCTTGACATATTCGATCGCCTTCTTATCTCCTTCAGTTCCAACGAAACGGTCTGGGGCGATCTTGCACAGTTCCTCGACATTGCGCTTGATCTTTGCACCAGAGATCTGGTGCACTATTTCATATTCAACATCCGATAACATGCCGTTCCTCCTTTAGTGGGCCTCTAACGCTTCCGACCGTTCCTCTACAACCTCGGCTACAGACTCAATCGAACTGTTCGATTCCTCAGCCAGGAACTGAATATCATCCTGGGTTGGCTTGTAACCATGTGCGCGAGTTATCGTTTTCTCTATGTAAGACCGCCTGATTTTGTCCATGTCAAGGTCCTCAACGTGGATTTGTTCAGGGCTTTCAGGGATGATAATCGTTTTGCCGGGGATGTTGTCCCGCGGATCACCACACCGTATTCCTATCCCATTTTCTTTGGCAAAGGTGAGTTGCGATGAGGGGAGCTTCCCCGCGCCAGTGTACTCCGTCTCTTGAACGACCAAGATCTGATCTTGATCCATCTCCTTTGCAATGGGAAGAGCAGCGGCTAGTGACGTATTTCCCGCTGGTCCTCGATCTAGCCCTTCCAGTTTGGCTAGCAGTTCGGTGGTGTAGAATACTTCCCCTTGTGAAACAAGAACAAAACGGTCGAGGTAACGTAGTGTTCGAGCAGCGTTTCTGGGAACATCCGTTCGGTCAGGCCAGCCCATGAACGGGACGCTGAACCCCGAATGACCAGTGGTGAAGGACTTACGATTGAAGTCCTCATCGCTTGCCATATGAAGGCCGCTCAGGTCAACAGAGGCACCCACAATGATCGTCTTATCGCTTCCAGCCTTGCGTAGTCCTCTAGTTGTCCCGGTGACATTCCCCCCCCCGGCTGTTGTTGCGACTACTACATCCGGGAACCGACCTTCTCGTTCTTTTAGTTGCGTTGCCAGTTCGTATCCGAGGGTTTCTATGCCTAACACGCTGGTGGGGATATACAGCGATGCGTTGAAGAAACCTGTCTCTTCAACCACCAGCAGCATTACATAGAACAGTTCGGGTCCTACTGTTAGCTGCCAGACTTCGGCTCCGTATGCTTCACATGTCCTCGTCTTCTCTAGGATCTCAGGTTGTCCAACTCGCCGGCTATCGAATACCTCTTGCATGATGATAGTCTTGAGACCACGTTTAGCAGCTTGCGAGGCAACGGCTGCCCCGTAGTTGCCGGAGCTGGCGCAGACCGTGCCTTTGTAACCCCGGTCGGCTGCGTAATAGATAGAAAGAGAAGCTCTGCGGTCCTTGAAGCTGCCGCTGGGTTCTGCACGCTCGTCCTTGAGGAAGATCCGGGCTCCTTTACTTGGGGAGGCAATCGAACGAACCA
>JAGLXM010000270.1 GCA_023132915.1 Candidatus Bipolaricaulota bacterium
TGTGCAGCAGGCTGCTGCCCAATACCTAACAAGCTGTCGCAGATCTCTTCTTTTCGGTTCGGACCTCGAACCCCAGTCCCATCAGGTTCCCGCAAACCCTTATCAAGCCTCCGATGGAAAAACTGTATACGAATTTCTTTGTTTAGCACCGTGTTGGTGATAGAGTGGGGTGGACTGCTCCATGATCGAGCAGGATTTAAGGAAGGGAGGAAAGACAAAGTGATAAAGATTCTGCGTGTTAACATGACCGAGCGAATTGCGACCTACGAGGAGGTTCCCGAGAAGTACGTTCATCGGGGCGGTCGCTGGTTGACATCAAGCATCGTCTGCGATGAGGTGCCCGCTACGTGTCACCCCCTTGGGCCGAATAACAAGGTGGTCATCGCTCCCGGCATCGTCACCGGGACAGCTGCCCCCACCTCAGCTCGCATCTCCGTGGGTGGAAAGTCACCGCTCACCGGCACGATCAAGGAGTCAAACGCCGGTGCATCGTTCAGCCAGAGGCTCGCCAGGCTTGGTATAAAGGCGATCATTGTCGAAGGACAGCCCATACAGACCGGGGAGTTCTGGCGCCTTTACATCAACCGGGACGGAGCGAGGCTCGAGCCGGCCAGCCTGACAACCGGAAAGGGGCTCTACGAGGCCTTCCCTGGTCTCTACCAGGAGTATGGAGGGGTGGAAAAGGTTGACATCCTGGGGATCGGCGTCGCCGGGGAGAACCTGATGGCCACCGCCGGGGTCTGTTTCAACGATATTGAGGGCCGCCCGAGTCGCTACGCTGCCCGCGGCGGCATGGGAGCGGTCCTCGGGAGCAAGGGACTCAAATTCATCATCGTCGACGATACCGATGCCCCCGGAGTGGAGATCGCTGATCAGGCCCTGTTCGACCAGGGGCGAAAGAAGCTCGCCGACGCCCTTACAAGCCACGATATCACCAAGCCCAAGGGAGCGCTCAACACCTATGGCACAGCTGTCTTGGTGAATATCATCAACGAGGCAGGCGCCCTACCCACGCGCAACTTCCGTGAGGGACGGTTTGAGGGAGCGACAAAGATCGCTGGGGAGGCGATCTTCGAGGGGAACAGGAAGCGCACCGGCAAGGAGCTGTACAACCACGCCTGCTCACCTGGCTGCATCATCCGCTGCTCCAATACCTGGCATCGCCCCGATGGGAGTGAACATACCTCGTGCGTCGAGTACGAGACCGATTGGGCGTTCGGCGCGAACTGCGGCATCGATGACCTGGATATAATCGCCGAGCTTAACCAACTGTGTAACGACTACGGCCTGGACACGATCGAGGTTGGTGGTGCCATCGCCGTGGCGATGGAGGGCGGGTTGGCCGCATTCGGCGACGGGAAGCGAGCGATCGAGCTGGTGCACGAGATCGGACGCGGTACGCCTGTGGGGCGTATCTTGGGAAGCGGCGCAGTAGTGACCGGTAAGGCGTTTGGGGTTTCCCGTGTCCCAGCGGTCAAGGGACAGAACATGCCTGCCTACGAGCCCCGCGCGATCAAGGGGATCGGTATGACCTATGCCATCTCCACCATGGGCGCCGACCACACCTCCGGCTACACCATCGCCCCGGAGATACTGGGAGTGAGTGGTAAGGTTGACCAGTTCGACGTGGACAAGGTGAAGCTGGTGCGGAACTTTCAACATGCCACCGCGTTCATCGATTCCTCTGGACATTGTCTGTTCATCGCGTTTGCCATCCTGGATATCGCCAGCGGATTTGACGGGATGGTCGAGGAGTGTAACGGCGTTTTAGGTACCGATTGGAACGGGGATGATGTAGGAAGGATCGGCAAGGAGATCATCGATATGGAGCGCTCGTTCAACCGGACAGCCGGGTTCACAAAGGCCGATGACCGTCTGCCGGAGTTTATGACCCGTGAGCCGCTCCCACCGCACAACACCGTGTGGGACATCCCCGACGAGAAACTGGACAAAGTTCTAGGCTAGATCAGCCTGAGGACTCGCTGTCCACCAGGGCACGAGCGATGGACCGCTTCCTAAAAGGAGGGGTGTCGTGGTTGAGGCGCGCCTCGTTGAGGTACACCTCTACGGCAAGCTGCGCCGTTTCGCTGCCGATCGTGATCCCACCGCTGACTCGATCGTTTATATTTCTGCGGCCAAGGGAGAGACGATCAAGGACATCCTGCAAAAGATCGGCATCCCGCAGGAGGATCTGGGAACGAATATCTTCTTAAACGGGGAGTACTCCTCGCTCATGCGACAAGTGAGATCAGGAGACCGGCTGGGGGTGTTCCCTGACGATATGCAGCTTCTTTACAAGTGGTACTTCCACAAGGCCGGGGATAAGGCGCACGATGGTGCATGTTGAGGTAAGACGCTCGTAGTCCGACTCCGCGAAGAATGTTGAACCCACCCGGACCGAGGACCCCGCAGAGAGAAGTTCCTTTAACGTTGGGGATAACCTCCTAAACGTCGGAGATAAACTCCTGTAGCGTCGGGCACAGGTCCCGACGCTACAGATGTTTTGTAGCGTCGCACCTTGTGTGCGACGTTACCTCTTTCAATGCCCCTTTAGCTTGCTGCGGGGTTCTTTACTGCGGTTTACCGACGATTGCACTTTGCTCACCATGCTTGTCCCCAGGGTTTTCTTGACCTTCTGTTTATTTAGGTCTATTATACGTATTAGCTGGGGTGTACTGATGACGAAGAAGAAAATAAAAGAGCTGCCAAAACTTGACCGCCCACGAGAGAAACTGGAAGCAAAGGGTGCCCAAGCATTGTCGGACATGGAGCTTCTAGCGGCGCTGATCGGAAGCGGGGTCAAGGGCAAGGATGTCCTTGAGGTGGCCTCTAGCGTCTTGCGGGAGATTGGGCAACGCGTGGATCAATTGGATGTGAAGGCCTTGCGGGAGATTGAAGGGATCGGGCTGGCTAAGGCCTGCCAGATTGCCGCGGCGTTTGAGCTTTCGCGGCGCTATCTGCTCAGAGAAAGGATCGTGATTCGCGAGGCGAAGGACGTGCTCCCCTACATCCGGCACATCGCCGAGAAGCGCCAGGAGTACTTCGTCTGCCTATCGCTGAACGGAGCGAGCGAGGTAATCGAGTCCCGCGTGGTCACGGTGGGACTGTTGGATTGCAATCAGGTTCATCCGCGGGAGGTTTTCGCTGATCCGATCGCCGACCGTGCCGCCTCTGTCATCCTTGCCCACAACCATCCCTCCGGCACGTTGGAAGCAAGCCCTGAGGATCTCGCCCTCACGAAGCGGCTCGTGAAGGCGGGAGACCTCTTGGGAATCAAGGTTCTCGACCACATCATCGTCACCAAGCGCGGTTACATCTCTTTGAAGCAGGAAGGGCACTTATAATCGGTGCACATTCTTACGTGGTATGTAGAGATAGCTCGAAGTTACCGGTGCAGCGTTCCAAGCTTACACGCTAAACGGATGCCTCTCCTTCATAGAAAGCCTCCACTGATACCCTTAAGCGAGCTTAAGGTGAGGAAAGCAAAGATTCGCCGAAGGCGAATCAGCCTGTTGTTTGTACTGACTACATGAGTTCCCTTAGGAATAAACCCCTCAACGTCGGAGACCCCAGTGAAATAGAATTCCACGGGGCAAGCAAGCTCCGCCCAACGTCGGAGACCCCAGTGAAATAGAATTCCACGGGGCAAGCAAACTCCGACGCTACGAAAAGATGGATGTAGCGTCGTACCTTGTGTGCGACGTTACTTCTGAAGCGCGATTCTTGCGCTTGGAAGGGGAAAACGCTATAAAACGTCCATGTGGCAGCTAATTGTTCTGTTCGTAGCGGGTGCTTACGTAGGCTGGAGTGTCGGTGCCAATGATGCCGGAGACTGTATTGGCACATCTGTTGGTTCTGGTCTTCTCTCTTACAGGAGAGCCATCGTCCTTGTCGCCCTTTTCGTGGTCATTGGGGCGCTGCTTCAAGGCAAAAACGTCATGGAGACAGTGGGCAAGGGCATCGTGACGGTCGAGCTTCCCGCAGCAGCCATCTTCGCTGCGATGTTCTCGGCGGGGTTGTTTGTCACACTGGCCACCTTCTTTAAGCTTCCCGTCTCTACCTCGCAAGCCATCGTGGGAGGAGTCGTTGGGGTTGGGCTGGCCGCTGGCGCAGATGTGAACCTATCGAAGCTTGTGACCATTGCGGAAGTGTGGGTCATCTGCCCGTTTCTGACAGGTATTCTCGCTTTTGTGTTCTATCATGGGCTTGCCTTTCTCTTGCGTCGGTTAAGAAGACCCAGACTTTGGGACCATGCCCTTGAAGTCCTTCTTATCCTCAGCGCTTGTTATGTCTCTTTCTCTCTTGGTGCAAACGATGTCGGAAACTCTGTAGGCCCGATCGCCAACCTCGGCGTTAGTCCCACATGGCTGCTTCTCTTGGGCGGTGTTTCGCTGGCAGTTGGGGCGCTGACCTTCGGCAGGAGGGTGACCGAGACCGTCGGAGGGGGCATCGTACGTCTTGATCCACTGAGCGCCGTTTGCGCCCAAGCCTCAGCTGCCGTAGCGGTCCACTTCTTCTCTATCCTTGGAATCCCTGTTTCAACCACACAAGCGATTGTTGGAGCGGTGGTGGGTGTGGGACTTGTGAAGGGTATGCGGGCGATCAAGGGGCAGAGGGTCGCCGGAATCGTTGTCGGGTGGATTGGCACACCCACGACATCCGGGCTTGTCGCATTTGGTGTCTACAAACTCATCTTGTTCGTCATGTAAGCTATTACGCGTCCTTTCTTGTCCACTTCCGATCGGTGTGTCGCCACTTCGCGGCGGCGCGTTTGCCTTGATCGATTGGCATAGAGGCTGGCACGGATTAGAATGGATGAAACTTATCAGAAATGAGGCGATAGATATGCGTGCAAGAAAGTGCGCCGGTTTATCGAAACTTAATGATTAGAAATGGAGGGATCATGTCAGATCGCAAGATACGTGGCATTACGGCGGAGGATCTCTATCGGTTCAAGCTGATCTCCGATCCGCAAATTTCACCGGACGGCAAGATCGCCATCTACTGCGTGCACCGAGTGGACAAGGAAAAAGAGAAGAAGTACGCCAACCTATGGATTGTGCCCACCACCGGTGGCGAGGCCAGCCAGTTCACTTATGGAGATCAGGCAGATACCCGACCCCGTTTCTCACCCGATGGCACGAAGATCGCCTTTCTCTCCAACCGTGATGAGGAGAAACAACCTCAAATCTACCTCATACCTGTTGGTGGGGGTGAGGCACACAAGCTCACCGACCTTAAGGGTACGATCGAGTCCTTCGAATGGTCACCCGATGGGGAAAAGCTTCTTCTGCAGTTTCGTAAAAAGGACGAAAAGGAGATCGAAAGGGAGAAGGATGAGGAGAAAAAGAAACTGGGGATCGTCTACCGGCACATCACTCGCGTCTTCTTCAAAGAGGATGGAGTCGGGTTCTTACCGAATGAGCGGTGGCATCT
>JAGLXM010000271.1 GCA_023132915.1 Candidatus Bipolaricaulota bacterium
CCCTACAATGGGGGCGGTACCCACTGTCCGGATATTGTCGTACTCTGTCCCGCGTTCTATGAAGGCGAGATCCGCGGGTGGGCGGCCTTCCGCGGCCATACGGTCGATATGGGGGGGATCTACCCAGGTGGGTGGTACAGCAACACCACCGAAGTGTTCCAAGAAGGATTTCGGCTGCCCCCGGTCAAGATCATGATGGAAGGCAAGCCAAATGAAGACGTGTTCCGGTTGATCAGGGCTAATAGTCGTGTGCCTGATGCCGTGTTAGGGGACATCCGTGCTATGATTGCCGCGGTGCGAACGGGGAGCAAGCGCTTCTGCGAGGCCATCGATAAATACGGCCTTGGTGTAACCCTGGGGGCCCTTCAACAGCTTCTCGATCAAGGGGAGAGGATGTCACGAGCGGCCATCCGCCGCATTCCCAATGGAACTTATTCCGCAGAGGCTTTACTCGATGGCGATGGCAATGATGATGCGCCACTGGACGAAAAGCTACGACTGAAAGTCACTATAACCGTTGAAAACGAGGAGATGACTGTAGACTTCACAGGGACCGATCGTCAATGCCGTGGTCCGATGAACGTCCCTGAACCGTCGACTATCTCCTCTGCCCGCTACGGGTTCAAGATCATTACCACCTCTGATCTACCTAGCAATGAAGGGTTCTTCCGACCGCTTAAAATCATTATCCCGGAGGGCAGCCTGTTGAAGCCGCAATTTCCTGCTGCATGTGCGATGTGGCCGACGCCCACGACTACGATTCCGGATTTGATGCTGAAAGCACTAGCACCAGCGATACCGGATCGAGTGCGGGCGGGGCACTTCGGTGATTCCATGGCAAATTTCATCTACGGAACAGATCCTAGGAGCGGCAGGTACTACGTCTGTGCCGAAGGGGACGCAGGCGGCTATGGCGGGAAGCCCAATGACGATGGAGAGTGTGCGCTCTTCTCCATGGACTTGGGAGACACATACAACGTTCCGGCTGAAGTGGCTGAAGTACGGTATCCTTGGCGTGTCGAACGGTTCGAGCTACAGCAGGACTCGGGCGGCGCTGGTAAATTCCGCGGAGGTCTGGGGGTACGGCGGGATTACCGAATCATCGCCCATGAGGCCGGACTCACGGTAACAACGGATAGGGTGAAGTATACGCCACCATGGGGCCTGTTCGGTGGAAAGGATGGGAAACCGAGCATCACCGTGGTTTCTCGCAACGACGGTAGCGAAGAACGCTGGCGGAAGATCTCCAACCTCCCACTTGCCCCAGGTGAGGTGGTGAGCTTTCAAACGGGCGGTGGAGGGGGCTATGGCTACCCGCTAGAGCGAGAGCCTGAGAAGGTTCTCCTCGACGTGATAAATGGATACGTGTCCTCGGCAAAGGCCCAAGAGGAGTATGGCGTCATCATCGATGAGACGAAGATGCGGGTGGATGGTCAAGCCACAGAAAAACTACGGAATAAAATGAGAAAAGATGGCTTCCCAAACCATGAATGAGAGGGAACTGTGAGAACGGATCCGATAACGCTAGAGGTTATCCGTAATGGGCTGATCGCAGCCAGTCGTGATATCAGAAGGACTGTGGAACGGGCGGCGTATAGTCCCGTGCTCTACGAGGTCGTTGACTTTAGCTGTGGAATCTTCGATAGTGAGGCGAATACGATCGCTGAGACCCCGGGATTGCCCTCGTTTCTCGGGAGTTTGGGTTACGCTGTTAGATCGGCGTATAGTACAATTGGACGCGATAACCTGAGACCCGGCGATGTCATCCTGTGCAACGACCCTTACAATGGGGGCGGTACACACTGTCCGGATATCGTTGTACTCTGTCCCACTTTCTATGAAGGCGAAATCCGCGGGTGGGCGGCCTTTCGTGGCCACACGGTCGATATGGGGGGGATCTACCCCGGTGGATGGTATAGTAACACGACCGAAGTGTTTCAAGAAGGATTTCGGCTGCCACCGATCAAGATCATGGTTGAAGGCAAGCCGAATGAAGACGTGTTCCGATTGATCGGGGCCAATAGTCGGGTGCCCGATGCAGTCCTTGGGGACATTCGTGCGATGATCGCCGCGGTGCGAACGGGGAGCAAGCGCTTCTGCAAGGTCATCGATAAATATGGGATCGGGGTCATGCTGGGGGCGCTGCAGGAGATCCTCGATCAAGGAGAGAGGATGTCGCGGGCAGCCATCCGCCGCATTCCCAATGGAACCTACTGTGCAGAGGCCCTTCTTGATGGCGATGGCAATGACGATGCGCCGCTGGACGAAAAGCTGCGGCTAAAAGTCACGATAACCGTTGAGGATGAAGAGGTGACCATGGACTTTACAGGGACCGATCGTCAATGCCGTGGCCCGATGAACGTCCCTGAGCCGTCGACCATCTGTGCTGCTCGGTACGGGTTCAAGGTTATTACCACGCCGGATCGGCCCAGCAATGAGGGCTTCTTCCGGCCCTTGAAGATTATTATCCCTGAGGGGAGCCTGCTGAAGGCGCAATTCCCCGCTGCCTGCGCCATGTGGCCGACGCCCACAAACGTGATTCCGGATTTGGTCCTAAAGGCGCTTGCACCAGCAATGCCGGATCGAGTGAGGGCTGGGCACTTCGGCGATTGCATGGCGAATTTTATCTATGGAACAGATCCTAGGAGCGGCAGATACTATGTGTGCGCCGAAGGGGATGCAGGTGGCTACGGCGGGAAGCCCAATGCCGATGGAGAGTGTGCGCTCTTTTGCATGAACTTGGGGGATACGTACAACGTTCCGGCTGAAGTCGAGGAGGTGAGATTCCCCTGGCGCGTGGAGCGATTCGAGCTGCAGCAGGACTCTGGCGGGCCTGGCAGGTTTCGCGGTGGCCTGGGGGTCCGGCGGGATTACCGAATCCTCGACCATGAGGCCGGGCTCACGGTGACAACGGACCGGGTGAATTGTTGCCCCCCATGGGGCTTGTTTGGTGGCACACATGGGAAGCCAAGCATCACCGTGGTCTATCGCAACGACGGTAGCGAAGAGCGCTGGCGAAAGATCTCCAACCTGCCACTTGCCGCAGGTGAGGTGGTAAGCTTTCAGACCGGTGGAGGAGGTGGCTACGGGTCACCGCACGAGCGAGATCCGAAGAAGGTTCTCAAAGACGTCGCTAATGGGTATGTATCTCTGGAAAGGGCCAAAGAGGAGTACGGCGTCATCATCGATGAGGCAACGATGAAAGTGGATGGCCAAGCCACCGAGGAATTGAGAAACAAAATGAAGAACGACCATTAAGGGGGAGGATGCCAGAAAAGATCGTGTTTCGATTCGAGCGGGGTGGCGAGTTAATCGCCGAGTTGATGCCGGACATAGCTCCCAAGACCGTGGAAGGATTCCTCGAGATCCTCCCGCTTAAGGTTACTGTCTACCATTCACGTTGGTGCGGACGGGAGTTCAACTTTCCCGTAAAGACCAAGCGCAATATTCCCCGGGAAAAACAGACTTCTACGTGCAACACCGGGGACGTCGTCTACTGGAAAGAGTGGGAAATGGATCCCTCAGAAGCGGCAGAAGCCATTGGCATTTACTATGGCGCTGAAGTGCTGAGGGACCACAGAGGATATTTGCCCGTCAATCCCTTCGCACGCATCTCTCAAGATCAATGGAAGACAATCGAAGAAATCGGGGTGCGAATCTGGCAACAGGGGATAGAGAAACTCACCATTGACAGACTGCAGGAGTGAGACTTTGGTCTACATCCGTAAGATGCTTTGCAGACAGCCGAATGATCGGGACAAGGAAGTTAGCTTAAGCCTCTTCACTGATCTTACGACAAAAAGGAGGTGATAACGAAAACAACTTCAGGAAGAAGTTCCTTAACCAAATACACTAAGGGGTGATGTAAGGTGAAAACAGGACGACTTGTAAGTATGGTTATGGTGCTGTTCGTTATCGGATGCTGTGGCTTGGTGTGGTCGGCTGAGAACGTAGCGGTCATCAACGGGCAGCCCGTCATCACGGCTGATCCGGCCATTGCGTCTGACTGGTACGACACGGAGGCGGTGTACAACCTGTATAGCCCGCTGGTCTACCCTGCACCCGAAGGAGGAGTTCGCGCCCACCTGGCTACGAAGTGGGAAGCAGTGGGGGGTGACTTCACGCATTGGCGGTTCACGCTGCAGCAGGGAGTGAAGTTCCACTCCGGAAACGAGCTGACCGCCGAGGATATCGCCTTCTCGATGACCCGGTTCATCACCATGGGAAGGGGCAACTCGGGGCCTTTGGGTCAGGTGACGGCAACCGTCGTTGATCGGTACACGGTCGACTTCCTCCTGGACAAGCCCAGCGCCATTTTCCCCGACACGCTGGCGCTCTTCTTCCCCGTGGAGAAGGCGCTCGTGCTGGAGAACATCAACACGCCGGGCAACTATGGAGACTTCGGAGACTACGGCGAGGACTGGCTGGCTACGCACGATGCCGGGACCGGACCCTACATGATGGTAAGCCACTTGCCGGGCCAGCGCTTGGACGCCACGCGGTTTGTGAACTACTTCGAGGGCTGGAGCGACGAGGGCTGGGGGCCGGACGAGGTGCCGATCGAGCGGCTCATCTTCATCATGGAGACCGACTACACTACGTTGATGACGCTGCTTAGAAGCGGCGATCTGGATCTTGAGATCAACGGCGGCTGGACGCTGCCGCAGCTGCAGGAGATCGAGGCTGATCCGAACTTCGGTCTGGAGACGGTCTGGGCCCAGAACGTGACGGTGTGGATGAACTCGAAGGTGCCGCCGACCGACGACGAGCACTTCCGCAAGGCCATCCTCTACGCCTACGACTACGAGAGTGTAGTCGGCCCATGGGAGGAGTTTGGCAATGGAGAGACGGGAATCTTCTTGCCGAATATGCCCGGCTACGTGCCGATCGAGCCGCAGCCGCGCAAGCAGAACTTGGAGAAGGCTCGAGAAGAGCTCGCGCTCTCCAAGTACGCTGACAACCTGGACGACGTGAAGGCCGTGTTCCACTTCTGCGGCGGTCTCGATTTTGAGGAAGACGTCGGCCTACAGCTGCAGGCCGACATGGCCAAGCTTGGCGTGACGGTGGAAGTAGCCGGTCCGCCGTGGGCGCAGTTCTCTGCGGAGTGCTCGGCTCCAGAGACGACGCCGAACATGACGATCTTCCTCTTCGCGCCGCAGGCCGCTCCCGCGGAGGACTACTACACCTACTCCATGTTCCATCCTAACGGCCTTGGGTGGATCTTCGAGGCTCACTGGTACTTCGAGGATTCGCAGATCATCAATATGCTCGATAGCACGCGGGCGGAATCGAACACCTACGCGCGGATGTTGACCTACGAGCTATTGCAACCGCTGATCGCCGAGCACGCCTTGGCGTTCTACCCGTATCAGAAGCCCACGCTCTTCGCTCACCAGGCGTACATCGTTGGCCCCAAGGAGACGATCGTCTTCGTCGGGCCGAGCGAAAACATGTACATGTGGCGGATCAACCTCACCCTCAAGGAGACGCTGCGCGGAGGCTAGGAGGCAGGCAGGCGGGGAGCGGGTCCAGTGGCCCGCTCCCCATCATCTAAAGAAGTCGATCGGGAGGAGCATGCTTACATTCATCGGTAAGCGGTTGTTCCAGTCGCTGTTCGTTCTCTTCGGACTGTCGCTTCTGATCTTCTTCATCGCGCGGGTCATGCCGGGAGACCCGGCACGCGCGGCGTTGGGCCATCTGGCGACGGAGGAACAAGTGGAACGGGTTCGGGAGGAGATGCATCTCAACGACCCGTTCCCGGTCCAGTACTACCATTGGCTGCGAAACCTGGTGCGAGGGGACTTGGGGAAATCGTCCTATACGCGCCGGCCTGTCACGATGGACTTGATCCAGTACATCCCTGCGACGTTCGAACTCATCCTGTTCGCCACACTGATCTCCGCGATCGTCGGACAAGTGACGGGCGTTCTCGCTGGTTACTTCCACAATTCCTGGTTTGATGGCCTTTCACGGCTTGTCTCCTACCTCGGGATCGCGACCCCGTCCTTCGTCGTCGCCATTTTTCTCTTATTCATCTTCAGCCAGGTGCTGAAGCTGGCGCCCGGTGTCGGGCGGCTCCCGATCATGATGACGCCGCCCCCAAGGATCACGGGGTTCATGACGCTTGACAGTCTAATGGCGGGCCGGCCAGATCTTGCCCTAACCGCGCTCAAGCACATGATTCTCCCGGCGATCAGCCTTGCTGTGATTCACATCGCGCAGGAGGGGCGGATTACACGGACGTCGATCGTCGAAAACATGCAGAAGGACTACATCACGGTCCACAAGGTCCACGGGATTCGCACCTCGCGACTGGTGTTCAAATACCTGCTCAAACCCTCGATCATCCCGACGGTAACCGTGATGGGGCTCGACTTCGCGTTTCTCATGTCTAACGCGTTTCTAGTCGAGATGGTCTATATGTGGCCCGGATTCTCGCGATACGCGGTCACTGCCATGCTCAACAAGGACTTAAACGCAATCGTCGCTGTCGTTTTGGTGATCGGCCTTACCTTCGCCATGGTGAACCTGCTCGTAGACATCATCACGATGTTCCTTGATCCGACGATACGACTACGCAGTGAGGGCTCCTAGTCATGCGTGAACAGCTGAAGACAGATCTCCTGGTCTCTCTCAAGCAGAAGCGCAGAGGCTTCGCCAAAGGGTGGTACAAGTTCTCGCGCAACCTGCTCTCCGTGTTGGGCCTTGTGGTTCTAATTCTTATCGTCCTTGCCGCGCTCCTCGCGCCGTACATCACTCCGTACCCTAAGCACGCGAAGCCCTACACAAACTTCAAGGACGCGGGCAAACCGCCCAGCACCGAGCACTTCTTCGGGACGGATCGGGTCGGACGAGACATCTTCAGCCGGGTGATCTTCGGGTATCGGTTCTCCCTGACGATCGGCCTTGTCGTTCTCAGCCTCGGCGTCGCCCCCGGGGTGATCCTCGGGCTGATCGCCGGGTATCACAAGGGAACGTGGATCGAAACAGTGATTATGAGAATCACGGACATCTTCCTCGCGGTTCCTCCTCTCGTCCTTGCACTCGCGATTACCGCAATGCTCACGCCGAATCTGACGAACCAGATGATGGCGATCGCCCTTGTGTGGTGGCCTTGGTACTCGCGCTTGGTGTTTGCTCTTGCGTCATCGTTGCGGAACGAGTACTTCGTGCGCGAGGCAGAACTCACGGGGGCGAGCAAGTTGCACATCATGCTAAAGGAGATCCTGCCTAATTGCTTGGCTCCCGTGATGACGAAGATGACGCTCGACATGGGTATCGTCATCCTCTTGGGGGCGACGCTCAGTTTCATCGGGCTTGGGGTTCAACCGCCGAAGCCGGGGCTGGGAACGATGGTGGCGGAGGGCTCAAAGCGGCTGCCGGGGGAATGGTGGGGAGCGATCTTCCCTGCGCTTGCGATCGTCGTTGTGATCCTGGCGTTCAACCTCGTCGGCGATGGATTGCGCGACGTGTTCGCAGTCGAGGAGGTATAGCATGCCGGAAACCCTCCTCGACATCAGAAACCTCCACGTCGGATTCCGGATCTTCGAAGGCTTTCTCAAAGTACTGAATGTCATACACCTCACGGTGAAGGCAGGGGAGCGTGTAGGACTGGTCGGCGAGACGGGATGCGGAAAGACGACGACCGTGAAGTCGGTCCTCCGTGTCCTCCCTGTGCCTCCGGCTCAGGTCACCGACGGAGAGATCAACTACCGTGGTCGCAACGTCCTGGCCATGGGCAAGAGGCAAATGCAGGCTCTTCGTCGCCATGAACTAACCGCAATCTTTCAGGATCCACTCCAATCTCTCAACCCGGTCTTCACGATCGGCACCCAGCTACGCGACATCGTGAAGGACTCTGCCATCGGGCAGGGGAAGCGGCTCTCGCGTCGCGCGGTGGAAGCGCGGTGCATCGAGGCGCTACGCGAGACAGGAATGCCAGATCCCGAAAGGATCATGACCAACTACCCCGTCCAGCTTTCGGGGGGGATGCGCCAGCGCGTGTGCATCGCCGAAGCGCTGAGCACGACAGCCCAGCTTCTTCTTGCCGATGAGCCAACGACGAACCTCGATGTCACCATACAAGACCAAATCTTGAGAAAGCTGGACGAGCTCGTTGAAGAGAAGAATACGTCTGTCCTGATGATCACGCATTCACTGGGAGTCGTCATGGATCTAACGCAACGGCTGTACATCATGTATGCAGGAACCATGGTCGAGGAGGGAAAAACCGAGGAGCTATTCGCTTCCCCCCTCCATCCCTATAGTCAAGGACTCATGAAGAGTGTTCCCAAGTTGACTGGGGAGGGCGTCAGTGACGGCATCCCCGGTCGCATTCCGAATTATCTTGATCCACCGGCGGGGTGTCGATTCCACCCGAGGTGCGAACACGCAATGCCGATCTGTCAAACGGAGAAGCCACCGTTATTCAACGTCAAAAATGGCCGCCAAGTGGCGTGCTTCCTATATCGGAGTTGATGGGGATGACAGACACCATTCTGGTCGTGGACAAGCTTAAGAAATACTTCCCCACAAAACGGGGCACGGTAAAGGCCGTCGATAACATTAGCTTCTCCGTCGCCACTGGTGAGACGATGGGCCTGGTGGGTGAATCGGGGTCAGGGAAAACAACGACCGCACAGTGTGTCGTTGGTATTTACCCACCCACGGATGGGGAGATCCGTTTTAAGGGGCAGGCCGTCAGCAAGGTTTTTGGCAAACGGCCCAAGTCGCTAAAGCAAGAGATAAGAATCGTCTTTCAGGACCCCGGATCGTCCCTAAACCCAAAGCGAAGCATCAAGCAGATTTTAAGTGTGCCCCTGAAGGTTCATCGAGTAGCGACTAAGAAGGATAACCTAACAAAGATCAAGAGCCTGCTAGAGATGGTGGAACTCCCTCCGGAGTATATGTATAAGTATCCACGAGCGATTGGCGGGGGAGAAAAGCAGATGGTGGCGATCGCCCGAGCGCTTGCCACGAATCCCTCCCTTGTGCTGTTAGATGAACCGACGTCGGCTCTGGATGTCTCCGTTCAGGGCAAGATCATCAATTTACTGATGAAGTTGCAGCAGGATCTAAACCTAACCTATCTCTTCATCACCCACGATTTGAGTCTGATGAGAAACGTAGCCAGTCGGGTGGCGATCATGTATCTAGGAAAACTCTGCGAGATTGCGCCGACGGTAGAGTTTTTCCAGAACCCCACTCATCCATATACCAAGATGTTGCTCTCTGCGATTCCCGTCGTCTCCCAGGAGGAGAAGGCTCTCAAACCGACGAAGATCGCCTCGAGGGGTGAGATTCCCAGCCCGGTCAACGTTCCTCCTGGGTGCAGTTTTCACTCGCGTTGCCCGGAGAAGATGGATATGTGCGCTCAAGATGATCCGGTGATGGTCGAGATCGGAGAGGGCCACGTTACCAGGTGCCACTTGTTCGCAGAAGCTAAGACCACAGCCCCCATAGCCTAAAGAGTGGCGGGGCCGCATGTCGTGGTATCGGTTGATTATTACCCTGATATGAAAGGGTGTAGCATTGATCACGATTTTGGATGGACGGGGGAGCAATTCCTCGTTGGCTGGAAAGGCCCAAAGAGCGGGTGAAGCAGGTGTGAGCAAGGAAAGAAAGCTGACTGACATCCATGTCCATTTGGACCAGTTTCCACCTGAAGAGATGGGGCAGGTGCTCAAACGGGCTGAGAAAGCGGGTGTTCGCTGGATTGTAACCTCAGGGATGGATTTGCAATCATCGGAGAGTGCTGTTGAAATCGCTGCTGCTCATGAGCAGGTCTTGGCCACAGTAGGCATCCATCCCTGGGTTGCAGCGGAAGATTTTCCTGATAATTTTCGTGAGGAGCTCTACAGCCTCGCCCGTAGAGATATAACAGTGGCCATCGGCGAAGTCGGGCTCGATTTCATAGATAATGTCTTTACCGGCGTGACTTACCATGATAACCAGGATCTACGCCAAGCTCAGGAACCCGCATTCCGCGAGCAGATTGCCCTGGCCTGCGAAGTGTCTCTCCCTCTCATCGTCCATTGTCGGGGAGCCTATTCCGCGCTCCCTTCCATCCTCCAAGAGGAAAAGGCCTACAGGGTAGGCGGAGTTATTCATAATTTTGATGGGGATGAAAAAACAGCGACTCAACTCCTGGATATGGGTTTTCTTCTGTCATTCGGCGGGGCGATTACCTACCCGACCGCAACCGAGCTTAGAGGGACCATTAGGCATATCCCGATCGATGGAATCCTGCTTGAGACCGATTCACCCTACATGCCCCTTTTTGAGCAATCCGCCGAGAAAAACGAGCCAGCTAATGTCGCTCGGGTGGCGTACGCGCTTGCTAAGCTGAAAGAGATCGATGTTGAAGAACTCGTTGAGGCAGTCTACACGAACTTCCGAAACCTCTTAAGCATTGACGCCTGAAAATCGCGCCTACTAGGAAATGTGCACGGATTAATGTCGGACGAATGGCACGCGGACTACGCTCATGGCCGGACTGACACAACGGGCTATCAGCGCTGGCGAAGTTGGGACATATCTAAAATGTAGGCTCCACTTATGTAATGTATAAAGCTAGTCTTACCAAGCTGCACAAAGAGATGCGCCGCTGTCAGCGCTGCCTTGAGGCGGGTTATCCGATCACGCCAGGGGCGATCTTCTCCGGAGGGCCTAGTGCCCGAGTGATGGTCGTTGGTCAGGCACCCGGCGTGCGGGAAAAAGAGACGGGGCTTCCATTTAGCGGACCGGCTGGAAAGCGGCTCTTCTCCTGGTTGACGGAGGCAGGGTTTGAGGAGGAGGAGTTCCGCGCGGTGCAGTATATAACCGCGATCACCAAGTGTTACCCGGGAAAGGGGCGCTCACGTGGGGACCGCGTCCCCACAGCAGAGGAACGGAAACTGTGTGCGCCGTTTCTCGTGCGCGAGCTTGACATCCTAAGACCGCAGCTGACCATTCCCGTTGGTCGTGTGGCGATCAATCACTTCCTCGGCAGGGGTAGACTTGCCGATCTCATTGGCAACGTTTTCGAGAGGGATGGTCGACTTGTGCTCCCTCTTCCTCACCCCTCCGGAGCCAACCTGTAGCTTAACCGGCCGAAGAGTCAGGCACTTATTCATGCTGCCTTGGACCATCTGCGACAGCTCAAACAGGAGATGGCACTGTAGGCTGGATCAGTCAGCAGCCGTTCGGCTGTGAGCAAACCGCCAAAATACGAGGGCCATCAGGGTGCACAGGCCAAGGAAATACCACACCCACCACGGGAAGTTAAGCGGACCAAGACGCCCGTCGCCCCATGCCCAGTAGTCGTTCCCGAGGAGAAACAGGAGAGCAAAGGCTAGAGACCATTTCCATCCTCCCTTATTCTCCTTAGATTTTCCCCTCGGAGGTTCAGCTTGTGGACGCGGCTGAGAGAGGAAGCTTACAACCAGAAGCACCAAAGCCGCGGCCGCGACGATGGGGACTACGGGAAGCGTTCCAAAGCTTGGAACGAGCTTGAAGTGATAGGCCACGACGAGTCCCTCTCCCACGAGAATCGAGGCGATCGCCCCCTTTGCCGTGGCCCGCTTCCAGTATAAAGCCCCCACCACGGTGGGAAAAAGGACCGCCAGGCCGGTGAAGGTCTCGGTGGCGATCTCAAGGAAGGTCGCCGGTGGTCGCCAGGCGATCGCCAGGCCGGCAAGCGCGAGGCCCACTACAAAGAGCTTACCCACCCAAGGGGGACTCTGCCGCTTGGCCAACGGCTCGACAAGATCGCGCGTGAACATCGAGGAGAGGGTGAGAAGCTGCGAGTCAAGCGTCGACATAAGCGCGGCGAGGGCCGCTGTGAGAACCAGTGCCTCAAGTGCCGCAGGGGCGTATCGAGAAAGGAGCAGCGGGAGGATACGATCCGAGGCGGTCCCGACCGGAAGCTCGGGGAAGGCCAGGCGCCCGATCACCCCGATCGTCACCGGAAGAAGAAACAGGACTCCGGTGATCAGCGGGTAGAGCGCCATGGTCGTTCCTAGTGCTTTCTCGTCGCGAGCGGCGTAGAAGCGCTGGAAGAGCTGGGGGAACATCGGATCGCATAAAAACCAAAGGAGCATGTAACCAAGCCATATTCCTGGCGTGAAGGCTCCCCCCATCCCCGGCCGGGAAAAGAGTTCCGGCCACCGCGAAGCCGCGGTGTAGTTCGCTGCGGGAAGCCCGCCGAAGTGAGACGCGATCAGACCGATAGCAACGATGAGGAGGAGGAGGAGCATCCCTCCTTGGAGGACATCGGTCCACGCCACCCCCCGCATCCCACCAAAGAAGGTGTAGGCGAGCATGACCACGGTGATCAGCACCGCCCCACCGAAATAGGGGATGCCGAGGAGCTCCTCAAGCGCGTATCCTGCTGCCATCGGCTGCATGGCAAGATAGGGCAAAGTAAAGGCGACCATCACCCCGAGGAAGAGGAGGCGAAGCGTTGGACTTGCGAACCGATCGAAGACGAGCTCCGGCGGAGTAAAAAGACCCTTCTCCTTTCCCAGCCGCCAGACCGGTCGGCCGATATAGGCGAAAGAAAGGGCCATGAACCCTGTACCAAAGGCCATGATCGGATAGAAGGAATACCCGATCCGCCAGCCCGCTCCGGAGAACCCAAAGACCGTGAACGCACTGAAGTTGGTCGCTGCCATGGTGAGAAAAAGGACAAGTGGCGGCAAGCTACGCGAGGCGACGAAGTAATCCTCTGCTGTACGCCGCGCCCGACGACGAGCCCAAAATCCAATCCCCAAAAGCACCGCAAGGTACCCCGACACAACAAGTGCCTTCTCCCACATTGCACCCTCCTAAGTAAAAAGGCCACCCAGGATGGCTGGATGGCCCGGATGGCCTGAACATGCCTTAAGACCACTATACCTTCTGGACATGGCCGCGACAACCCTTCTCACTGTTTGATCAGTTTTCCTCATTCATCCAGAAATTTGAAACATTACCGACTATTAGCCACAATGGGGAGGAGAACTAGAAGGTAGGATAGGAATGCTCACTCCTAAGGGAGTTCTTGAACTGATTGAGCGATTTGAACGCAATCGCGATGCCTATCGCTCCCACGAGTACAACGAAACTCAAGCGCGGCGGGAGTTCATCGATCCATCGGTGCACGCGAAGTCACTCATCCAGCGCCAGATCGATGCGACCGACAGGCAGATCGACCAACTCGTCTACGAGCTCTACGGCTTGACCGACGGAGAAATCCGCATCGTCGAGGAGGGGACACGTGCGTAAGCGCTTTCGTCTCATTGCTGCCTCTCTCGTAAGCAGCGTGGTGCTTGGGCTCTTGAGCTATGCGTTCGTCATCTCGCTCGGGCTTCCCGCAGCGCAGAGAGCAGCCCCACTCGCGGCGATTGCGACCGGCATCGCCCTGCTCTCGGTAGCAGCACTGGCCTATCTTCTGCAACGGAGGAGCCTCGAGCTTCAACACCAGAGCTTCGATGCACTTCACGAGCCATCGCTAGGGATCCACTACAAGAACCCTGCGATGTATCCCAATACAGAGCTTCTCGCGGGAGAGGCGGCTGACGTGTATGCAGAGTACATCATGTGGAACGCAGGCGACGTTCCCATCCTCATCTGGCAACCCGCGATTGTACTGACCTCGGGCCTTGGTCGAGTCGATCTTGGCAAGGGGACAGCGCAACTTGAGCGGGGGCAGGGTGACAAGATGGTCTCAGAGCAGTCCTTCCCCGTTGTCCTGGGCAGGGGTGAGGTATGCATATGGCGTCAGTTCACCGGTGACGTCGCGCCGCTTCGGCCCGAAATGTCCGAAATCCACGCAGTAGAGCGAGAGAAGGCAGAGGAGTTCCTTCAGAAACAGGAAGGTAACAGACGTTTCTTATTCGAAGTGGTCTACTTCAGCAAGCCGCCTGCGGCCGTGACAACGAGTGACATACATAGGCAGTATGTCGGGTTTGCCTACCAATCCTCGTACAGTGACGGCGATGATGGAGAGGAAGCGAAGTGACAAGCGCAAGTACGGCTACCCGCTGGACAAGGCGAAGCAGGTGACTGAAACTGTGATCCAACAAGCCGAACTCCTCGGTGAGGAATGGGCAGGATAAGGAGACGCGAGCTTTGAGGCATGTCACCAAGAACATCTTTCTCAACACCCTGGCCTGTCCGACTCTCGGGTGGTTGCTGAGATCTGAGGCAGAGGGGATTCGCCGTGAGCCAACGCTCGCGGAGCGGTTCCACATGGAGGAAGGGCGCGAGATCCATCGACGTGCACACGAGCTCTTCCTGGAAGGCCTTGTAGTCGAGTCTACCCCAGGGACATCGGCAGAGGAGATCACGACTGAAGCAGTTGGCGATCCAGCCTTGAAGACGCTCATAGAGGGTGCCTTTGCGGTGGGTCCGTATGCTGCAAGGCCTGATGCCCTCACTCGGAAGGGAGGTGGTTGGCAGCTCATCGAGGTGAAGGCCAGCCTGAACGACAAGGCGGAGTTCATCGATGACATGGGCTACACCGCGATGGTTCTCCGCAAGGCGGGCCTGTCGATCACCGAAGCGACCCTTGTGTTGATGTCAAGGGATTTCCGGCTTGGCATGGAAACACAGAACTTGTTCGTTGAAGTGGATCACACCGAGGAGGTTCTCAACCGCTCCCGGGAGTTCGAAGAGCTGTGGGACAACATTGCAGGGGTAATCAGTTCACCCACGAAGCCGGAGCCGGCCCCACGTTTCGACTGCAAGAAGTGCCCGGTTCTTCGCCAGTGCGTTGCCTGCGACATCGTGAACCCTATCTTCGATCTTCCACGGCTCAGCAAGAAGAGGTTTGATACATTACGAGAGCTGGGGATTCTCCGCATCGAGGACATACCTAACGACTTCAACTTGACCGATAATCAACTGCGGGTTCTGAGCGGGGTGCGAACCGGGGGATTGAGCGTGTTTGGCGATTTGAGGAGTGAACTCGCGGCCGTTTCGTGGCCAGCCTACTACCTAGACTTCGAAACGATGTCCACGGCCCTCCCGCTGTACCTTGGTGTTGGCCCGTATGAACGAATACCTGTCATCTTCTCCGTTCACCTATGTTCCGAGCCCGGATGTGTAGTCGATCAGCATCGATTCATCGGCGACCCTGGCAAGGATTCGAGAAGAGATCTGGCGGAAGACCTGGTCGGGGCACTTGGGAATGAGGGAAGTATCGTGGTGTACTCCGGCTTCGAAAAGCAGGTCATCAGCTCACTGATTGCGCTCTTCCCGGACCTGGCCGAACAGCTGGCAGCGCTTATCGTGAGGCTCTTCGACTTGGAGGGGGCTATCAAGCGAAATGTTTACCACCCGGGGTTTCACGGGCGCACCTCAATCAAGATCACACTGCCTGCCCTGGTTCCTGACATATCGTACGAGGGTCTTCGGTTCCAGGAGGGCAGTGATGCCATGGCTGCGTTTGCCTATCTTGCGATGGGTAAATACCCACCTGATGAAGCAGCGGCCGTAAAACAACAGCTTCTTGAATACTGTGCTCAAGACACTTTAGCCATGGTGAAGCTTCAAAAACGACTCACCGAGCTCTTTTCCTCAGATGACAGGATTCTCGACGTGGAACCTTAAGTACGTCAGGGGGTTGACTGAGGCGTACCCCGATCGCGAGTTTGTGCAACAACCTGCTGCGCTAGTTCAGGGAATTGATAACTCCGGGGACGCAACCCATCATTCCTCCCTGCCTGTGCCAGCACGGCAGACAGGAAGGAGCAGCCCCAATAGGGTCTATGTCCCTCGAATTCATGGGGGAGTGGGATCACGGGTCGTTTGAATCACGATCTCGTGTTATCATAGGTAATGTGCTGGAGAAAGTTCACCAATGGACAAGGAGGAACTCTACAGCCTAATTGGACAGTGAAATCCACATCGTCGAGGAGGCAACTCGTGACAAATAGCTCATTTGACATGATCCCCGCGCGATCAGTGAAACCAACCACGCCCGGCTCCCGGTACCTGGCCTTGCAGTCGAACATCCTCTTCGCTCTCGGAGAGGCGTTTGGAAAGTCCTCATTACGGAAGTTGCCATTGTAGAGGGTCCACACCTTGATGACGGCTTGCTTTAATCCTTGCCGCATGATATTTTGTGCATGGAAAGTACCCTTTGTGAGGTAACTTTTATGGCGCAGAATATAACGGAGTTGGGACCTAAAGAGGCTGAGTTCTTAGTCCGGATGGCCACGAGCGAAAACGGGATATTCACGGCTGAGAAAGCGCGTGATTTCTGGGGTGGTTCGGAGTACACGAAGAAAACTCTCCACCGCTTGACGAACAAAGGCTGGATTCAACGCCTGGTCCACGGAACCTACATGGTGATCCCCCTCGAAGCTGGTCCAGAACGTCTGTGGTCGGAGCAGGCCCTCGTCATAGCTCCCTACCTGGGGCAGCCGGTCGCAGTGGCCTATTGGTCTGCCCTGCACTACTGGCACATGACAGAGCAGATCCCACGAGTGGTCTTCCTCCAGACACCACGGCGCAGATTCCACCGCCAGGTAGAGGTTCTCGGCATGTCTTTTCGCTTCGTTACAGTAACGGAACGAAAGTTCTTCGGCCTTGCTACCCGCACCTTGGACGGCAAGACAACTTGCATCACTGATCGGGAGAAGACCCTCATCGATGCAGCGGATCGCCCGGATCTCTGTGGAGGGATTGCACAGCTAGCTCAAGCACTGAGGGAAGCTTGTGACGACATCGATTGGGATAAGATGGATAGGTATTTGGAAAAGTTCGGCTCAGGCACAGTCTACAAACGCTTTGGGTATCTGATAGAGACTTTGGGGATCCCACTCTCTGCTACGCAGGAGCGACTGAGGCGGTGGAGATCGCGCCTCTCTGCTGGCATTTCACTGCTCGAACCGGGGACTGCGACGAAGGGGCGAGTCGTTACTCGCTGGCGTATTCGCGTGAACGCGCCCGTCTCGGGCATTTGAGGGGGAAGACATGATTAGCGAAGCGGAACTGCGTCGCCTTGCTGCTGGTTATGGTGTGGATCCAATGCTGCTGAACCTCGATTATAGTATAGGATGGTTCCTGAGCGCCTTCTACCAGGCCAATGATCTCAAAGGTCGGTTGCGTTTCAAAGGGGGGACATGTCTGCGCAAGGCCTACTTTCCCGATTACCGGTTCTCGGAAGATTTAGATTTCACAGCCGCAGAGGCGCTGAGTGCTAAACAACTGATGGGATGGGTAGAGCAGGCTGCACACTGGGCTGAGGACAAGGATGGTCCCAACTTCCTGACAGCTGAACCCCGCTTAGAACTCGTCTCAGATGAATACGGGACAGAAACCTACCAGGTTAGGGTATACCTACGTGGCCCCTTGCGCTGGGCCGGTTCACCGCAGGCGATCCGCTTAGACGTGACGCGGGATGAGCAGCTTCTTCTGCCTGCCGAGATCCGTTCAGCCATCCATTCATACTCGGATGCAAAGGCCCTTGCTCCCGCTGCCAACCTTTGGTGCTATTCATTGGTTGAGATTCTGGCCGAGAAGATCCGTGCAGTTGGAGGGCAGCGACGTTTTGCCATCTCGCGAGACTTGTATGACATCCATCGGCTGGTACAGGCAGGAGTGGAGGTTACTGCTGCAATACCGCTATTGAAGGCGAAGTTTGCTGTGAAAGGGCTGGATCCGGCGAGTATAAATGCACACAAGATCATTTCGCGGCGCCAGAAGTTTGAACGAGATTGGGAGCACAATCTCGTATACCTAATCCCACGAGGGCAAGAGATTTCCTTCCCTGATGCATGGGAGGGCACGCTTACCGTCCTGAAGCATGTAGAAGAGGGGAAAGGTTGATCATTCTCGCCGCTGGTGAAGCGCACACTCTGTCTCTTACTTCAGAGTGTCCGGGGACAAGTCTTGGTGAGTGCTGTCAAAAGTCGGAAAGCTCCTGTTTCCCAAATGAAAAGGCCCCTTCGGGCCTCCTCACGCTCGCCCTTCTCGGGCGATCCACCTCCAGATTACTGGATTATTTACACTCTATACAGGCAAACCGTTGCAAATGTCAAGTACAGCGTGTCAGAATAACGTAGCAAAGGTGGCTTGCGGCCTGGCCGACGAGGAAATCCGCATCGTCGAGGAGGCGACGAGGTGAGTAGACACTGAAGGTCATGAGTTGAGGGGTGTGTTTGCGACAAATCTGAGGGCGTCAACCCTGGTTTCCGACTTTATCGAAGGCCGGAATTCCAGTCGGCGTTTCCCGATTTCCTTCTTCGTCGATAAGGAAACTGAGGTGTTCTTCAAACACGAACCGCACTCTAGCTTAGCCGCCTGGTTCGTTGGCGGGTGTTCCACCGACTCGGATTCGATACAGTACGCACTCTGCACAGTGTGCGCATCCATTCACAAGGCTCCCACCCGACGGGAGATCGGGCTCCTCTTCTCGTTGCTCCAATGCTGCTAGACGAAGAAGCGAATCCTGTAGCTCCTGGTTGTCTTGTCCGGGTTCTTCACTAGGATCGGCTTCGTGCGGTGAGACCTGTGTATCCACTCACTAACCGCGAGCAGAGATGGGTGACCGACTGCTCGCGTCTCCAGTTCTCTAAGTCGGCCATCTGCCTCGTGAACCTTCAGCCACACATACTTCGGCCGTCTGGCGAGAAGAGTGGACCTCCCCGATATGTCCTTTGACCGAAGGAGCTTTCTCCTTAGTCTCCGCGAGGCATGCAAGATGATCTTCTCTATGAGCTCCCTCGTTGGAACCTCATTGGCCGCAAGCACTGCATGGGCTTCGATCCTCCGCAATCGCTCCACCGACTTGTTCCCATGGACACGGTTGAAGCGCAAGTCGTACCTGCTCCTCAGCACCTCAAGATCTGACTGTCGCCACTGCGCTATGACTTCGTCCTTCATGTTGGACCACGCTGCGTGAATGCTGGACTTCAGTGCGTAGAGCTTCCTCGACAGGGCGGGGACATCATACCAAAGCAACTCGCTTCTCGGATCAAGTATCTTCGCGAGCAGCTTCCTCGAAGCGCCAGGACGAAGCGCATCCTTCAGCTCCTTCACCTTATACGGCGAGTACGTGGGCACTGGTCCGCCGCAATCAATCGAGACGGCAATCCGGTCATATCCACCTCCACCGTACACGATCGCCTGGGAGGCGACGCTGACGCCATCGAATCGGTGAACCATACGCGCCTTTGTTCTGCTGATGCAGTAGAGGTTGAGAATGCTGGTTGATCCAGCCCCCGAGTCGGCAGCAGATTCGAGAATGAAACCCGAGTAGTGCGTAACTCCCCTGATCAGTAGGAACCGGATCCCTAGCGGGAGGCGCTGATACCCAACAGTCTCTACAGTCCTCTGGTCCCTGCACACGAACAGAAGGAGTGAGGCCACGATCGAGGAGCAGATGTCAGCTAGGCTGTCGAGGTAGTCCGTGAAGCTCGTAGGTAGTAGTTCGACCGTCTGGTTGCTGGAGTGATACGTGATTTTCAGATGGCCATAGCGGACTCCTCCGTGTGATATCGCGTTTCTTATCGTTGCATCGGCACCGTTGGCAAGCTCGGGATATCCCTTGTCTCCCAGTTTCTGGATCCTGTTCGCGAGAGTGAGCCCGACGTAGTCCTTACCATCAAGCTTTCCCAGTATGTCCAGAAGAACCGTGATGAGGTTGTTGTAGATGTGCTCGATGTAACGCTGGTACTCAGGGTGCCAAATCCTCTCTAGTTCAGCGATCTGTTTGGGGGTTTGGAGCGACAGTGCCTCCTCCATTCCCCAGCTCGCCCCCCGACGCAGTAGCGAGAGGATGGCGTGGGTAACTGCTCCCTCATGGGATCTAAGAGCACGCAGGGTGTCATTTGGATTCCCCTCGAACAGGCGGAGACAGATATCGATGACGTCGCGGTAGAAGTAGCAAAGCGGGCGACTTTTGGTGAAGGGCTCAAGCGAGAGTCGTAGGTCGTCAGTTGGCTTTGCCGGAAGCCAGCTTCCGAATACCCTCTCCACTCGCCGTCTTGCGGCGGGCGCACGGAGTCGGAGAATGGGATGATTTAGGGGGATAATAGCAGCGTCCTTATTCATAATGTATTGGAGTCTACGTCCTGTATGTTATTCCGTCAACTCCCAGGAGTAGCATGGGGTTGGAGTAGCATGGGGTTGGGTCTTGCAATGCAACATACGCGCAGTTCTCACGACTCAGTCTCGTGCTGTCCCAGCCTGCGACTGACGGTGGAATAGTGCACGCCAAGGTGTTCAGCGATCTCGCTCAGGGTGTATCCGTAGTCTCGGTATGCTGAGACGATGGCCTTCCCGTCCGTCGATTCCCGTACGATGTCTCCGAGGGAATCCTGGGCACGCAACCCATGATTCCTCAAGGAGCAGCCTGAGACAGGGTCTATGTCGCTCGAAGTCTAATCACGTTGCCAGCAGCCCGAACACCAACAGCGAAGCTTCGACTCCGTCACGCGGTTCCTTCCAGAGTTCATTTAGCATGGTTGCCAGTCCGATTGCGAGGAAGCCGCACCATGAGCATCGAGCCTTGACATGACGGAAAAGTAAGGCATAATATGAGAGTAAGGAGATACGCAAAAGGAGGGGAAGAACCATGACAATTGCCACGCTCTCCTCGAAAAAGCAGATCACCATCCCCGCGCAAATCGCACGTCGCTGGAACCTAAAACAGGGGGACGGATTGATGTTCATCGAAGAGGGAGATTCGGTAAGAGTTCTCCCGATAAAAAGGAGATCTCTCCTTGAAATGCGCGGTTCAGTGAAAACACAAAAGCCTTTCAAGTCCATCAAAGAACTCCGAAAAGCGGCCCGTGAGGAGCACACTGCTCGTCATGCCCATCCCAAGAGCTAGCGTCGATACCTGCTTCTTCCTTCGCTACCTAACCGGGGCTCCTCCTGATCAGGCCGAACAGGCTGAGAAGGTCCTACAGCAGGTGGAGAGAGGCGAGATCCAGCTAATTATCTCGCCTCTCGTGATCGCTGAGATCATCTGGGTCTTGGAAACCTCTGTGTTTGACTTGTCCAAACAGGAGGCCGCCGAAAAAGCAATTGCTATCCTGAACCTACGCAACATTCACGTGGATAACTCTCGCCTCTTGGAGGAAGCAGCCGTTCTCCACGCTGAACTGAACATTGATTACACGGACGCATATCTAGCTTGCTTCGCGAAAGCAGAGGGTCTGGAAAACGTATACACCTTTGAAAAAAAAGACTTCTCGAAGGTTCTGTGGCTCCGGGTTCTCCCGTGATCTGGTTCGCGGTCAGCCATTAATTGCTACAGGATGGAATAGGCGAGAAAGCTAGACCCACCGCGACGTCGGAGCGGGAGTTGCGCGAGTTCGCATGGTCGGACCTTCATCCTTGACATCTACAAGGAGAACGATTTGGCGCGGGCGATGAGAAACGACACGTGACAACGATTGTTGGACGCGACTATTCTACTATCGATCGCACTGCCAAGCACGTTGCCAATACACTGAACGCCCGAGGATTTGAGGCTACTACACGGTGGAAAAACCCGTCGGGTACAAGCCCCGACGCTACGCGTAACTCTGGGGACGCATACCATGATTCCTAAAGGAGCAGCCTGAAATAGGAAATTGGGGGGCACAATACCTATTCCATATTTGGATTCCGCTCTTGAGATTGCTTCCTCAACGGGCGCCCATCAAAACGACGCGCTTTCAGAGATGTCCCCGGCTGGAACTAGTGGTAACATGAACTTGCTTTGCGCTATCATTTCTTCGGAGGACAGTTGTATGAATTCTATCGTGAAAGACCAGATCATCGAGTTGAGCCAGATCTGTGAGACTCACCGGGTTCAGAGGCTTGAGCTGTTTGGTTCAGCAGTAGCAGGTGGGGAGTTTAACAATCAGGCAAGCGATCTCGATTTCATCGTTGAGTTCCTGCCGTTGCACGCCGGGGAATATGCCGATAACTACTTCGGTCTGCTCAGTGCTCTGCAAAGGCTATTCGGTCGCCCTGTCGATCTTGTGATGCAAAGCGCCATAAGAAACCGCTACTTCCTTGAGTCCATCAGTGATAGCAAAGAGGTAGTCTATGCGGCCTGAGATTAAGACATACTTGGAGGATATCCGCCAAGCGGCCTCACTTATTCTCAAGTTCACAGAAGACAAGGATTGGACAGACTACAGGCAGGATCCTCTGTTGCGATCAGGCGTTGAGCGGCAGTTTGAGATTATGGGAGAAGCGATTGGCGCAGCGCAACGTATACAGAAGAAACTCGTGTCACAGGTTACCAATTACGAACGTATCATAGCATTCCGGAACATCCTAATCCATGGCTATGCGGTCGTTGATGATCACGTCGTTTGGGACATTGTGCAGCGTGATCTCCCCGTTCTCTACCGTGAGGTGGAAGGGTTACTCCGAGATAACAGCGATAGCAGCTGAGTGCGCGCTGTTCTGAGTTGCGGCTACACATACCTTATCTCTTTGGCCCATCGGGAGGCACCGGGCTTAGGTATATGAGGGTCCGGGCCTTGGAAAGCGCCGTCAAAGTCGGAGGTGTGTAGCAGGTGAAAGTCCCGTACAGGGAAGGGTTAGCGATCCACCCTGACCCCGAGTCATGCGCTGGTGTCCGTAAGGAGATGGGTGTAGCAGTGACAGGGGCAGATGTGAGCTGGGTATTGAGCCGCGAAATTGACCCTAATACTTCAGGGTGCCTCCGCTCTCAAGGCAGGCGAGGGGCAACATCGGGCGTACCGTTAGATCGCGAGGTACGTTCGGACCCTGCGCGGTCGAAGACCCCGTGCGCGCATCGAAGCACACCTCGCGGAAGACGGGAGATCCCATGGTCGACCATAGTAGATGGTGTGGTCCGCACCAGGAATCCTAAGGGAGCACGATGGTGATGTACGACCATGGGAAGTCGGACAGTTCCATATTACCTGAGAAGCTTCCGGAACAAGGGCTGTGGTGCGCCACGGTCGGCGGAGGAAGTGGAGGAAAGGGGACTGGCCAAGGGGAATCTGGTCCAGCAAAACAGGGTCCGCACTCAGTGGCGGGAAGCCCTGCGACGTGCGCTGGAGTGGATACGGCAGGCGGTCAGTGCTTGCGCGTCAGAACCCGAGGTAGGAGCCCAGTGGGGTAGTTCCCCATGCTGGGATCTGTGCGGGGGGTGCCGGGTAACCGGCATCCCTACCGCGACCAATCCAACACTAAAGCTTAGCTGCTCCTGTCGTCCCATCCGGCGAGGCCTAGGTAGGTGGGATTGCCATAGGTAAAACCTTAAGTACCTCGAATGGCACCCGGAGACGTGGATTTCCCTTCCGACTGGCTACGGAGTATACTAGTACCTACTTGCAAAGTTAATCGTTAGTATGTATCCTTGGT
>JAGLXM010000272.1 GCA_023132915.1 Candidatus Bipolaricaulota bacterium
GTCCTCCAGCTCGCTGATCGCCCCGCCTCGTCTGACCTGAGTTGACCCATATTCACGAAGACATCGGCACTTTCCGCGTTCCGTGGGTGTGAATTTCACGTCACATCGGGTACTGTGGGGATGTCTGTAGGCTCAACAGGCAGCAACGGGTGCTGTGGAAAGGTTCTGGAAGGAGAGCTTATGGCCTCTGGCCGGAAGATGCACGACGTACGTGTTTTCGATCTCAAGTGTGCAGAATGCGGGAAGAAGATAGAGGAACTCCCCTTCCTGCCCTTGACCGATCGCCCCGTGTACTGCGTCGAGTGCACCAGCAAACGGCCTCCACCAAAAAAGGGCAACAAGAAAAGCCGGTCCTCACGCGGCCGACCCAAGGGACGCCGTCGGCGCTAGACAGGAATCATCGAGGCCATGGCGAGACGAAAGCGCCAGGCGCCTCCGTTTCACTCTTCGCACATAACGACCTTCGCAGGGAGGTCGATCAGAAGGAACGTTTATCTCGTCATTGAGCCTTCCCCCGCTCCTTCTCCGACCCGGTTAATCCTCCACATCGAAACCGATCAAACCTCGCAGTCAGACTTGCGGGGACATCTCTGAAAGCGCGCGTCGTCATCGGCGAGATCATGGTGAACGTCAGAGCCCCCGGCGCCAGCGCCCCCACCTCGACCAGCGGTGTGGCTGTCGGCGTGCAAGTAGTCGTTCTGAAGGGGCATTAGAGAGACTGGAGTGGGATATTCAAGAGGCTTGTCTGGTTGGAAATAGGAATTGTGTCCCCCGATTTCCTGGAGTCGCGCAGGTTGGTCACGACACCTGCGTGGTCGTAGTGTGGTAGTAACTGATCAAGGAGTACACCGCGAGAGGATTGTGGTCGGGAGGCACCGCTCTTCCATACGATGGCTAGAATTCCTATCCTACGAGTTAAGTTGTACGATTTAGGCATTCAAAATCAAAACATGGAAGCGATGTAGGGCGACATGAGATGAACAGTCATGCGTAGCATACCCACAGTTGCGATTTCATCGGAGGATCACAAGCTCGCCGCTCTGCTGTTTGACCATCTCGTACCGGTACACTCGTCGGCTGCCGTTCCTGATGAGGTGAAGTTCCAGCATCCAGAACTGGCAGCTTTCGGGAAGAGCAGTGCCGATGAAGAGCTGGCGGACACTATGAGGCGTGCAAAGAGAATCGTACAGGAGAAACCAGAGTCTTGGGTCCAGAAGATCGTCGCTGAGGTCCCGTCTGAACAGGTGGCTGGATTCCGCAGCAGCGGTTTCACAGACCACGAAATCGCGGCGTTGCAGACGTTTGTTCACTACGTACGCAATCTCTATACGGCACAGATACACAGGATCCTCACCGCCAACGGTGTCCGATCAGCCCCACTCTTTCGCTCTGTCGTAGGTTACGAGACGTATCTTCTGCCCGGGAGCACCGAGGCAGTAGAGATCTCGCTCATCAATGCACCGCTCATTGACACATCGAACCTTGAGTGGGACGATATCCTGGTTATCCGTCGCGACAAAGACTTCACACGGCGTCTCCGTAACTTCCGGCTCTTCTTAAACGAGAACTACCGCGGGAAAGAAGTTGGGTATGTGCTAGACGATCTGAACAAGAAACTTGAGGAATATGAGACTTCATGCAGGAAAAGTGGCCTTAGTCTCACTCTCACCACGCTTCATCAGACGCTCAGCTCGAAGTCCCTCTTGGGATCGCTGGGGATTGCGGCTATTGGAGTCCTCACGGGTAACCCTACGGCAGGCCTAGCTGCGGGAATTGCTGTTGAGATCGGCAAGCTAGCCATCTCTGTGCGGTTGAGAAGACTGGAATTGAGTGAGGGGATCGCGTGGAGCGAACTCGCGTATCTGGCTGAGATCGTGTCGCGGGTGGAGGATACGGCGTCTCGCAAGTAGCCCCATCGAAGTGAAAGCTGGCACCACAGCGGATAGGGTACACGGGGGCCAAGGTACGAGGTCTTGTCTCTTGACGTCAGGACAGGTAGAGTGAAGCATGACGGGGCAATGGGTCATAGCTATTGCTAGTCTTGTGGGTACGGCTCTTGGTGGTGCGATTGCCCTCCTTTCAGGGAGCATTCTGGCACGGAAGCGAGAGGCAGCAAAGCGTCGGGCGCTTCTCCTAGAGAAGCTGGAGCAGGTGTCTGAGACTGCCATCAGAGTGGAAGTCCTCATGGCATGGGCATGGGCGGTGGCTTTGCAGGAAGCCATGTGTCATGAGCCTGTGGAGCGCGAAGAGCATGACAGGGTGCCTCTGGAGCAACTTCGAATGTTGGCAGAGCTGTACTTCCCGAAGCTTGTCGATGCAGCGTCAGACATTGAGACGGCTCACGGGAGTCTCGGACCTTTCCTAGTCGAGGCGATGGACATTGGGCGGAAACGTAAGCCACCAAGGAACGAGCTTGCCGATGACCTGAACAGGACATACGACAATCTACGGGCGTCAGTCCGCAAGTTCCTGGATCAAGCATCAATCACGGCGCGCGATCTGCTTGGGTGACGACGGCTGTATTCCGGGAACGCAGCACGCATTGGCGAGACCGTACGAAGTGGATTCGTGTCTAATCCTCGAGTTCCCCTGATTCGATTCCTCTGGCACCCTCGCATTGCCGTGCAAACTTCGACACCTCGAAGGAAGAGCCATGACCAACGAACCGATGTCGCATCAAGATGCCAAGGAGAGGAACCGCACGTTATGGAAGGTGAGGGATCTATTATCGGATTTTATGCCGGTGATGGGGAGACCCCAGGCGAGTAGAATATTTGCTTGACGAGGGTGTGGCTCCTGGGATCCGTAGACCGCAAGGTACTACTCGACTCTGAATTGCCGACTCGGGGCTGGTTCTGGTCTTGCAATCCAACATTTGAATTGACCAGACTGGCGCAGCAGAAGACCCCAAGCTTTACCGGTTGAGATTCTAGATGATCTGAGATCAGCGTCTTGACGTGTATGTAGACATCCCTTTGCAGGATTCAATCCCACCGTCTAGAATGATCTGACCATCGTTCCTGGTTGAGGTGCGTATGCTCACACCGATCACGTTTCACGACGGCGTAATTGAATTGATAGACCAAACCCGCCTTCCGCAGGGGGTCGTGACGTTGACGGTCCGTGACTACCGCGAGTTGGCAGCCGCGATCCGCGAGATGAGAGTGCGTGGTGCGCCGGCGATCGGAATCGCTGCGGCCTATGGGGTCGTTTTGGGGATTCAGGCTCTCACTGATGGAGCGGTGCTTGATGAGCACTTCAAAAAAGTCATTGAAGAATTGACAGCCACGCGGCCGACGGCGAGAAACCTGTTCTGGGCACTTGAGCGGATGACGCAGGTGTTCCGCGAAAATCGCGACACGGGATTGGAATTCCTTAGGGAAACACTTCTGGATGAAGCAAAGCGGATTCACGAGGAGGATATCGAGGCGAACAAACGAATTGGAAGTTACGGTGCTAAGCTAATCCCAGACGGAGCGACGATCCTCACTCATTGCAACGCCGGTGCATTGGCAACGGGCGGATATGGCACCGCGCTCGGCATCGTTCGTGCGGCGTGGGAGGCGGGAAAACTCAAGAAAGTGCTGGTCGATGAGACGCGGCCGCGGTTGCAAGGCGCACGGCTCACCGCGTGGGAACTGAAGCAGGACGGAATCCCCTTCGAGTTAATCACCGATTCGATGGCCGGTTCGTTCATGGCTTGCGGCGAGGTGGATGCTGTAGTGGTCGGTGCTGACCGGATCGCGCGAAACGGCGACACGGCGAACAAGATCGGGACATATCCTCTTGCGGTGCTCGCCCATCACCATAAAGTTCCTTTCTACGTCGCCGCGCCAACATCCACGGTTGATCCCACGATCAGGAATGGAAGCCAGATCCCGATCGAAGAACGAGACCCCAGTGAGGTTACACAGATGAGAGATGTTCGAATTGCACCCGAAGGTGTCAATGTTCGCAATCCCTCCTTCGATGTGACGCCTGCCGGCCTGATTACGGCGATCGTCACTGAGCAGGGCGTGTTTAGGTCTCCTTTAAGCGAGGCGATCGAGAATGTGTTGCACGGCTAAAGGCCTTATTGCCACTGCAAGGCGGATGGCTGAGCTAGGACTGGTCATCGGTAGCTTCGGCAACGTTAGCTGCCTCCAGGAGGATACAATCCTCATTACACCGACGCGTTTGGATTACTTCCGGATGGAGCCAGCAGACCTCGTGACGCTTGACATGGCCGGAAAGAAACTGTCTGGCAGGCGGGAGCCGTCGTCCGAGTTTCGGCTCCACGTGACGATCTACGGTGCCCAGCCCGATGCCCAGGCGATCGTACACACGCACAGCGCCTATGCCCTTGCTTTAAGCCTGGTCACGACGGAGCTGCCCATGCTTACTGAAGAGATGGAATACGGCGTCGGTGGGAACGTCCCTGTGGCGCCCTTTGTTCCTGCCGGAACGCAGGAGTTGGCCGACCAGGCCGCCGATATCTTGCAGGGGATCCCGAGCAAGGCGCTCATCCTCGCCCGCCATGGGGTAGTCGGCTTCGGGCAAAGCTTAAATGAAGCCCTGCTCATCTGCCAGCTGGTCGAGCGAAATGCCAAGATATATCTTCTAACCCAACCTCGATAGCCTTTCCAGGATTCTGGATAGGGGTACTTCAATGCCCCCTTGACACCCCCTAGATTGCGCTAACTTCTGGGTGGGAGTTCTATCTTGGCGCTTTTGTTTGTGACATACATCACGTTCAGTTTCATGCAGTTTGTGTGATGTACGTTACCTTCACATGGATGAGGGGTCCTGTAATGTACCGGGAGAGCTCTATCCCGAGATAGAAAAAGTCGCCGTTTTGAACTCCTGCGTGGCTCAGGCCGATGGACAACGGCGACGAAGGAAGCGGCTCCCAAATCTTAACGACAATCTCACTCCTGCTGTGTCTTTGACCTCTCCGCCCACAAGCGAAATCCGGCTTTCTTGATGTTTGCGATGAGCTTCTCACTTTCTCCTTTGATGAACTCCGGCGTGTAGTGGCCGAGGGTGATCGCCTGCGCGTAGTTGTGGATGCCCTTCTCTTGAAGCTTGTGTTTCTTCGTCTCACTCACCTTGTCCCATTCCCGGTCCTTATCGCGATAGAAGGAACGGATCTCATCATCGGTCGGTATGTGGTAGCCGTTTCGATGCACCACCGCTTCAAGCGGCAGGCGTGGCCGCAACTGCGGCGATTCGTCCGGGTAGCCGAGGAAGACCAACCCGGCAGGGGCCACGTACTTTGGAGCTTTGAGAAGCTCCTGTACGTCGGTGGAGAGGATCATCCCAACATATACGGTTCCCAGGCCCAGGCTCTCCGCAGCGATGACGATATTCTGCAGCGCGATCACCGCATCCCAGTACGAGATAAAGAGGTTGATCGCCTGATCGTTGTAGAACGGCGCATCGTTCAGCTCAAACCAGCGCTTGAGGCGGTACTGATCGATCAGGGCGATGATCGCGGCGGGCGCTTTAAATCTCATCTTCTCTAATTTTTTGGGGTTGTCGATGACGACAAGCGCGTAGGGTTGAAGGTTACCTGCACTGGCAGCGCGCGTTCCTGCGCGAAGGATCAGATCAAGCGTCTCGGGATCGATAGGGTCGGGTTTGAACTTGCGAATCGATCGATGGTTCATCAAGCAGTCAATCACCGGGTTCGGCATTAAAATTCCCCCTTTAGGACTTTTCTCTATTGTTCGTTAGCGTAAATGCCAACCTGTTCGCTCGCAACGAGTACCTATGTGATCGGTAGACCATAGGGACTGCGGTAGCAGGAGGTGTGGGCGATTCACAGTCCTTAGGGTTTCACTATTGGTGGGGAACATGTTCCCTTCCCGGTGGTAACTATAGCCTCCACCAGGTAGAGCGGGATCGCATATCAAGCGTTGGGTAACAGGTAGAAGAGGACGGCAAAGTAGTGGCAGATGCTTCCTCCCATGACAAACAGGTGCCAGATAGCGTGATTGTAGGGAAGCTTCTTCCACGCATAGAAGATGATACCAAGCATGTACACGACCCCGCCGGCGCCCAACAAGATCAATCCACCGAAGGGAATCCTTGCCAACATCTCCTTGAAGGCGATCACACACAGCCATCCCATCGAGACGTATGTAACAACGGAGAGCTTCCTAAAGCGGTCGATGAAGAGGGAGCGCGCGACGATGCCTACAACAGCCAATCCCCAAATAACGCCAAGCAATGCCCATCCCCACACTCCCCGCAGGCTGATCAGGAGAAAAGGTGTATACGTGCCGGCAATCAGTAGATAAATCGAGCCGTAGTCAATAATTTTGAAGACAAGTTTAACACGGGGAAGTTGAAAGCTGTGATAGAGCGTCGATGCCAGGTGTAAGAGGATGAGGGTGGTGCCATAAATACTGAAACTAACAATGTGCCAGACATCGCCGCTGCGCACGGTGGTCAAAGTGACCAGCAGTGTCAACCCGGCCACACTAAGTCCGGCCCCGATACCGTGGGTAATGGCATTGGCGATCTCTTCTCCCGGGGTGTAGAGCCTGTGGAGCTGGGGTGTGACCGTGTGTTTTTCCCGTGGTATCCTCATAGCACCTTGCTTGTGCTGTTGTGTGTCAACGTCTGCCCGTTGTTCATGGGAACTTAAAAACCGTCTTTCTTACATCATACACGGACAAGCCTCGGAGTAAAATAGCGCATCTCTTAACCACTTTGCGATCGGAAAAGAAACCCGATAAGAAAGAGGTCAGCCTTTCTCCCTTGACTTGGGTAAAGGACACATTATTCAAGGCCTAAGCGGGAATTCCTCGAATCTACCCGCACGCACTCGGAGCATGAGAACAGTTTGAGGAGGAAATCACCGGTGAGGAGATCATCCGTGAGTATCTGCGCGTCATCGAGTGGGTGATCATCGTTGCTATAGCGGGGCCGTGTGTGTTTGCCAAAGAGATCGTTGAGAAGAAGTAACCGTAGCTTATCTTCCCTTTTGGGCATACTGCTGCTTTCAAAGCAGATTACAAACAGCCTACAAAGGCTAGAGTACGCGGGATAAGATGTTACTCGGTCTGGTTGCCCGCTATGGGCGTTCAACTTCTCGTTGATACCTTTCTACCCGCTGAACTGCGGTCTCATTTTAGTATGGGCATCACGCGGTACTTAGCCTGAATGCGTCGCATTTCATCCGATGTAGCTTTGTCTTTTAAGTTATTACGACCACGTCTTGTGCTTGCGGACCCTTCTCCCCTTCGGTGACCGTGAACTCCACTTGCTGACCTTCGTTCAATGTGCGGTAGCCCTCGCCGCGAATGGCGCTAAAATGTACGAAGATATCTTCGCCTTCCTCGCGCGAGATGAAGCCGAACCCCTTAGTGGCGTTAAACCACTTAACAGTACCGGTTTCACGCTCTGCCATAAGTATTCGTCCTCCTTTCTATTAAGCTTTCTATTGAGACAGAGCGTTCTAAACCGAGTTGGCATAAGCCTCACTTCAAGTAGAACGACTGCCAACAACCTCTGAACTCTAGCATGGTTTCATGCTGTTGTCAAGGTAAAGGATGAGCTTGCCTGGGGCGCGATGCTTTTTGGTTAATGATAGATATGACCTACCCATCGACTTTCTACGCTTTGCAGCGTCATGCTGTCCTGGCCTTCCCTAAATATGTACTGCGGGCAAGTAGCGAGTCGCCAAGCTGTGGTCTGGAAATCTGTGTTTATCCTATCAACTTGCTGCCTTCTTCTCCTGGGCTTGCACGGCTTCATCCCGGGGATCGCCAGCGGCTTGATCCTGCTCCTTCTAGTAAGCCGGTTTACCCGGGAACTCTCTACGGAGCACCTGGCGTGGGTTTGGGGCGAAAATAGGCCATTGAGCACAAAGGGACGGATATATCCTTCTCTGCGGTGAAAAGCTAACGATTCAGGCGAGCTTAATCTTCACCTTGACAAGGGAGCGGACCAGTACTACACTTTGTGTGTTGTTGGTAGTCGTGCAGTCGTTTTAATTTGGAGTACAGTTTTCCTGATGTCCGTTTAGAACGTTCTGTCCCGATTAAACACCCAGCAAGAAGGAGGAGTACTGATTATGGCAGAGCGTGAAACCGGTACTGTTAAGTGGTTTAACGACTCTAAGGGCTATGGCTTCATCGAGCGCGAGGAAGGTGAAGATATCTTCGTGCACTTTCAGTCCATTCGCGGCGAGGGCTATCGCTCGTTGGATGAAGGACAGAAGGTGGAGTTCACGGTCACCGAAGGGGAGAAGGGTCCGCAAGCGCAAGACGTGGTTGCTCTATAGTATAAGAGCTTAAAAAGACATCAATATAGAGTGCGGCGCACTTTGAAAGGTGCGCCGCATTTTTAAGGACGGTCCTGACGACCCGTGTGAAAAAGTGTTGGGGCAGCGAAGAAGCAGTCTAACTTGTCTAGAGCGTCTTAAGTGTACTTGAGGCCGCTACCGGTGTTGAACAAGACGACCGTCTCATCGGGCATGAGCCAGCCCTTGGCAAGGAGTGTCTCCAGGGCGGCGAGAGTGGCGCCGCCTTCAGGGCAGGCGAAGATCCCCTCACGGCTGGCCATGCGCTTCTGGGCAGCAACTAAGGCATCATCCGAGACAGCGAGAGCTGTGCCGTTACTCTCTCGTACCGCGCGCAGGATCAAAAAGTCGCCGACCGCCACGGGAACACGCAGACCGGCGGCAACTGTCGCCGCGTTCTCCCACGGTGTCGCAAACTCCTCCCTGGCTTCGAAGGCACGTGGAATCGGGGCGCAACCTTGTGCTTGCACCACGACCATCCTGGGCCGATCTTTCCCGATCCAACCAAGGGCCTCCATCTCGGCAAACGCTTTCCACATCCCAATAAGACCGGTTCCCCCACCGGTTGGGTAAATGATGACGTCGGGAAGTTGCCAGTCGAAGGCCTCCGCCAGTTCGTAACCCATCGTCTTTTTCCCTTCAAGGCGGTAGGGCTCCTTGAGGGTGGAGACATTGAACCAGCCGTGCCTGGCCGCAGCCTGCCTCGCCTGCTGGCCGCAGTCAGTGATCAGTCCGGGAACGAGCATGACCTGCGCCCCGTACGCCTCGCACTCCAGCCGAAACGGAAGTGGTACGTCCTGAGGCATGAATACATGTGCCTTCATCCCCGCTTTAGCGGCATAGGCGGCCATCGCGCCAGCGGCATTTCCTGCCGAAGGGATCACCACTTCACTGACCCCCAGCTCTTTAGCACGCGAGATAGCCATACACAGCCCGCGCGCCTTGAATGAGCCGGTGGGATTTAGGCCCTCGTCCTTGATGAAGAGGTTCCTCATCTTAAGCTTCCTCCCCAGGCGCTCTGCCCGCAGGAGTGGGGTGTGCCCCTCTCCTAGACTGATGGCATTCTCCTCATTTCGAATAGGGAGGACCTCCTGATAGCGCCACAGCGACGCCACACGGACTGCAAGGTCTTCTCTTGACCACTCCTCCCTGACTCGTTTTAGGTCGTAGCGAGCGAGCAGCGGTTTGCCACACGCGGGGCACAGGGTGTGAAGCTCATCCGCCTCATACTCCTTTTTGCAAAAGGAGCATTCTAGATGGGTGAGGGCACTCATGGGTGATCCTCCTTTTAGATGTGTGCCTGTGAGTGGTTACCGCTATTGGCGAAGCACCTGCTTGATTGCAGCTAGAAGCCCGCTTGTATCAAGGCCGTAGTGGGTGATGAGTGCATCCGCGCTTCCCGACTGGCCGAATCGATCATGCACCCCTACGCGTACCACGCGGGTGGGAAGCTCTTCTGAAAGAAGCTCGCAGACGGCGCTTCCCAACCCGCCGGAGACCTGGTGCTCCTCGGCGGTTACCACCGCGCCGGTCTTTTTTGCCGAGGCGAGGAGCGTCTCCTTATCGAGTGGCTTGATCGTGGAGACATTAACTACCTCGACAAAAATTCCTTCTTTGGCGAGCTTATCACGCGCTTGAAGCGCGGCAGAGACCATCACCCCGCAGGCGAAGAGCGATACATCGGTCCCTTCGGCGAGGGTTGAGGCCTTTCCCAATTCAAAGGCGTAATCTTCTTTAAGGATGACCGGGAATTTAGCGCGCGCGAGGCGGACGTAGACCGGTCCCTCATCGTAGCCAGCAACAAAGCGCGTTACGGCGCGTGCCTCTATTGCGTCGGCCGGGACGATCACTGTCATGTTCGGCAGTACACGCATGTTGGCAATGTCCTCGAGCATCTGGTGGCTTGCCCCATCCTCGCCGACGGTGAGGCCGGCATGGGTAGCGACAATCCGCACAGGTGTATTGGGGTAGGCGATCACCTGGCGAACCTGCTCCCACGCCTTCCCGGTGGCAAAGACGGCAAAGGTGGAGGCAAACGGCCGGTATCCACTCATGGCCAGTCCAGCAGCGACCCCCATCATGTCAGCTTCAGCGACCCCCATGTTGAAGAACCGCTTTGGGTGTTCCTTGGCAAATAGGTCGGTCTTGGTCGATCCGGCGAGGTCAGCCGTGAGAACGACGATCCTCTCATCCTCGTGACCGAGCGCTGCCAGGGTTGCCCCATAGGCGTCACGCGTCCCCTCGTAGCGCTCGAAATTCATAAAAGACCTCCACTGGATACCCTAAAGCTTGCTGGGGGGAGGAAAGTGGAGATTCGCCGAAGGCGAATTTGGTTGTTGTTCGTATGGGCTACAGGAGCTCTGTCAGGAATAAGCCCCTCAACGTTGGAGACAAGCTCCACCCATCGTCGGAGATAAACTCCGACGCTACATCCGTTTTTGTAGCGTCGTACCTTGTGTGCGACGTTTCTTGTAATGAGACAGAGCTCTACATCGAATTGCAGCATAAAGACCAACTCCGGTTAGATCTTCAGCTTTTGCCTTTCAATGCCCCGCACCTTGCTGCGGGGTTCTTTACTTCGGCACACCTTCCCAATCCTTGAGAAACCGTTTGATTCCCACATCGGTGAGCGGATGGTTGAAGAGCTTCTTCAACACGGCATAGGGAACAGTGGCGATGTCAGCGCCAAGGAGGGCGGCGTCGAGCACGTGTCTAGGATGGCGCACGCTCCCCACGATCACCTCGGTCGAGTATTCGTAGACCGTGTAAACGGCGAGGATCTGTGAGACAAGGTCCATCCCATCTCCGCCGACGTCGTCGATCCTCCCAACAAAAGGGGAGACGAAGCTCGCCCCACACTTTGCCGCTAGAAGCGCCTGGTTTGCCGAAAAGACGAGGGTAACGTTCGTGCGGATTCCCTCTTGAGAGAGGGTCTTGACCGCTTTCATCCCTTCCTCGGTCATCGGGATCTTGATCACGACGTTCTCGTGAATAGTCGAAATTTCGCGCGCCTGGGTGGTCATCCCCTCTGCATTGAGGGCGGTCGCCTCCGCACTCACCGGGCCGTCCACGATCTCGCAGATCTCGGCGATTACCTCTTTGAAGGCCCGCTTCTCCCGCGCCACCAGGGTCGGATTTGTGGTCACCCCGTTTATGAGCCAGGCCATCTCACGAATCTCAGAGACGTTTGCCGTGTCGATAAATAGTTTCATGGGCCCTCCTTATTCCTGGCGTAATGATCGGACTAGGTCTAAGTTTATCCGGTCAGCATCCGCTTGGCCATCGAACTTTTTTGGGGTTTCAAGGATGAATGGAAGGTCGTGCAACGCCTTATGGTTCACGATCAAGGAGAAACCTTCTATCCCGATATCGCCATGGCCGATGTGGGCGTGGCGATCGTGACGGGAGCCGAGCGGGTACTTGGAATCGTTCAGATGGATCATCTTAAGACGCTCCAGGCCCACCTCGCGGTCGAGGGTTTCCAAGGTCTCCGCGAGCCCCTCGCAGGTACGGAGTTCATAGCCGGCAGCAAAAGCATGGCAGGTGTCGAGGCAGACTCCCACACGGCTTGCGTCTGAGAGAGCGCTGATGATCGCTCCCAGCTCGGAGAAGCTCGCTCCCATTGTTGTCCCTGTTCCTGCCGTGTTTTCGAGGAGGATTTCTACTCCTTTATATGAGGAGAATGTTTCTGAGGCGATCACGCGATCCAAAGCGGTAACGATACGTGCGATCCCCGCCTCAATCTCGCTTCCCTTGTGTGCGCCGAGGTGGGTAACAATCCGATCGATCCCCAAGATTCCAGCTCGCTTCACCTCTTGCTCAAGTGCTGCGACCGACCGCTCGAAGAGCACCTCATCTGGACTCGCTGGATTCAGCAGGTACATCGTGTGGATAACTACAACCTTGACCGACGAGTTCTTAAATCGTGTTTGGAACGAGGAGGCTGCCTCCTTGGTGATCGTCTTCATCTTCCAGGAGGATGCGTTGTGGGAGAAAATCTGTAGGGCGTTTATACTAAGATTCTCCGCCGCCTCGATTGCGCCGGTGAACCCCTTTCCAATTGACAGGTGACAACCAAGAAGCATTGTTTCCTTCCTCTGCGAACACAAAGCCGAAGATGATCCCGATTATGGGGATAGAGACAACCAAAGACAACCTGCCACCCGGAGAGGGCAGGCGAACGAATTATGTTGCACTTTGTGACCCAGGGCCAGCGGCTTTTTAGGGTTTCCCCCTCTTACCGCACTTTGGCTACCGCCTGGCCGGCGTCGATCAGGCCGGCTCCAAACTGGCAGTCACATCCGCAATTGCCGAGATCTACGCTCGTTTGTTTGAGGAGATCTACCGCCTGGCTGGGCGATAGATCAGGGTTACAGGATAGGATCAAGGCGAGGGTCCCGCTGACGTGCGGGGCGGAGAATGACGTCCCGGAACTCGTCCCGACAGCGCCTCCCGGGAAAAAGGAGGTGATCTTCTCCCCCGGGGCGGCGACGCTGACCTCAGTTCCGTAGTTACTGAAATCGGCGAGATGGTCGTCGCGATCGGTTGCGGAGACAGCCAGTACAGAGGGGTACTTTGCCGGGTAGCACACCTGCGGCTCGGAGTCATTGCCGGCGATCCCAACGACGATCACCCCGTGTTGCACCGCTCGGTGAAGAGCCTGCTCCAGGATAAGCGGCGGCTTCCCGTTGGTATACACACTCAAGTTGATGATCCGTGCTCCGTTGTCGACCGCGTAGTCAACCGCTTTCACGAACTTCTCCCAGTCGCTTCCGTAGAAGCGGTTCTTCGAGTCAAGGAAACGCAGATCCATGATCCGGATGCCTGGGGCTACGCCGGCGACCTTGCCCATCCCCGGTTGGGCAGCGATGATCCCAGCGACGAACGTCCCATGCCAGTAGATCTTGGATCCGGCAAGCGAGCTTGAGTCGTTGTCGCGAAAGTCCCACCCGTGGATGTCGTCGATATAGCCGTTCCCGTCATCGTCGATCCTGTTTCCTTTTATCTCACCGGGGTTGATCCAGATTTTTTCAGCAAGCTGCGGCAGAGTCGTATCGATTCCACTATCGATTACCGCCACCACGATATCTTGGGAGCCGGCTGTGCGCTCCCACGCCTTGGGCGCTTCGATCCGCTCGATGTTCCAAGAAAAGGCAAGACTATCTGAGTTAGCGACATTGAATGTTCCTGAGGTCCCTGCCCCACCGGCCACATAGAGTCCCTGCACCCCGTTCAGGATCGATAAAAGGAGGCAAGTTCCGAATATGCTCAGAATCAGCCAACGGTCTTTGTGTTTCACCTTCAGCAGCCCGGCTACCCTTTAAGGGCCCGTGGCTTTGCGTCGCCTCCTTGCGAAGGGTTTGCCTTTATCGGATAGTAACAATTCTAATATATATCATAACTACTTGTTTGTCTGTAATGAGCATTACATTCGCATATACGGTAGCCCTTATATTGCTGGAGTTGCCGGCGAGGATAGATATGCAATGGTGCGTGGTATGAGCCTTTTGGTAGGACAGCACAGAGGGTGTTCTTGATTTTGCAGGTCCGCTCTTGGTACCTTCTTCCAAAAAGATAGGGAGTTAAGAGCATGAAGTACGACGTTGCCATAATCGGAGCCGGGCCAGGCGGGTACGTATCTGCAATCCGGATGGGACAGCTTGGGATGAAGGTTGCCCTGATCGAGGAGAAGGACCTCGGCGGGGTCTGTACGAACCGCGGTTGTATTCCTACCAAGGCGCTCTATTCGGCGACAAAACTGCTGGAGCGAGCGGAAGATGCTAAAGTAGTAGGAATCGAATTCGCAGCACCTGTGATCGACCTCGAGAAGCTCGCTTCTTGGAAAGAGGGAGTTGTCTCTACCTTAGTAGAAGGAATCTCCTTTCTTCTCAAGTCGAACGGAGTAACGGTCTATCAGGCGCGGGGGAGACTCGATGGAACTGGGCGGGTCGCTCTCTCTACCGGGGAGACGATTGAGGCGGATCGGATCGTGCTTGCCGCAGGGTCCTCGCCGATCGAGATTCCTGGGTTCACTTTTGCCGATCCTCGGGTTTGGTCCTCGGATGATGCTTTAGCCCTCACCGAGATACCGCAACGGCTGCTCGTGATCGGCGGCGGGGTGATCGGCTTGGAGCTTGCCACGATCTACAACCGCCTGGGGAGCACGGTGACGGTAATCGAGATGATGGATGAAATCCTCCCCGGGATCGATCTTGACCGTCGCACGATCGCCACGTTGAAGCGCTCACTCAAAGCCCAGGGGATAAACATCCACCTCAACATGGCTGCCGAGACTTATAAAGAGGGTGCGCAGGGATTGGTGATAAAAACAAAGAGCGGTGAGTCATTCGAAGCCGATCGGGTTCTCCTCGCGGTCGGAAGGCGCCCGAATTCTTCTGAGATCGGCTTGGAGACTGTAGGGATCAAGTCCGACCGCCGTGGATTCATCCAGGTTGACGGAAATCTACAGACCTCCGCTCCCGGAGTGTACGCCATCGGCGACCTCGTCCCCGGCCCGATGCTCGCTCACAAGGCCTCAGCAGAAGGAATAAAGTTGGCTGCCGCCTTTGTCGGTGATGAACTTCCTCTCGATTATGAGACGATCCCCCAGGCGATCTTCACCGACCCCGAGATAGCCTCAGTCGGTCTCTCTGAGAAGCTAGCGAAAGAGAAAGAGATCGACACGGTGGTCGGGCGTTTCCCGTATGCTGCGCTTGGCAAGGCTTTAGGAATGGGGGAGACCGAGGGGTTCTTTCAGGTTGTCGCTGAGGCGAAATCAGGTCGCCTCCTCGGTGCCCAGATCGTTGGGGCAGAGGCCTCTGACCTTATCTCCGAGGCGGCACTCGCGGTGCAGAACGGTCTTTCGCTCTCCGCAATTGCCGATGCTGTCCATCCTCATCCGACCCTCCCCGAGGGCCTGAAGGAGGCGGCGGAGAACGCCCTCGGCCGCGCGATCCATACGGTCAATCGGTGACGTCGAAAGAAGAATCTTACAAAAGGGGCTTGAGGCTTTATTCTATCCGTCAGTCGGCCGCGACTTCCGAAGGCGAGGCCGTCTTGACTAGTCCCTTCGCTTGGTGATTCTCTTCGATGTGGAGGATCGCCGGGATGAAGAAACTGACAAGCCCGATCGCCATACAGAGGATGCCTGCGATCACGAACCATGCCTGGATCCCGAACCGATCGCTCACCGGTCCGGCGAATGCGAGCCCGATGGGGGAGGTGATCGAAAGGAGGCTTCCGAGAAGCGCGAAGACGCGCCCCTGCATCTGTGGTGCCACCGTGCTCTGGAAAATCGCCATGATCGGGCCGTCAGTCATCGGAATCATCAACCCCATGAAGAACATACTCGCAAGGGCCAGGAAAAACAGGTGCCCCGGAGTGAACCCGAGAACCATGATCCCCGCTCCCACACCGATTAGCCCCATTAACAAGGTGTAGACCTTGCGGCGGAACCCGCCCCACGCGCTTAAAGCTAGCCCGCCGAGTAGGATACCTACTCCGATCACGGACTCCAGCAAGCCCAGTTGAGCGGCATCACCGCCGAAGTGTACGCGCACTAGAAGAGGCAAAAGGGAAAAGGCCGGGGTCAACGCGACTTTAAAGATCAGCGCTCCACCGATCAGGGTCATCGCTCCGGACCAGCCCCACAGGTAGCGAAAGCCCTCACGTAGATCAACCCAGATCGATGGCTTTTTTGTTCCATTCTCCTGCGATCGTACCGGCTGGGGGATAGCGATGAAGAAGAGTGGAAGAACGGCAAAGAGGGCCGTACCCACGTCGACCAGCATCACACCGTGAAGCGGGAGTAGGGCCAGAAGGAGTGCCCCGAGCGGCGGCCCCACGATTGTTAGGAGGCCGTTCATCGTCTGGTTCATCCCTGCTATCCGGGTCAGGTGTCTCTCGGGGACCATCAGCGACGTTGAGGCGGCCATCGCCGGCCAGTGAAAACCGTCACCGACCGAGCGGGCCAACATTACGATGTAGACATGCCACACCTGCATCGCGCCCGTGAAGAAGAGGTACGCCAGCCACCCCGAGACAAGAGCGATGAAGCCATCGGCGATCATCATCACTGCGCGTCTGTTCCACCGGTCGACATAAGCGCCGGAAAGGGGCCCGAGCAGGATCTGCGGGATCAGCGCCACCGTGGTCGCCGTCGCTAAAACGGTCGCCGACCCGGTCGTCGTCGTGAGCCACCACACGAGCGCGAACTGTGCTGCACGGCTACCCACGAGCGATAGTTGCTGTCCCGTCCAGATCGTGAAGAAAGGGGCTTTCCAGCTTGATTGATTCTCTTTCATGTTTTGGATATAGCTTTCAGAGAACAGCTTTCGGTGATCAGCCCT
>JAGLXM010000273.1 GCA_023132915.1 Candidatus Bipolaricaulota bacterium
GGTTCGAATTAGCGTCTTCTTCCGCGGCCGCGAGATCGTGCATGCCTCTCGCGGCCGGGATCTATTAGCGAGGGTCGCCGAGCAGGTGAGTGACATTGCCAAGGTGGAAGAGCAGCCAAAGGCAAAAGGGAAGGTACTGCAGATGCTATTGGTTCCGACTCAGCAACGATGAGAAGGAGGAGGTGGAATGCCTAAGCAGAAAACGCACCGGGCGGCAAGCAAGCGGTTCAAACGGTCGAAGAGCGGCAAGCTCTTCCACCACATGTCCAACTACTTCCATAAAAACATCAAGAAGAGGCCGAAGGCTAAGCGCCAAGCGCGGCAAGGGAAGGAGCTTACTGGCGGACAGGCAAAGATGATCAAAAAAATGATCGGAAACTAGGTAGGAGGAGAGGAAGATGCCACGAGTACGTGGAGGAAGTAAGCGTAAGGAGAGCCGCAAGAAGATCATGGCTCTCGCAAAAGGGTTCAAAGGAAAGCGAGGGACTTCGCACCGAATCGCCAAGCAGGCGGTGATGAAAGCCCTACGCAATAGCTACATCGATCGTCGCCGGCGCAAGCGTGACTTTCGTCGGCTGTGGATCACACGGATCAGCGCTGCAGCAAAGCTTAATGGAATGTCCTACTCGAAGTTCATTGGCGGCCTTGAGCGCCAGGGAGTGGGTCTAAATCGCAAAATCCTAGCAGAAATTGCAGTGCATGATGCGGAGACATTCGCCGTCCTTGCTGGAACGGCTAAAGAGGGGGCGGCTGAGGAATAGGATGAACGTTCAGGAGATCATCCTCCAGTTACATAACTTTTGGCGACACCAGGGGTGCCTGATCCTTCACCCATACGATGTAGAGACCGGTGCGGGGACGTTCAATCCAGCGACCTTCTTTGGAGCGTTGGGACCAAGGCCATGGCGAGTTGGATATGTGGAGCCAAGTCGGCGACCGACTGACGGCCGTTATGGAGAGAACCCGATTAGACTACGATTACACCATCAGTATCAAACAGTCCTTAAGCCGCCACCAGCGGGGATTCAGGAGATCTATCTGACAAGCCTGGAGGAATTGGGGCTGAAATTAGCCGAGCACGACGTGAAGTTTGCTGAAGACGATTGGGAGTCGCCGACGCTAGGTGCATGGGGGGCCGGTTGGCAGGTCTGGGTTGATGAGATGGAGATCACTCAGTTCACCTACTTCCAACAGATGGGAGGCGTCACTCTTGATCCGGTCTCAGTCGAGTTGACTTATGGCTTGGAGCGAATCGCCCTTCTTCTCCAAGAAAAGGAGAGTACATACGATCTTCTATGGAATGACGAGGTTACCTACGAAACGCTGTGGTGGGAGAAGGAGCGCCAATTCTCGATATACAACTTTGAGGCAGCGAATGTGGAGCGGATCCAGGAGATGTTCGGTCTCTGTGCGGAGGAGTGCCGCGCCAGCCTAGCAGTGGGTCTAGTCTTTCCCGCTTACGACTATGCGCTCAAGTGCTCGCACCTGTTCAACGTCCTTGATGCGCGTGGGGTAATAAGTGTTACCGAGCGGGAGAGCTTCATCGCTCGCATCCGTGACTTGGCTAAAGGGTGCGCTAAAGGATATCTGGAAATAGGAGAGAACGTTGCCTGACCTGCTGTTTGAGATCGGGACCGAAGAAATGCCTGCGCTGGAGGTGCCGCGCTTAGCGGCGGAGTTGAAGGCGGAGTCTGAGAGGGCATTTTCCGCTGCCCATCTCGCCTACAAGCGGGTCGATCTTCATTATACTCCGCGCCGGCTGGTGCTTCTCGTACGGGATCTCGCTTCAGTCCAGGAGGACCAAGTGAAAGAGGTAAAGGGCCCACCCGCGGCGGTAGCTTTCAATCCTGACGGGAGCCCAACGCAAGCGGCGATCGGTTTTGCCAAGACTCAGGGAGTAGCGGTTGAGGCCCTTGAACGGGTAGAGGTTGAGAACAAGGTCTACGCGTTTGCCCGACAGACCGTCCCCGGCCGCAAGGCAGTAGATCTTCTTCCTGAGATCCTTCCCCCATTGGTAAAACGGCTTCATCCGAGCAAAAGCATGCGCTGGGATAACTCCGGCATCACTTTCCTCCGGCCGATTCGTTGGCTCGTTTGCCTGTATGGGAAAGAGGTTATCCCTGTAACCTTGGGGACCCTTCGCGCCTCCCGCGTCACCCGTGGACATCGGTTCCTCGAGCAGGAAGAGGTCACCCTTGAGAGCGCAGCGGCATATGAGACAGCTCTGGAAGAGGCTTTGGTTACGGTGGATCCGCAAACGCGGGAAGAAGCGGTTATCGGGAGTCTCAAGGAGGCGGCGAGAAAGCTCGAAGGGGAGTATCTGATCGACGGGGAGCTCCTTGGACGGATCGTCAACGGTGGGGAACATCCGACTCCCGTTCTTGGTCACGTCTCAACCGAGTTCATCAACCTTCCAGTTGAGGTGGTACAGGCAACTCTGCGAGAGGAGGGAAAGTTCGTTCCCTTCATCCTTTCCGATGGGACCTCGCCCTACTTCATGGGGTTCCGCGACGGGCTTCGTGATGAGAAAGGGATTGTGCGTGCTGGGTTCGAGCGGGTGGTGCGTGCACGCCTGCGCGATTCGCAATTCTTCTTCGACAAAGATCGGCGTTGTTCATTGGCTGAGCGAGTGCGCGAGTTACGCAAGGTGATCTACGATGTCCGTCTCGGGTCGCTATGGGATAAGGTGGAGCGAATCCGTGCACTGGCTGGTGAGATCGCCATCCGTACAGGAAGAGGAACCCCTGCCGATGTCGATCGGACTGCGTTCCTGTGCAAGGCGGATCTCGTCACCGAGTTGGTGAAGGCATTTCCCGAGTTGCAGGGGGTTGCAGGCAAGATCTATGCGCGTCTCGACGGTGAACCGGACACAGTTGCCGTGGCCATCCACGAGCATTATCTTCCTTCATTTTCTGGCGGTGAACTGCCGCAAAGTGATGTAGGTATTGTAATCAGCTTGGCGGATAAGCTCGATACGGTAGTGGGAGCGCTCCTTGCGGGGGAGGAACCGACTGGTTCGCGCGATCCCTACGGGATCAAGCGCCAGGCGAACGGTCTTCTTCACCTAGCGACCGCGAAGGGGATCGACCTCGACTTTTTTGACCTCATCCACGTCTCGCAAGAGATCTACACGACGATCGAGCAAAAGGTGGAGATGTCGAATGTAGTGAAGTTCCTTACCGAGCGTGCCCGCCAATTTCTCAGGCATTACTGCAATATCCCCGCCGATGTGATCGCTGCCGTCTCGGCAGCTGAGGTGGGAAACTTCTACCGCCTGCTCCGGCGCGCCCAGGTGCTCACTACCTGGCGCAAGCGGGAGACGTTTCAGTCACTCGTTATTGCGTTTTCTCGGGTGCGTAACATTACCAAGTCCGTCGAGACTGATCAATTTGACCCGAAGCTGTTTACGCAAGAGGCCGAACGGGTTCTGTGGAGAGAGTACTTGAAGGT
>JAGLXM010000274.1 GCA_023132915.1 Candidatus Bipolaricaulota bacterium
CGGCACCTGGAAGGATTGGGGGTGAAAAGCGGTGGATGAACTGAAAGGGAAGATTGCGGTAATCACTGGTGGGGCAGGCGTGCTCTGCACGGCAATCGCAGAGGGCTTAGCGCAAGAAGGGGTCAAGATCGCCCTCTTGGACATCAATGAGGAGAAGGCCGAAAAGGTCCTGGATCTCGTTCGCGCCACAGGGAGTGAGGGGCTGGCCGTGAAGACGAGTGTTCTCTCCCGTAAGGACCTTGAACAGGCAGCGGAGAAGATCCTCTCCACATTTGGGCGGGTGGACATCCTTATCAACGGAGCGGGGGGTAATTCTCCCAAAGCGACCACAGGTCCGGATCAATCCTTCTTCGACTTACCTGAGGATGGAGCGCGGTTCGTATTCGATCTCAACTTTATGGGCACCTTCCTCACAAGCCAGGTCTTCGGCAAGATCATGGCGAAACAAAAAGAGGGCGTAATCCTGAACATCGCGTCGATGAACGCCATCCGACCTCTTACACGTATCCCAGCGTATTCGGCGGCGAAGGCTGCTGTGACCAACTTCACTCAGTGGCTTGCGGTCCACCTTGCACAGAACTATTCCCCGAGGATCCGCGTCAACGCGATCGCTCCGGGGTTCTTCCTGACAGCGCAGAACCGCTTCCTCCTTCAAGATAAAGAGGGGAATCTGACCCCAAGAGGAAGGCAGATCATCGACCACACGCCGATGGACCGGTTCGGAGAGCCGGCCGATCTGGTGGGTACGGTCCTCTGGCTCGTTTCCCCGCTCTCCCAGTTTGTGCACGGGATCGTCGTTCCAATCGACGGCGGCTTCTCCGCCTACTCAGGGGTGTAGAGAGAGATGAAGAACGTTGTCATTGCCCAGTCGGGCGGCCCGACCGCGGTGATCAACTCATCCCTCCTCGGGGTGGTGGAGACCTGCCAGAGTTATCCGGAGCGCTTCGGGCGAACCTACGCCGCCTATCACGGGATCGAAGGGGTTCTCAAAGAGGAGCTTCTCGACCTGTCGGCACAGCCCGAACAGGAACTCAAGTTGTTGTGTACCACACCGGCGGCAGGAGCGATCGGAACCTGTCGCTACAAGGTAAGACCGGAGCAGACAGAGGATCTTGAGCGGATCGTCGAGGTCTTTCGTGCCCATGAGATCGAGTTCTTCTTCTATATCGGCGGGAACGACTCGATGGATACGGCGCAAAAAGTGAGCGAACTCGCACAGAAGCGCGGGTTGGATCTAGTCTGCGTAGGTGTGCCAAAGACGATCGACAATGACCTTGGCGACCAAGAGTTCAGAGTGGTCGATCATACCCCAGGGTACGGTTCGACCGCTCGGTACTGGGCGCACATGATCCAGAACCTAAACGAGGAGAACCGGGGCTCCTCTCGCTCCGACCCGGTGTTGGTCGTCCAGGCGATGGGGCGGCGGATCGGCTTCATCCCGGCCGCGGCGCGCCTCGCCGACCCGG
>JAGLXM010000275.1 GCA_023132915.1 Candidatus Bipolaricaulota bacterium
GCTCCTCCGGTTGGTCCGGCCCTGGGTGAGCATAAGTTGAACATCATGGACTTCTGCAAGAAGTTCAATGAGGCGACTAAGAACGAGACACCAGGGGTGATTATCCCCGTCACCATCTCGGTTTACATGGATCGAAGCTTCGATTTCATTCTCAAGCAACCTCCAGCTGCTGAGTTGATTAAGATGGCTGCTGGGATACAATCTGGTTCTCCTGAATCGAATCGGATGAAAGTTGCCAAGATCACTGTTGAGCAGGTCAGGCGAATCGCCGAGCGCAAGCTCCCTGATCTCAATACCTACAAAATCGAGTCAGCGATCGAGATCATTAAAGGGACGGCAAAGAGCATGGGGGTCGAGGTGGTTGAGACGTGAAGCGCAGTAGACGATATCAGAGTGTCGCTTCGCTTGTCGAACAGCGCCAGACATATAGTCTTAATGAGGCGATCGAAAAGCTGAAGGAGTCCGCTACTGCTTCCTTTGACGAGACAGCCGAGGTTTCGTTTAACCTTGGGATCAAGGCGAGTCAAACGATCGTGCGCGGGACATGTAACCTTCCGCATGGGACAGGAAAAACGGTCCGAGTTCTTGCCTTTGCTAAGGGGGAGTCTCTGATCGAGGCCGAAGAGGCGGAGGCCGACTACGTCGGCGGCGAGGATCTGGCGAAGAAGATTCAAGGGGGGTGGCTTGAGTTCGATAAGGTAGTGGCGACCCCGGATATGATGTCGGTCGTCGGAAAACTGGGAAAGATTCTTGGTCCGCGCGGGCTTATGCCAAGCCCAAAGACTGGGACGGTCACTAAGGACGTGGGGAGGGTGATTGGCGAAGTGAAGAAGGGGATGGTGGAATTCCGTTCCGACCGTTATGGTGTAATTCACTCCGTTTTTGGCAAGGTTTCCTTTGATGCGGAGGCCTTGAAGGAGAACCTAGTTGCACTTATCCATAGCATTGTGGAGCACCGTCCTGAGGAGGGTGTCAAGGGCCGCTACATTACGCAAGCTAGCATTGCTACTACGATGGGTCCAGGAATTAACCTAGACCTTGCTGAGGTCATGGCGGTAACGGAGCAAGTGGACTAGGAGTAATAAATGTCAACACAAGGCAAGATAGAGGAGGTAGCTCGCCTTAAGAAGAAGTTTGAACAAGCCGCCTCTTTGGTCCTCGCTGACTACCGTGGACTGACAGCGGACGAGATGGTCAAACTGCGCGAGAAGTATACCAAGGAAGGGCTCGAGTTCAGAGTGGTCAAGGACACGCTGGCGCGGATCGCCGCGGAAGAAGCCGGGCTGAAGGAATTAGTCGATCTATTCGCTGGGCCGATTGGTGTGGCGATCGGTTACGACGATCCGGTTCTGGCGTTCAAGCTCACCGAGGAGTGCCGCGTGGCTTATTCCCCACGCTATACCCCCAAAGGGGGCGTATTCGAAGGGGTGGTCATTTCACAGGATGAGATTAAACGCTATGGGGCCCTTCCCTCTCGTGTGGAGCTTCTGGCGAAGCTGGCAATGCTTCTTAACAGCCCAATGCGATCCTTAGCGATGATGCTCAAGGCGAAGATCCGCGAGTTTGCCGCGGTGCTTAACGAAACCCGAATTAAACGAGAACAGCAGGATAAGGAGGAGTAAGATGGGTAAAGCGGAGATCCTTCAGGAGATAGAGAACATGACCGTGAAGGACCTGGCTGATTTGGTGGAGATGATCGAAGAGCGGTTCAACGTATCCGCGGCTATGATGGCCCCAGTGGCGGTTGCCCCCGCTCCCGGTGAGGGCGGTGGCGCGGAGGGTGGTGGTGCGGAGGCCGAAACCTACAAGGTCCTCCTTACCAACCCTGGCCAGAAGAAGATCCAGGTCATCAAGGAGATCAAGGAGATTACCGGCAAAGGATTGAAAGAGTGCAAAGAGCTCGTCGACAACCTCCCCGCCACCATCAAGGAGGGAGTCGGTCCAGATGAGGCAGCGAGCCTCAAAGAAAAGCTGGAGGCAGCGGGCGCTGAGGTTGAACTCAAGCAGTAGTTTCGACGTTTTTACAAGTTCTCTGTTACGGTCTGCCTTAACGTGCGTTTGTGGCGTTGGGCAGAATGTCCTTTTTGGGGGAGAAGATGATATATCGAGAACGGAGGTCCTACGGCCGGATTAAGGAGATCCTCCCTCCACCCTACCTGCTACGCGACGAGAGGGAGTCGTTTCAGAACTTCTTGAAGAAGGGAATCACACAGGCCTTTTCTGACATATCCCCCATTGAGGGGCGCGGGAAGGAGAGGCTCTCGCTGAAGTTTGTCGATCCATACCTTGGTGAGGCGAGAAACTCGGAGAGCGAGTGCAAGGATAAGGACCTCACGTATTCGCGCCCGCTGAGGGTGACAACACGTCTGCTTCAGGAGGGTAAGTTGCTGCAGGAGACGGAGCTGTACATTGGCGACTTCCCGATGATGACCTCTCGCGGCACATTCATCATCAACGGATCGGAGAACGCTCTTGTCAATGAACTCACTCGTGCTCCAGGAGTCTATTTTACCAAGGAGCAGAAGAACCAGTACAAGGGGCATATCCTTCCCGAGCTCGGCGCGTGGCTAGAGGTGATATTGGATACCCGACGTATGACGCTCAAGGCGAACCTTGACCGCAAGGGGAAGGTGTTGGCGACCGTTTTACTGAAGGCCCTAGGGTTCGATGAAGAAAGGATCCGTTCCTATTACAGTTTTGATGTCTCTCCGGTGAGCATTGAGGCACTAGCACCATACATCGGCTATCGCGCCACCGTCGCGGTTAAGAAGGGGGACAAAGTCCTCCTTGCTGCTGGAGAGCAGCTTCAAAAGGAGTGCCTAGCGCAGTTAGAGAAGGCGCGGCTGGATTCTGTTCGATTGGTCGATCGCTACATTCAGAAGACGCTTGAAGAGGACCAGATCACCACGCAGGAGGATGCCCTGCGCGCAGTCTACCGCCGTCTCCGGCCGTCTGATCGTGCCTCACTGGCCCAGATGGGCGAGTACATCGAGAACCTGTACTTTCATCCCACAAGCTACCACCTCTCCAAGGTGGGGCGGTTCAAGGTGAATAGGAAACTGGGGATGGGGCTGAAGAAGCCCGTTTTATACCTCGCCGACATCGTGCGCACGATCAAACTTCTTTTGGAGGTTCCGAATGACCCAACGTGCCTCGATGAGAAGGACCACTTGGCGAACAAACGGGTCAGGCTTCCCGGCGAGCTGGCGGAGAACGCGCTGAGGACCGGGCTGGTGCGGATGGCGCGTATCGCACGCGACAAGCTTTCCAAGTACGCTTTGGACGAGAAAGACACTATTCGCCGCCTGATCTCGACACGCACCGTGCAAGGAGCGATTAACCAACTCTTTTATACCGGACGTTTTTCGCAGTTTCTCGAGCAGACTAATCCGCTGACTGAACTGACCCACAAGCGCCGGTTGAATGCACTCGGTGGTGGGTTGACCAAGCGCCGGGCAAAGATTGAGGTGCGGGATGTCCACCCCTCGCACTATGCGCGCATCTGCCCAATCGAGACCCCTGAGGGGCAGAATATCGGTTTGATCACCTCGCTTGCCTGTTACGCACGGATAAACGAGTACGGTTTCATTGAAGCCCCCTACCGGCGAGTGGTAAAGGGAAAAGTGACCGATGAGATCGTCTATCTTATGGCCGATGACGAGGAAAAATACAAGATTACCCCTGCCACCACACCGGTGGGGAAGGGCGGCCGCATCTTCGGCGAGCGGGTGGAGGTGCGAACCGGCCGCGAAGAGGTCCGTCTAGAGCCACCCAAAGAGGTCGATTTCATCGGGATCTCACCGAAGGCCTTAGTCGGGATCTCCTCTGCCTTGATTCCGTTCCTCGAGCACGACGACTCAAACCGAGCACTGATGGGAGCAAACATGCAGCGACAGGCTGTCCCGCTCATACATCCTGAGGCCCCCCTGGTGGGGACTGGTCTCGAACGACAGGCGGCGATGGACTCTGGGATGCTCCTCCTTGCCGAGAGAGGGGGGGTTGTGGCCGAGGTGGATGCCTGTCGGATCGTGGTTAAGCACGGCCGCAAGAAGGAGGTCTACCCACTTATAAACTTTGAGCGCTCGAACCAGGATACGATCCTCTATCAACGCCCAGCCGTCAGTGAAGGCGAAACATTAGTCGAAGGTGGCCTTTTAGCCGATGGGCCGTCGAGTGACTTAGGGGAGCTTGCTCTGGGGCGAAACCTTCTTGTGGGGGTCATGCCTTACGAGGGGTATAACTATGAGGATGCGATTGTCATAAGCGAGAGACTGGTCCGGGAAGACCTGCTAGACTCGATCCACATCGAGGAGTTCGAGGTCAAAGCAGAGGAGACAAAGCTTGGACCGGAGGAGATCACTGCCGATATTCCCAACATTTCCAAGGAAGATCTAAAGAACCTCGATGAGGAAGGAATCGTCCGTGTGGGAACGGTGGCGAGCACCAGCGATATTTTGGTGGGGAAGATCACCCCACGTGGGGAGTCCGAACCGACCCCGGAGGAGAAGATTTTCCGCTCCATCTTTGGGGAGCGGGCACGCAATGTGAAGAACACGTCGTTACGGATGCCGCCGGTCTCCGGAACGGCAAAGGTGATCAAAGTGAAGAAGTTCTCCCGCGATCAAGGGGACGAGCTTGATGCTGGCGTGAACGAGCTGGTGAAGGTCTTCGTTGCGCAGCGTAAGAAGATCTCGGTCGGCGACAAGCTTGCGGGGCGGCACGGGAACAAAGGGGTCATCTCTACGATTCGCCCAGTGGAAGAGATGCCGTTCCTCCCGGATGGGACGCCGCTCGACGTTATCCTTAACCCAATGGGAGTTCCCTCGCGCATGAACCTGGGACAAATCTTCGAGGCGAACCTCGGCTGGCTCGCTCACTTGAAAGGCGAGTTGATCTCTTCTCCGATCTTTGACGGCGCGCAAGAGGACGAGATCTTGAGCGAATTGCACGATCTGCGCGAAGAGGCCGGTCTTGCTGAAGGTGATAACTACGATGGGAAGGTTATCCTGCGTGATGGCCGCACAGGTAAACCGTTCATTAGGCCAATCACCGTCGGATACATGTATATACTGAAGCTAGAGCACATTGCTGATGAGAAGATCCACGCTCGCTCTACTGGTCCCTACGCTCTTATCACCCAGCAGCCGCTAGGAGGGAAGGCACAGTTCGGCGGGCAAAGACTGGGTGAAATGGAGGTATGGGCGCTTGAGGCCTATGGCGCTTCTGCCCTTTTGCAGGAGATGCTCACGGTGAAATCGGACGATACGCGGGGAAGAATTCAGCTGTACAAGGCGATCCTAAAAGGGGGGGAGTTTCCGCAACCCGGCCTTCCTGAGTCGTTCCGCGTCCTGATCCGTGAGCTTAGAAGTCTTGGGCTAAACCCGCGGTTGTATGACCGTGACGACCACGAGATCGACATCCACTAAGAAGGCGATCCAAGAGCACTCCGCCGGTTTTGTCCTTTACGCTGTCGGCGAAGGAGCAAAACGGCACTATCTGCTCCTTAGGCATTGTAATGGGGGCCATTGGGGGTTCCCGAAGGGGAAGATCGAGTTAGGAGAGGGCGAGGTGCAGGCGGCTCTGCGTGAGGCACAAGAGGAAAGTGGGATTGGTGCAATCGAGCCGGTTCCAGACTTCCGAGCGGTTAGTGCTTACCGTTTCTTCCGAGGCGAGACGTTGGTTTCAAAGGAAGTCGTTTACTTTCTTGGCCGCGTTTGCCAAAGTGACATCGTCCTTTCTCAAGAGCACATAGAGTCACGCTGGCTTGTCTATTCGGCCGCACAGGGGACTCTTACTTACGCTGAGGCTCGCAACGTCCTCCGCGCAGCGGAGGAGTACCTTCACCGGAAGCAAGCGGCGAGGACGTAACTTTTGATCGGTCAAGACAATCCTTTTGATGCGTATCGAAGCGTAATTCCTTTCCCTTCACGCCTGTTGGATCACACCACTTGTTCAGTTCCGATGGCGGCAGATAGCGAGATTTCTTCGCTTTTTCTTCTTTTCCAAATATATCCAGGGGAGGTTCTTTCACGCTTTCAAGTTGACGTGAGGCTCCCTCGCCTATGACAATCAATGGGGAAAAGGAGCGGCGATGAAAAAGACGATCGAAGGATACGGTCTGTGGGACAGCCCGATTACACCCCGTTATCTTGCTCAAGGTTTGAGAATATCGGATGTTTCCTGGGACTCAGATGGGGAGACGCTCGTCTGGCTGGAGGGACGCTCCGACCGTGGGGTACTCGTCGCCAAACGACGTGGAGATGCCTCACGCGACCTCACTGCTGAACTCTCGGTGCGTGCCCGTGTCGGCTACGGTGGGGGAGATTTCACTGTCTTTAAGGGGATAGTCTACTTCGTCTGTGAGGGGCGTCTCTATCGACAGTCGCTCGCTGCTGGTGGCCCCCGACCGATCACGCCGCCGTTTGGTCAGGCTGCTTCCCCCTGTGTTTCGCCGGACGGAAAGTGGGTTCTCTTCGTCCACAGCGACGGGACAAAGGACGTTTTAGCGGTCGTTGATGCGGGTGGAAAGTTCTGGCCGCAGAGACTTGTTTCGGGAAGCGATTTTGTCATGCAGCCGTGCTGGCACCCCTCAGGAAAGCGCATCGCCTGGATCGCGTGGGATCACCCACGGATGCCGTGGGATGAGACGAGCCTTTATCTGGCTATCTTAGACGTGGGAGGAGGTCGTCTCCCCATGGTGAAGCAGAGCGAGCGAATTGCCGGGGGAGAAGGTGTCGCGATTTTTCAACCAGAGTTCTCCCCAAACGGGAAAGCTCTTGCCTATGTCTCGGACCAGTCGGGCTACGGAAACCTCTATCTGTACAACCTGGTTGAGAAGGCTAGCCATGCGCTCACTGGCGGCGAAGAGGAGCTCTCACGGCCGGCCTGGGCGCAGGGGCTTCGCACCTATGGGTTCAGCTACGACGGAGAAAGGATCGTCTATCGAGCAAGCAAGGATGGAATCGACCGTTTGAAGTACATCGATCTTAGGACGGGAGACATCGAAACACTCGATGAACACTTTGCTGACTACACCCTCTTGCAACAGGTCACTCTCTCTCCGAATGAGAACGTAGTTGCCCTGATCGCCCAATCGGCGAGGATCCCTCCTCGCGTGATCACCTGCAGCCTTGCCCCGCGTCAGCAGCCACGTATCCACCGCTATTCGACCACGGGGACGATTCCGGACGATTGTCTGTCGGTGCCGGAATCGATCACTTGGGGCGCTTCGGATGGTGAGAAGGTGCACGGCCTCTACTACCCGCCTTGCAACGGTGCATTTGCTGGGACGGGCTTGCCCCCAGTGATCGTCCTGGTTCACGGGGGGCCGACTTCGCAGTACGCTGTTGGCTATCACGCTACCACTCAGTTCTTCACCTCACGCGGCTACGCCGTCCTTGAGGTGAATTACCGCGGAAGTACAGGCTATGGTAGGGAGTATCGCGAGGCGCTTAAAGGCAACTGGGGAGTCGTCGATGTAGAGGACATTGTCTTTGGTGCGCGACACCTCGCTAAGAGTGGTCGAGTGGATTTAGAGAGGCTCGTGATTATGGGGGGAAGCGCTGGCGGATACACTGTCCTTCGTGCCCTTACCGAGTATCCCGGCACTTTCAAGGCTGCCCTCTGCCTCTACGGGGTTTCCGATCTATTCGCTCTCGCCCAAGAGACACACAAGTTCGAAGCTCATTACCTTGACTCGCTTGTCGGAGAGCTCCCACAGGCAAGTGCGATCTACCGCGAACGCTCTCCGATCTTCTCCGCGGAGCGGATCGCAGATCCAATTGCCATTTTTCAAGGGGACGAGGATAAGGTGGTGCCCAAGAGTCAGTCCGAGCGGATCGTTGCCTCACTGCGCAGCCGCGGCGTTCCGCATGAGTACCATGTCTATGCAGGTGAGGGGCACGGCTGGCGCAAATTGGAGACGATTGAAGCCTTCTATCGGGACGTAGAACGCTTCTTGCGTGAGCACGTTCTGTTTAGCTAGTAGCGTTTTTTTCTGAAAAAGTACAACTGGATGAGAGAAAAATATGGAACACCATAAGGCTATCAGTGGCGGACACTGGCTTTCCCAAAGTGACAAATTGCGTGTTCAATCGACGCCGTTTTTCTCGTGTTACGATGAGCTGCCTCTTGAGAGATGTTCCTCTTTTTAGTAAGAAAGGAGAATGATGAAGGTTCTCACCATCTTAAGTAGTCCGAATGCAAACGGTCTCACCGCAGCCTGTGGAGAGGCCGCTCGCCAGGGGATCGTTGACGGTCACAGCCCAGCGCGGTTAGTTAACTTAAATGAGCTTAATATCGCGCGTTGTGCCGTGCATAATGACGGTTGGGGTACCTGTCGCAATAACCACCGTTGCCAACTGGAGGATGACTTTCAATCCCTCCACGAGACGATCAAACAAGCGGAGGGGTACGTCTTTGTCACCCCAGTGTACTTTGGTGAACCGAGCGAGCCGATGAAGGCGTTCTTCGACCGTCTACGCCGCTGCGAAGCGACTAAGGATCCCGCCTCCGGGGAGACGAGTACCCTGGCAGGAAAACCGGCCGTCTGCGTTGCCGCTGCCGGTGAGTCGGGACACGGCGCGGTCAGTTGCCTTGCCGTGATGGAACACGTTCTCAACCAGCTTGGAGCTGCGGTCTTCGATTTTATTTCTGTTACTAAACGGACGCGTGACTATCAATTAGAGACGATCCATGATGCCCTTCTCGCCATGACCACTGCGGCACAGGTCGTACCATCCCAGGTGACTCAGGAAGGCCGACGGCGCCCGTTGCGGCGACGCAGGCGGCGCTAAAGCGTTTGCTAGAGCTGGTAGAGTTGGCTGTACTTGTTGGTGATATAGCGCATGAAATAAGAGGGATCCGGCTCCTCACCGGTGATCAGGGTCATAAGTTCCTTTGGCTCGTATATCTTCCCGAAGCGATGAACCTTCTCTCGCAGCCAACCAAGAAGGTTCGCGAGCTCTCCGTGGGCGATGTGCTCGTTGAGTTCGGGAATCTCCTTTTTAACTTGCGCGAAGATCTGTGCGCTATAGAGATTACCCAACATGTACGAGGGGAAGTAACCGAACATCCCGGCAGACCAGTGGACATCCTGAAGCACCCCGTGTGCGTCATCCTCCGGGACCACTCCCAAGGTACGCTCCATCGCCTCCTGCCACAGGTGTGGGAGGTCCGCTACGGAGATCCTTCCGTTAATTAACTTTTCCTCGAGTTCGAAGCGGAGCATGATGTGTAGGTTATAGGTTACCTCGTCGGCCTCCACCCGGATGAGAGACGGCTCGACGACGTTGGCCGCCTGATAAAACGCCTCAATAGGGGTCTTGGCGAGCTCGGGGAAGACCTCGGCAAGAATCGGCTGGAAGAAGGTCCAAAACGAGAGGCTTCTGCCGACCATATTCTCCCACATGCGCGATTGCGACTCGTGGATCCCGTAGGAGGCTCCCTCATCGAGCCCGCTCCAACGAAGCTTTGGTGCGATTCCCTGGTCGTACAGAGCGTGTCCTCCTTCGTGCATTGAACTAAACAGCCCGGAGAGGAGATCGTTTTCGGTAAACCGGGTGGTGACGCGAACATCGCCTGGACCGGTGGTGATGGTGAACGGGTGAACTGTGGTGTCGAGCCGACCGGCGGCAAAGTCATATCCCATCGCTTTTAAGACGCGCAGAGAGAGCTCTCGTTGCCTGTCGATGGGGAAAGTACGCTTGAGGAATCCGGTCTGTGGGCGCTTGCCTTTCCCCAAGAGGCGTTTGATAAACGGGACGAGTTTGCTGCGCAGTGGTTCGTTAAGCGCGTTAAGCTCGCTTGTTGTCATCCCAGGTTCATACTCCTCGAGCAGGGCGTCGTAAGGGTTTTTCTCATAACCGTAGTAGTCGGCGAAGCGACGCGAGAAATCGATCATCTCTTCCAGATGTGGTTGAAAGTGCTTGAAGCCAGACGTTGCTTTCGCGTGTTCCCATGCTGTCTCGCTCCGAGAGCGGGCGATGGCGAAGCGTTCATAAAAGTCCGGCGGGATCGCCTTGTGGCGGCGATAGGCCTTCCCCACCACGCGGACGCTCGCGCGATCCTCCAAAGAGAGGTCGTCTTGCCCTTCGAGCTCCTTAAGGTAACGGCCGAGCTCATCACAGATCGCTAGTTCAAAGACCATCTTGGAGAGCTTTCCGATCACCTCAGCCCGGGAGTCGTGCCCCTTTTTGGGAAGATAGGTACGTTGATCCCAATGAAGCAGGGCAAGGCTCGATTGCAACTTGCCTATCTCTTGCAGGTGTTCCTTATAGGCGGTGAGTGTGCTCACATCGATCCTCCTTTAAGTCTTGACGGGCCCTCGGCTCGCCTTAAAAGGGATTTAGCCAAAGAAGGAAGCAAGGTAGCAGTTTGGCCGGATCCCGTTAAAACAGGGGCTCGAGCACGGCATCGGTGAGGTAGAATGGGTGGCCGACGTAGTGAATGATCCCCTGGCGGTCGATGACGAACGTGTGTGGGATTCCAAAGATCCCGTAGAGGTGAGCCACTGCCTGCGATGCTGCAAGCGACTCCCACATGGCAACCAACTCTCTATAGCCGTTCTCAGTGAGAAATCTTTTGGCATCCTCCTTCCTTCGGTCGAGGCTCACTCCTAGCATAACTAAACCCTTGTCCTGGTATCGCTTCCGCAGGCTCTCGAGGCGTGGCATGGAGGCGCGGCATGGTATGCACCAGCTCGCCCAGAAGTCGAGGATCACCACTCGACCGCGGAAATCGGAGAGAGAAATGTTTTTTTCATCGAGCCCTTGGAGGGTGAAATCCGGTGCGGTCTGCCCCACCTTGATCCCTGTGGGTGTGGCGGCTGGATCTGCTGGTGCAGGTTGAGAGGACGTCTCTTCCCTTAAAGGGGAAACGCCATTGCTGGGTGACCAATCGTGAAAGAGACCGGCGTAGATCGCTCCCCCAGTTACAAAAACCACCACCGCGATAAGAGCGATCAGCCAGCGCCGATGAGTCTTTTTTCGCACTGCCTTTTTCCCTTTCACCCCACTTCCTTTCCTTGCATGAAGATCGCTAGCATGTGATAGTTGTATAAGATGCGCGAATACGATCCTATTATCAAGTTAGGATACGATATATAAGGGTCGGTTTTCTATCTAGCGCTTACACCTTAACTAGAGCGAGTAGCCTTGTGCGTTGTGGCGGACTATGGCTGGTAAACGCCGCGCCAGATCTCGCAGTCAATATCCGCTAGAAATGAGGAAGAAAATCGTAAGATCACAGCACTTGCCCGAATGAAAGGCTCTTCGTATTATGGAGTGGAGGTGGTTAATAAGCATTGTTAGGGGCATAAATAGGAGGATTGAGTCATGGAAGCATTAGAAGCCTTGGAAATCATAAAATCTTTGGCAGGCGGAGTTGATCCTTACACAGGTCAGGAGTTACCTGAACATGGACTATACCAAAACACAAAGACTGTTCGAGCATTGTTTGTGGCCGTTCGAGCATTGGAAGATTTAAGGGACCGAGAGAGCAGAAAAAAGAACCTGCCATCACACGCAGGCATAGCCTGGACGGAAGAAGAAGAATCTCGTTTGGCAAAAAGATTTGATGAGGGAATCTCAATTCAAGAGCTTGCACGGGAACACCAACGAACTATAGGGGCAATCGAAGCAAGACTTGTAAAGTTAGGCAAGATCGAGCCTCCTGAGCACCGTTTCAGCCCCTAACTCCCGCTCAAGCTGACCCACACCCGCTATGTGGGTATGGGCAGTTTAGCTCCTCGTTAGCTTCTTTTTGATACAGAAGTCCTCCAAAGTAGTTACAATTTGCTGTGTCGATGGGACATGAACAGTCAGGTGCGATCGGCATTCAACGTAAGAAGACCGAGAGATTCGAAACACTAGCTAAGGAGGTGATGGAATACCCAACTCGGTGACTTAGCTCCCGGCCGTTGACTACTCCGGGAGGACTACCGTATCCAATTGCATCGCCGAGACACCCGTGCTAAAGTAGGAGTCGGAAGGGAGTCTACAGATGCACAAGATAATAAACGTCAAGGTGCTGGAGGATTACAGGCTGGAGCTGACGTTCGCCGACGGCAGGCGTGGGGCTGTCGATCTTTCCCACTTGGTGGGAAAGGGAATATTCTCTCTGTGGAACGACTACAACGCGTTCCGTGAAGTCCGGATCGGCTCGTCTGGTGAGTTGGTGTGGGGAGAGCAGATCGATCTGTGCCCCGACGCTCTCTATTTGCAGGCTACGGGGCAGAAACCCGGAGATATCTTCCCCAGCCTAAAACAAAAGCCAGTCCATGCCTGAGATCTCTAGATTCTTTGGAATTGTGATCAAGATGTTCTTTGATGATCACAATCCACCTCACTTCCACGCGTTTTACGGAGAAGATCAAGCCCTCATCGACATTCGCAACCTTGCGGTGTTTGCTGGTTGGCTGCCTCCACGCGCCCTCGGTCTAGTAATCGAATGGGCAACTCTCCACCAACAGGAGCTGCTCGACAACTGGCACAAGGCAGAAGATCAGGAGCCTCTAGTTAAGATCGAGCCGCTGAAGTGACTCAGCCAACAACGGTTGACTCGATGACAGGATAGGTTTGCAGGACATATGATCGACATTAGGCTCCAGTCCTACAGGGGGATGTAACTGACGATTTGCTTCAATGTGGGCTGATGCGCAACCCGTTAGCTGAAACGACAGTCGCGCAATGGCATACGTAGAATACTGCTCTTCGGTTAGGGGAGAAAAAGGAAAGGATGTAAAAATGGAATGCCAAATCAAGGACCTAAGCGTTCATTACGAGGTTTTTGGTGATGGCCATTCAATAGTTATATTAAACGGTGCTGGGCCTGACCATCGCTGTATGAGCGGGCCTTTAGAGCCGGTCTTTGAGGTACAAAGTGGTTGGAAGCGCTTCTACCTCGATCTTCCGGGCACGGGAAAGACTGAAGCAAAGGAATGGCTCACAAGCTCCGACCAGATACTCGATATCGTCTTTGGTTTCATCGAATCAGTCATTCCTGATCAACGTTTTGCCTTGGTCGGTTCATCCTATGGCGGCTATCTTGCCCGTGGGGTGGTCTATCGTAGGCCCACGTTGGTCGATGGCCTGCTTATGATATGTCCGGCAATTATTGCTGACCGCAAGAAACGGACTTTGCCTCAACATGTTGCCTTGGTGAGGGATGCCAAGTTCATGGATAGCCTTGAGCCGAGCCAACGCGAACTCTTTGAGTCGTTCGCTGTCGTTCAGACGAAAAGGACATGGGAGCGGACGCGGGATGAAGTAATCACCGGGCTTGATATCGCGGATAAAGAGTTTTTCTCTCGGTTGCAGGCGCATGGCTATGCGTTCTCGTTTGGCGTGGATGATATGCCTTCTTCTTTTGATAAGCCGACGTTGATCCTTGTCGGTCGGCAGGATGCGATAGTTGGATACAGTGATGCTTGGGGGATTGTTGAAAACTTCCCGCGTGCCACTTTTGCTGTTCTTGATCGGGCGGGTCACAACCTGCCGATAGAACAAGAAGCGCTGTTCACGGTCCTTGTCAGTGAGTGGCTCGAGCGTATGGAGGAGAACCCTGCAAGAGCCGCCTAGGCGCTTTTGATGAACAGTAAATCATTGAACACCCCACGGTTGAAGTTGATTCCTGCTGCTTTTTCGCTAATGCAAGCTGAGCTTGGGCGGCAAGAGGCTTTCTCGCGATCCCTTGGTGCACGTATTCCTGAGAACTGGCCGCCAGAGATCCTTGTCGATGCGCTTGTGCTTTTCTTTGCTCAACTCAAACAGGATCCCAAACTTGCGGGTTGGCTGTCGTGGTACTTTGTGCTGCGGGGAAATGGAGAAGAACCGGTACTCGTAGGAAGTGGTGGGTTCAAAGGCCCTCCTCAGCCAGACGGAACGGTTGAACTTGGCTACTCGGTTCTTCCTCAGTATCAAGGGCGCGGATATGCCACCGAGGCTGTCGGGGCATTGCTCTTATGGGTCTTTTCCCATAATGAGGTAGCCCACGTCATAGCAGAGACAGCTCTTGAGAATAGATCCTCTGTTCGAGTGCTTAAAAAGCTAGGGTTCACCTGCTTTGGACAAGGTTCGCAGGCTAGGACAATGCACTTTGAGTTGGCGCGGAAGCACTATCATACTGAGAAGAGTGCATGACAGGGCTCTGTTCGTAAAGGCGCTATCAAGAGTTGTAAAAACCCATTTTCTTGTCTGGATATAAGGTTGGAATGTTGCACCAGTTTAGCTGCTTGGAACTGCTAAGCCAAGGGCTGGTTCCGGCAGGATTCCCTCCTGGATGATGTAGTCCATCGGCGCCATGTAACTAAGCGTCGAATGCCGCCGCCTTCGATTGTAGTAGCCGATCTGCTGGGCGATCACTCGTTTAAGCTCCCAGATGTTCATCGCCTCATGGAACAGGCTTCGGTTCTCCGTTTTGAAACGTCCGTTGAACGATTCCATTGCCGTGTTTCCTTTCGCGCCGTTCTCCGAGTACGAGATCCGTGCCCGATGCTTGACCAACACCGCGTACAGCCAGCGATACCCAGTGTACACCGAATCCTGATCGTGATGGATGATCCCTCCTTCAAGCGTCAGGCCCACGTTATCGAGCGTCGCTCGTGCCATGGAGAGAGCTTCCAACGCCAGCTCCGTGTTTGGACGATGCCCCACCGACCAGCCGACCACCCACTTCGTCGCGTGATCCAACAACGGCATCAGGTATGCCTTCTTCGCACCCCGTGCGTACCAGATCTCCGTGAAGTCGGCGTACAACACCTGCAGCGGTTCCGGTGCATCCATTCCAGCCACCAAGTTCATCCCGTTGCCCTGTCTGTTCAGAAGCTTTCGCGGCACCGACGGTTTGGGTTTCTTGACCCACCGCCGTAACGACAGATTCCACATCCCTAGCACACGCTGCACCACGGTCTTTCCTACCTGGTACCCACGATCTTTCAGTTCCGGTTCCACCCGCCGGTATCCGTACGCCGGATTCGCGGTCAGCACCTCGATCAACGGCTCCTTCAAGAGCTTGTACTTCTCCTCGTAGTCGACCTTGCTGCTCTTCCAATAGTACCACGTGCTCTTCGGCAACCCGATCGCTTCAAGGGTCGTGTTGAGTCCGTAAGTTTCTGCGTTCTCTCGTACGATCTGGACCTTCTCCGCTGTCACGAGCTGCCGTCCATAAAATTGTGGAGAAGAGCAATCTCCACCTCCTTGCGTCCCAGTAGTCGCTCCATCTCCCTGATCTTCTTCTCGTACTGGGCTACGGTGCTGTTCTTGCCGAACACCTCGGCACCGTTCTCCAGGAACTCACGCTTCCAGCGCGCTACCGTGGTCGGATGCAGATCGTAAACACGTGCAATCTCCACCGCGTCACGATCACCCTTAAGAACCTCGAGAACCACCTGAAACTGAAATCTCGGGGAGTAGCGCTTCCCTTTCTTTCCCACTTCGATCACCTCTCCTTCCCGAGGTGATCCTACCAGATCCATCCTCCAAACTTAGCACTATAGGTGGTACAACTTTTCAACCGCACCTCACTTGAACACACGTACCAGTTGCCCAGGAGCATACTTGGGATAGGCACTACATAGTAAATGT
>JAGLXM010000276.1 GCA_023132915.1 Candidatus Bipolaricaulota bacterium
TCGTTGTACAGTGAGTTGAAAGAGGCTGGAGCGGATTTCTTGGACGGGATCCTCTTTCCTGGGACGACCGCGTCGCAGGCGTTTTGTTTGGACCAGGACGTGGGTGGAGATGCTGACCTTGAGGAACTGCCGGCATTTGAACCTTTGAAGAATGTTCTTGATTTCCTTGTTGATGGCGGCACGGTCATGCAGCCGGCCTCGATTGAGCCGAGTGCCAAGGCTGAATAGCTCAGTCTCGGCCTTCTGCAAGGTCGTCTCTCTAACCTGGGCATCAAGTTCTGCCTTATGAGAACTCTTGCACCATAGGATCCTGTAGCCCTCGACTGTCTCCCCGGGACCATCTGCGGTAGTCCAGTAGATATTCGGGAGGTCCCTCCTACGTCTCTTGTTCTCGATTACCGCAAAACGACGCCAGCGAACGTGCGCGCCGTTGCGCAATTTGTCCCGGAAATACTTGTCCTCAGAACGTGTTCGAGGGAGGACAGTGACAAACTTGCCTCCATAACTCTCCACATGCTTGAGGTTTTTACGGGTACAGAGCTTGCTGTCGGCAACATAGATAAAATCATCACGCCCAAGGAGCTTACGGAGCTGGTCAACGTTGCTTCGATGCACTGTGTCATCGGTCCTGTTGCCACTGTAGACATCATGAGAGAGAGGCACAGCACCGTCTGCGGTCACGTTGAGACCGAAGACAAGCTGTTTGAGGTCCGGCCGATGATCCTTGTTGATTCCACGGGTAATACGGGGCTCGTGAATCGAACTCTCATAGCGTCCATGGAATGTCACTGTGGTCGTGTCGTGATGGATGCGTCTGGTATCCAGCTCGAATTGCTTGATGATGTGTAGGGCCAGGCGAAAGAAGAGACTCCTTGCCCGTGGGGACACTAGAGCGTCGAGGCTCCGTGCCACACGGTCATCGTTTATCGATTGTTTCTCTGCATCGTTGATACCCAGGGCCTCGGGACTGATCGATGCCGACCACTCGGCTATCCGGTATAGTGGGGCGGGTGAGAGGATAATGTTTTGGACCAGGATAGAGAGTGTCTGAGCGTGGTCGAGGAGTCCTTCGCGCGGTGTACCGAGGCACGAGCGGGCGATGCGAGAGAAAGTCATCCTGTTGAGGAAATCTAAGAGAATCGGGTGAGGTCCTATCAAGTATACGCGGAGGTTGGCTGGTCCTTCCGGAGTGACCACACGATGGCTGCCGCTTTTTCCTCTTGTATACATGTTATTAATATAGTATACTAGCATCATGACAGTGTCAAGAACAAAATTGCTTGATTCTCTCCGCCAGCTCCAGAGAGTACGGCAGCGCCTGCTCCGGCGGCTCACACAGGATCACGAGTTGGCGGTGGGTAGTGTTTCCGTCGTGCGCAGGAAGTGTGGGAACCCAAGTTGCCACTGCGCACACGGCCCCGGCCATCTACAGACACTCTTTCTGTTCAAGGACAACAAGCGTCGCTGCAAGCTGGTCCGTAGAGCCGATGAGGCTCGATTGCATCAGGCAGGCAAGCATTACCGTGAATTTAGAGAGGATATAAAACAACTCCGCACCATTGATCGGGGGGAAAAGGAAATACTTGTGGCGCTCAGGGACTTAAGAGCGATACACTACAAGTGACTTAACTATCTGATATTAATGATGTTCTCAATAACCATAATTCAGAAAATCACCCTTCCCGAAGTGCGGAATGTAGG
>JAGLXM010000277.1 GCA_023132915.1 Candidatus Bipolaricaulota bacterium
GGCCACCCAGGGTGGCTGGATGGCCCGTATGGCCTGAACATGCCTTAAGAGCACTATACCTTCTGGACATGAGCTTTCCCCCTCCTGAAGCAGTTTGCCTTGAATTTACGTCTTTCCTTTAGAAGGTACGAGTCTGACCCTTTGTCATAGTTACCTCATTTGATGAAGCCCTCCGAGTGCCAAATTGACCTATGGGCACGATCTTCCTCACTCAGGTACTCAGGGAAAAACCTATCGTAGAAGCCCATGTCTAGATGATGAACCTGGAGTAGAACCGGGATGAACATGGCATCCCTGTATTTGGGGAATCGGCTGTATTTATCATACAGATAGCCACAAAATGACTTTGCGATCTCGACGATGTCGTCATACATTTTGAGGTAAGGAATATCATAGCCATTAGGGCCATAAATTCCTCTTTCTCCCCATTTCAATTCAGCTATTTCGTCAACGGCTTTCTCCACGGCCCTATAGGGGGGGCAATAACCTTCAAGAACGTTATCAATCCCCACCGGATTGGGTGTTGCCTGGGGGAAAACAGCGCTATCGGATGCCTCGAACCGCATGCCCAAGCATCGCATGACCGTTGACAGGTCAATGGTATGCATAGCAAACGAGCCTAATCCCATCGCGGTAGCGGCAAGCATGAGGTTCTGCATCGCCATGCCGGCTTCCAAGTTGCAAATCCAAGGCAACATATTGTCGTATTGGGATACCGTCATCTTGGGACCATCTAGGAACCCATCCCTTATCCAACGGTCTACACCCGCAGGTTGGTCCTCAACCTCATCCCACAATTGCCACTTAAATTGCGCTATTCCGGTAAGCAGCAAGTTGATATACTCTCTCGTTGTATCCACAATCGGAATGAATAACGTAGTGCCCAGAAGGCTTACCATACTTTCAAACGCTGATCCGATGGCTTCGCGAGGGATGTCAAGTCTTCCATCTTGAAGTTTGACAACGTTGTTCTCATAATCTTCGAGGATGAGGCGACGGTCCTCGGGGCTGGCTATTCTCACGCGTTTCTTGGGTACAACGCGTTCAAAATCAGGATTCCGATAGTAGTACACTCCGGAATCGTTTGTAAAGAAAAGGTGCATCGTCAACGAGGCACACGGGCTCCCCGTAGTCCTTCCAATAACCGTCAGATGGCCCATCAAATGTCTGATCTCCTCGACAGTTACCCCAGTGGTTCCCATGGCGGCAAAGCAGAGAAACGCTGTTTCAAGATCGCTCAAAGGGAAGGGCTCTTCCTCAGAGCGATAGGCCAGTCCCCCTCTCTTGGCCCGCAATTGCCCCCCCACAGGAAACCT
>JAGLXM010000278.1 GCA_023132915.1 Candidatus Bipolaricaulota bacterium
CGTGATCGGTTCCCTCGACCCGCGTGCTGCGTCCTCCCTGCAAACCCGCCGCAACGTAAACGGCGTCATAGTCCTGGTGAAGCTTATCCAAGGAGAGATCTTTACCGATCTGCGTGTTACACTTGATCTTTACTCCAATCGACTCGATGTACTCGATGTCCTTATCCAGATCGTCGCAGGGCAACCTGTATTCAGGGATTCCGTAACGCATCATGCCACCAGGCTTTTCCTTCTCCTCAAACATGGTGACGGTGTACCCCATCAAGGCGAGGTAGTACGCAGCAGATAGACCAGCCGGCCCCGCACCCACAATCGCTACGCGCTTACCGTTCGACTTTATGACCTCGGCCTCTAGAACGCGCTTGTAATCCTCCCTAGGGATTTGATCCATGGCGTAGCGTTTAAGCCAGCGGATAGAAACAGGATCGCCGCGGTTACCAAGGCCACAGGCTGTCTCGCAGTCATGGGTGCAAACCCGTCCACACACATCCGGCAGGGGGTTTGTCTTGTAGATGTCTCGAGCAGCTTGTTCGGGGTTCTCCGCCCAGATATCGCGAATGTAGTCGCTTATATTCATGTGGGCCGGGCAGGCCTCCTCGCATAGTGCGCACTCAAAGCAGCGGGCTGCCTCATTCAGTGCCTGCTCTCGAGTGAAACCACGCACTATCTCCACAAATGAGTTGATCCTCTCATCGGCTGACACGTGCTCCATCTGCTGTGCCTGGCCCTCAAATTCGGCAAGACAGAAATCGACGTCCGAAGAAAACCCCTTTTGCCCCAGTTTGCGGTGGTTCAGGCTAGCCTGTAAGTCGCTGTGTTTCTCGACGAATGCCTCGTTCGCCGATGTCTCGTCCTTGCCTAGGACGGCTACAAAGCTATCTGTGGCGTGGTCGATATGGATGAAGTCTTGCGACAGGCTTAGGCTGCCACTGATGCAAACATCGACACATAACCCGCAGTAAGTACATCTACCATAGTTGAACTGCGGCCGTTCGCCCTTATCCCCCTCCTTGGGCTTTGCCGCGACCCCGGGGACCTCTACCATCGTAATAGCCTGGCAGGGGCAGATGTCGGCGCAGTTGCCGCAGCCGGTGCACTTATCGATATCGTTTCTGTGGAACCCGCGATAACGCTCGGAGATCTCAAGCTTTTGAAACGGATAGGTAAGGGTTTGGGGTTGCTTGAACAGGTATTTCAGGGCAGCAAACGGACCTAGCACACTCCCCTTCTTTCTGGGTATCATATCACTCCATTCATAGCTCTTATCCTTCTTCTTTAGCGGTCGATCTCCGGGGCAGCGACATTCAGACTCAACAACATGTGACCGACGTCAGCGATGTTCATTCCCTGAAGGAGTTTCTCCAGGACTAATATCCCGTGAGGGTAAGACGGAACACGATAGGCCATGCGATAGATCTTATCGGTCCCGTCGGAGACGGCGTACACTCCCAACTCGCCCCGGGCAGACTCCATCCTCACATACGTTTCCCCGGCAGGGATATTCCACTTGAACGGGTTGGGTGGCCGGCGCCAGGCAGACCCTGCAGGCATCTTGTCCAAGACTTGTCTAACGATGAATACGCTCTGTTCCATCTCCTTGCGGATGACCATTGCCCGAGCATAAGAGTCCCCGCCGACCATGGTTGGCACTTCAAAATCCATCTCAGCGTAGGCAGCGTACGGCTCCTCTTTTCTCACATCCCTTTCTAGGCCAGTGGCACGCAAATTCCCCCCGGTCACCCCGAAACGCAGTGCCTCCTCTTGAGAAAGCACCCCCACGCCATCCACTCGCCTACGAAAAACACGGTTGTCAAAGAAGACAGCATCATAATCACGTAGGCTGTCTTCCAACCCGGCTAAGGTCTGCTGCATCTTCTCCGCAAACCCGGTTGGTATATCCCGGCGCACGCCACCCGGCCAGATGTAGATGTGGTAGACCCTGGCGCCGGTGATCATGTCGAAAAGATCGATGAAATAGTCGCGCTGCGCCATCGCCCAGTGTCCTATCGTATCGAACCCAAGCTCGTTGGCATACGCCCATAGCCAGAGCAGATGAGAGCTCAGCCGGGACATCTCAAGGGCCATCGTCCGGAGGTACTGAGCACGCGGGGGGACCTCCAAACCGGCCAGTTCCTCAATTGCCATTGCATAGACCTGTTCGCAGGGATCGGGGTCCATGACATTGATCCGGCAGACATAGGGGAACCCTTGAGTATACGTGCAGTTCTCAAGCATCTTCTCGAACCCGCGGTGAAGGAAACCAGGGTTGGCGACCGCCTTCTGAATCGTATCCCCCTCTACAGTGAGGGTGATGCTGAAGTTCCCCACCATTCCGATGTGTTGAGGGCCGAAATAAAGCGTCAGCTGCCGTTTTGTCATCTTAGTTCCGCCCCTATTCATGCTCGAACATCCTCTCAGAGTACTCCTTCGTGTCGAAGTCCTTTCTCATCGGTGGGATCTCTTGCCAGTTGGTCAGCAAGAAGGGCGTTAATCGGGCGTTGCCGACAAACTCCACGCCGAACATCTCGTGGATCTCCCTCTCGTAGGTCTGGGCGTGGGCAAAGAGCGGGATCATGCTCTGGTAGGTCGGGTTGGCTCTATCGATTCTTGTCTTGACGATTGCGTGGATACCATCTTGATACGTGGCGAGGTGATAAACGAGCTCGAATTTACCCTCTTTGATCCAGTCAACACAGGTGATGAGGGACAAATGCTGAAAGCCCTGCTCCTTCATGAAGGCAATAAGCGAGAAAAGGCTATCCTTGGGTAGACTGATGATCACCCGCTTCTCCCTTGGTACGGTGACCAGGCACGACTCATAGCGTTTTTCTATACCTTGTTTGATTGCTTCTTCTCTCATGTTCTCACCGTCACCAGAGGCGGTATGCTTTCGATGAATTCCCTCCCCAATACCCGCTCCTGGTTCTTTCGGTAGTAATCGATGTTCTCCTTGTACCGTTTGTAACCATCGACCATTTCCCCATCTATCATTTTCCACAGCTTCGTCACAGCAATGAAGATGGCCTCAGGCCGTGGCATACACCCGGCGATCCATCCATCCACTGGAAGGTATCTGTCCAGATGGTTAATCGTGTTATAGGAGGTATAGTAAAGGCCCCCATCAATGGGGCAGGAACCAAACGCGACCAGGTATTTGGGGTCCGGCATCTGTTCATAGGTGATAATGATGGCTCTGAGGGTCTTGACCGAGACATAACCGGTGATCAAAAACAGGTTGGCTTGTCTCGGGGTTGCCATTGGGATAACCCCGAACCGTTCAGCGTCCCAACGGGCCGTGATCACCGGTGGGATCTCAATGATCCCACAGCCGGTGCAGAAATACGTCACCCAGAGCGAATACTTCTCACCCCATTTGTGTGGGTCTTTGAGCGCCTTCTTTATGTCTGCCCTGTCCAAGAGTATCAGCCCCCTATGATCACCACGAGTATAAGTCCTGACAACGCGAATAACGTTGGCCACTTCCAGCAGTACCTGAGGGCCTGATCGATCCTGAATCGGGGATAGACCGCGCCGATGAAGACCCCAATTAAGAAGACAACCAGCATCTTGAGAAAGAATGTGCCCAGATTTGCAGCACCTCCCAGGAACAGGTCCACAAACAAAGCAATAACGATAAATATGTGCAAAGCGTGCTCTACGGTAGCAAAGGCAAGGTATTTACCACCAAACTCCACCTGGGGCCCAGAGGAGATCTCCTGTGGCGCTCCCACGATGTCAAACGGGCGGACGCCCAACATGACCGGTAGAATAAGGAAGGTCGCCAGTGCCGCTAAGGGGAAGCGGAAAACGCCCCAGGAGAGGATCGAGCCAGCCTGCATCTGCACCACGTTCAGCAAGGAGGTCGTCTCTGTGTAGGTCATCACAGTCAGTAGGACCAATAGGAAAGGAACCTCATAGCCCAAGGCGAGGATAAGCTTACGGGAGACCCCGAGCGACGCATTCGGGTTCCCCGATG
>JAGLXM010000279.1 GCA_023132915.1 Candidatus Bipolaricaulota bacterium
TCGGCGGGCGAGGCTCCTCATCGGGGAAGATGGAGGCGACCTTACCAACGCCGTGTTCCTTCCCTGCACCCAGGCTGAATACCTGAAAGCCACCGGAGTCAGTCATCGTTGGTCCCTCCCAGCCGGAGAAGCGATGCAGCCCTCCCAAAGCGGCGATTGTCTCCTCGCCAGGACGCAGGTGAAGGTGGTATGAGTTGGCGATTACGATCTGTACGCCGATCTTTGTCAAAGCCTGCGGCTCGAGCGCCTTTACTGTCGCCCGCGTGGCTACGGCAACGAACGCTGGAGTGGCCACCGTTCCGTGGGCCGTTTTTAGCAGCCCGGTTCGGGCGGGGGAGCGCTTATCCTGACGCTTAAGTTTGTACATCAGTAGAATGTGGTCAGTGTCCTATGATGAGAGGGGATATCGCACCGCTGCGCTGCATGCCACAGGAGCCAGTCAACCTCGATTGCCAGAAGGTTCCTCCCCTGTCGCTTGAGCTCCTGGCGGAGGAGATCAACTGCTAAGACTGTTGCCGCGCGGATCTCCACTTCATAGGATGAACCGGCTTCGATCCACTCTTTGTGGTCTATCCGGGCTGCCAATTCCTCGCAGTAGCGAAGGATCCCCTCTGATCGCAAGATTTGTGGGAGTTTGTAGTCCGCGAACGCAGTTAGGCGGGAAACATCGTGGAACGCTCCGAAAGAGCGAGGGCCAAAGCTGCCGTAAAGATCGCCTGCGAAGATCTGCGCTCGCTTGTGAAAGGTAATCTGTTCTCCGGCGTAGCATGCCTCGTCGCGAAACGAGGGGAAGCTCTCCACCACCAACTCGACGAGGCGTTGTGCACTCTTATTGACCTTCCTCACGAGCTTGGCTGCGTCCCCGTGATAGAGCGAGGTCATCCGTTCTCCAACTTCACGTAGGATCCCTACCCGCTCCTCGAACAAGGGGATCTTTCCCATCGGAACATCGCCGTGCAACAGATCGCGCACCTCTTCCTCCTCCACCTCGGCTAGATGCGAGAAGTCATCGATGGGATCATCACGCTCGAACGCCTGCTTGAGGGCCGAGGTGAGGGCAAAGTATCCGTGTAGCCTTTCACCGTCGACGACTACCTCCCACCGTGGCTCAGGGAAGAAGCAGAAGTTGAGCGCATCGACCAGAAGGAGGTAGGAAACTGTCCTTGCTGTACCATCGTAGAAGTGGTGGGTGAAATCCCAGGCGGGAATAGGCATGGGGAGAAGCTTACGCGCAAATTGAGGGACTGCCTCCTCCTCGATCGCGACGTTAATGCTTCGCTCGCAGACGAAGCGCGCACAGTTAAGGACGTCGATTGTCATTTTATCCTTCTTCTCTGGTGTTGACGCGATGGTATCCGAAAGGGGATTGTGGATAAAGAGAGCTACCGGCAGGCGCAAGGCTCCTTAACGTCGGGGACAAGCCCCGACGCTACAGAGGAACGGATGTAGCGTTGCAGCTTGCCTGCGACTTTCTTCCTAGTCGAGGGCCCTGTAGAGAGAGGCGTAGTCGCAGGCCGGGTGCCAGAAGAGGTATCCGTCTGCCCCTGCTTCTTTCGCTGCCCTCACCTGGGCACGAATGTAATCTTCAAGGCTCATTTCAGGCGGGATCGCCTGGTCGAAGGCCTGCAAGAAGGGGCGAAACGGCGTCGTGACTCGTGCTTTGCCAGTTGTAAGCGCCTCGGTGACCACACGGTAGGGATCATCTTTGTAGTGCTGTTCGCGGTAGTGGGAAGGGTAAAGCATTGGGGAGACGAGGTCGACGTAGGGTGCCATCTCCTCTAGAGATTGACCGATTGGGTCGATTCTCTTCTTGTTCCAGTTCCACATTATACGGCCGAAGATATCAACCGATATGACGACATGGCCGGAGAGGAGCTTTCCTGCCTTCTCCAGGAACCGGTTCACCGCTGCGTAGCGCTCTTCGTAAATGGGGATAAGTTCGCCTCCGTCCGGGAAACGGATGTAGTCAAACTGGATCTCGTCGAAGCCCAAGGCCGCTACCTCTCGGGCGATCTCAAGGTTGTAGGCGATCGCCCGCTCATCGCTTGGATAAACCCACGGACTCTGCTGGCTAAGATAGGTGGCAAGCTTTGGATCGTAGAAGAGAACCTGCCTGGCGATCAGGTAGATTCCTTTTTCCCGCAGGACAGGTAGGAGTGAATGAAGGTCGAGCCGGCCGGTGGAGGCGCCGATCTCTTTCGCAAGTGAGACGGTGCTCTTGTAGGTTACCTCACCGTGCATGTTCTTGACATTGATCACCACTGCGTTCAGTTTCCCCTCCCTGGCCGCTTCAAATATCTCTTTGAGGCACTTTGGCTTGGTGAGGGCATACGAAGTGAGGTAGATCCCTACCCGATTGTGAGGGGAAGGAAGCCCTGCCTCAAGTGGCGAGCCCTGGTCCACCCGCGCGCCGGCGAGCAGGACGAAGATGAATCCGACGATTAGGGAGCGAAGGATAGTCGAGTGCGCCATGCATGTGAGTATATGCGGGTTCGATCTGCTTAACGGTCATCTTCGTATTATTTGTATCGGACTTTTGGCACGTCTCATCGAGGGATGGGGCGAGGAATTTAGAGGGACACTCAGTCTCCTTTTCAAGATTGATGGAGCAAAACCACGGAATATTCTTGGGTTAGCTCGGATAGGATCTGATGAGAGAGGAAGCGCGCTCTTCACAGATTGCACACAGCGCCTTCACCTTCTCCACACCCTTTTTAGTTAAATTATTTCCTTAAAGTTGATGCGCTGGAGCTCACTCGTTGTGGGGCCCTTCATGCATCGCTATAATGATTGCGGTTGTCGTTCGGGTCGATGGTATAATGAGAGCAAAAGGAGTCAATTGCATGAAATACACGTTTTTTCTTCTCATATTGGGTGTTCTTTCTATTGTGAGTATGGCCGCTGTGGCAGGTTCGCATGATCCGATCACCATCCTCGGCAATGGGGACTTCACAACGGAGAACGGTGTTATTTCGGGGAGTGGAACTGTGGAGGACCCCTACCTGATCGCTGGTTGGGAGATTGATGTTCCGAGTGGGGTGCCCTATGGGATCAAGGTGGAAAACGCGAGTGTAAGTTTCATCCTGCGTGGGCTTGTAATCCGCGGAGCGATGGAGGCACAGGGAGCAGCAATCCGCCTCGGGTTTGTCTCTGCCGCTACGATCGAGGATTGCACGATCGCAAACTCGGTGAACGGGATCGCGATATCCTATTCCGTGGATGTTACGGTGCGTCGTAACGTCCTCTACGTTCTAGGTCGAGGGCTTCGCGTCATCGGGGAGTCGGTTAAGGAGTATCGCCATGAGATCGACGAGACGAACGTCCTGAACGACTATCCGATTTATTACATCTATGGGAAAGATGGAGAAACAGTGAGCGGAATTCACTCGAGCAACCTGACCGTGGCGGCAAGCCGCAACATGACGATCACGGAGAACGAGATCGTCTGCGGGGATGGCATGCAGCTTGCCTTTGTCGAGGACTCACTGATAAGTGGAAATACGGTCCACCGTCTTGCACCCACACTAAGTGAGGACGGGATCAGCCTTTACCGCTCGACCGGGAACACGGTGAGCGACAACATGTTGAAGAACAACCGCCGTGCCGGGATGCACTTGTGGCTTTCCTCGGGAAACACGATATCAAACAATCAGCTTCTGGCGAACGACTACGGCCTGATCATAGCTGCTTCGGATGACAACCGCGTCTACGATAATGTGGTGGCTGCCAATCCAACCGGGATTGAAATAAGCGCTGGTTCCACCGGAAACGAGGTGGCGAGGAACATTGTCTATCACGAGAACACGAAGTACGGGATCGCCATTGAGCAAGCGGTGGGAAACCGGGTGGAGAAAAACGCGATCGTGCAAAGCGAGACCGGGATCCTTCTCGGCACCCAGGCGTACAACAACACCATCCTGGCGAACACGATCGTTTCTGGGGCATATGGGATGTTGATAGTGGGATCAAACAATGAGATCGCGGGGAACCTTATCGCGCAGAACTCCGATGGGGTCTTGTTTCGTCCCACATTCGGTAAGCCAGTGATCCGCGGAAATGCTTTTCACAACAACGTGTTCACAGATAACAGCCATCGCCACATCAGCTTCAACGACGACTCTGAGGGTAACCGCCTCTATCGTAACTTCTTCCTTGGGGCAGTGATCGCAAACGTGCGGGTCTATGATCCCGGCAGGAATACGTGGACCGTCTCCGGGGAAGGGAACTTCTGGGAGGACTACGATGGATGCGACGCGGATGGTGACGGGTTTGGCGATGATCCGGTCTTGGTGCTCCCAGCCGGAGTGAATGACACGGCGCCCTTGCTCTCACCGACTGGGGCTATAGGCAGCCTCGGGGTCCTTTCCACGCTGGAGGAAACAGTTTTTGCCGTGCTGACTGAGGGTGGCGATAAGGTGCAGATCGCTTCACTCATTGCGGATGAGGGATACGAGCGGTTCGTTGGGTTCCGCGGCTTTCCCACCCTTCTGCAAGAGGACTTCCCTGGCATCCTTTTCGATTATGGCGAGGAGGTCCCGGGGGGCGTAACAGGCTATGGCTTCACCATGGAAACGGTGAACTTTCCGCTTGACATCGCCTTCTTCGATGGAAGCGGAGCGTTTGTGGGGGGCACGGCCATGGAGGCCAACTCCTCTACCCAATACACTGTTAACGCCTCATTTCAATACGCACTTGAACTGCAAAGCGGCTCGCTCTCCGCTTGGGGTATCGGTGCGGGTTCGCGTCTGATCCTCCCAGAGCCGGGGGAGGGGTAAGTGGGCCGTATTTCTGCGGTTATCTTCGATCTCGATGGCACCCTGGTTCGCTATCGTGGGGTTGAGTTTGAGTCGAGCTGGGGCGCGATTGCCGCTGCCGCTGGAGTGAAGGCCCAATCGCAACGCCTGCTCGACGAGTATCTTCCGCGCCGCGATTTATATCCCGAGTGGGTAAAGCGAGACGCCGAGCTTCTCACTGGTATTTCTGTGCAAAGCGTGACGGAACGAATCTTCCCGCCCCCCTATGCTGCCGGTGCCCGTGGGACGGTAGCCCGGCTCCGCGGCCGTTACCAGCTAGGGATCCTTTCTTCTGGCGTAGACCTCGTCGCGGAATACGTGCGTGACGACCTTGATCTTGAGTTTGCTGTGTCTAATCACGTTTTTATTGAGGACGGGTACTTCACTGGTAAGAGTCAGACCATTGTCGACCTGTGGGCGAAGGATGCGGTGATGAAACAGATCACAGAAGAGCGCGGCCTTGTGCTTTCTGAGATCTGCTATATTGGCGATCACATGAACGATGTCCCAGTGATGCGAATCGTCGGTCTGTCGATTGCTTTTAACCCCAAGGATAAAGAGCTAGAGCAGATCGCCGATTACGTAACACACGACTTTGCAGAGATCCCGGAACTCATCGAGAAATTCGAAGATAAAAAATGATGTGATGTGACCGCGCGGCTCACCCGAGCCGCGCGGCTAGTTGCTCGCGTTAGATTATCTTTGCTTCCCTACGGAAAACTGAAATAGAGGCCAACTCCTCCACTGGGATCCCAGGTGCCCGAGAGCGCGCCCCACACGTAGAACGAGAACCAATCGAGCCCGAATCCGATATCGAATCGCTGTTGGGAAAACCCAACCGGTATCAGAGAGAAGGTGGTTCTGCTGGCGATGCTGAATCCATCGACCCCAAGAGAAAGGTCAAACCAGACATCGTCGGCAAATGCAGGGTAGATTGTGGCCAATGTTCCAATTCCGCCGGAGAACGACGTTCCATTTAGCGGCATTTCAAACATGGTTGCCACGCCGTAGATGTTCGCTGAGTCAAATGCGAGAGGGAAGGGGAAAACTCCCATAGATAGCTCGCTTCCAAGTGTAAGCCAATTCCATGCGTACGCAAGTCCAAAAGTCTGGGAAACGCTGAAGGCTGACACGTAACTGAGGGAAGTCTTGCTGGATAGCGTGAAGCCAGCAAAATCCAAGTAAAGGCTGAGCCAGGAAACATCCGCAAAGGACGGATACACCGTCACTTCGCTGCCGAGCTCTGCGCTAAGACTGACTACAACATTCTCCTGTGCCCCTACCGCCGCCGTCATCGCGAACAGGAGAAACAGGGCAATGAGAATAAGGCTTAACCGTCTCATTTGAAACCTCCTCTTTGGACAGTACTCGAACTGACTAAAGAGTAATAAACGCCGTGTTGCGAGGAAACGCTTAAGGTTCGATCTGTTTTCTCACTTGCGCACTGACACAGGTGCGGGGTGTCCACACTAAGCGGTGACAGGTAGTCCCAGTAAACACCCCAGTCGGCGCTCTTAGGCGACTGACTTGGAGATGATACGGAGCTGATGGTGACAAGGCTCTAGTCGCTTTAGGTATGGCGATAGAGGAGGCTCCTCTGGAAGCTACTTCTTAGGTAACAATTCGGTTCGTTACGTCCCGAAGATGCGATCCCCAGCGTCTCCCAGTCCGGGAAGAATGTATCCATGCCCATTTAGCCGTCGGTCAAGGGCGGCTGTGTAGATGGGTACGCCCGGGTGGGCCTGGACGAGAGCCTCTGCCCCCTCGGGTGCGGCGACAAGACAGAGGAACTGGATCTTTTTTCCACCTTCTTTCTTGATAAGATCGACCGCAGCAACCGCGCTTCCACCGGTGGCGAGCATTGGGTCAACGATGATCACCTGTGCGTCTTCAAGCTCCGCTGGGAGCTTGGAGTAGTATTCTATCGGCTTCAAGGTCTTAGGGTCCCGGTAGAGCCCGATGTGGCCAACCTTCGCGGTGGGAATAAGATTTAATACACTACCAAGCATCCCCGTTCCGGCGCGCAGGATGGGAACGAGGACGATCGGCACGTCAAGAACTTTCCCGATCGTCCGCTCAAGCGGAGTCACCACCTCCACCTCGCGTAGAGGGTAGTCGCGGGTTATCTCGTAGACCATGAGTGCGGTCAGCTCCTCGAGCAGGAGGCGGAAGTTGTGGTTATTGGTAGCGATGTTGCGCAGACGGGTCAGCTTGTTCTGGATCAGTGGATGGTCAAGGATGTGCAGATTCGACATCAGTCCCCCAGAAACGTGGTATCACCTTTAAGATACCAGATCTGCCCTTCTCTCACAAGAAACCGTCTCCGCGGAGTGTCCTTCTTAAGGGGGCATGGAAAACTCGGTTCATGCAAGTTCTCGCCATTGTAAAGGATCAGTACAGGCAGAGGCAATCGCCGATGGTCCACCTGCAAGGGTATCACTTGACAGTATCGGGATAATAGCTCCGGAAAATTCAGGACATTCCAGTCAGCTTTCAACCTCGTTTCCCTCGCGATAGAAGAGGATTAGGCCTCCGGCAATGAGCGGTAAAAGAGCGACGGCCGTCATCACGGGGACGAGGCCGTAGCGATCGGCAAAGAAGCCAATCGGAGTCAGAGCCAATCCTCCCACTCCCCAAGCGAGTCCCATGACAAGGCCGGAGACAAGGCCGGTCTTCCCAGGGAGAATCTCCTGTGCCGCAACTACTCCTACCGGCGTGGAGGATAGCGCGAACAGTCCGGCTGCGGCGAGGAAGGGGAGCATCAGGTTAGTTGGCCCGTGGAGGAAGAGGAGGAAGAACGGGGTTGCAAGGACAACGGTGGTGAAGATGACCACCTTGCGCCCGAAGCGGTCGGAGAGGCTTCCAGCGAAGAAGCCTCCGACGGCTCCGGTGAAGAGGAAGACGCTGATCCCGGCCCCACCGACAAGTGCCGATGCGCCGCGCTGCGTGATCAGAACGGCGAGAAAGCTTGCGAATGCGGTCGACGCCATGGAACGGAAGACGATCACAAACCAGAGGAGGATCAGTTGGCGAGGAAGCTTGCGCAGCCTCATCCTGTCAAATGTTTTCTTCCCTGGTGGGGGGAGGTTCCTTCGAAGGGCAAGGGCGAATGCAGCTAGCATGAAAAGGGCGGGGAGGATCAACCACGGGGTGCGCTCCATTCCGAGGACGCCGATGAAGGTGATGATCAGAAGCGGTGCGACTGCTCCGCCAAGAGCTCCCCCCGACGAGAAGAAGGCCATCATCAGCCCGCGGTTCTTCCCGCCACCGGCCGCGACGAGCGCTGCGGCGGCTGGGTGAAAAAGCGCTGTTCCAATGCCTGCCACGATCATTAGCGCCATCAGTTGCTTAAAGCTTCCTACCCGGCCGATCAGGCTCATCGCACAGACAGTGAGAAGCGGCCCAACTGCGACCAGGAGCGCCCCTTGCGCCCGGTCAACAAGGTGCCCCAGCCACGGTTGAGAGAGGGAGTTGACCAGAATACGGATGGTCCCCACCAGCCCGGCCATGGCGAGTGAGAGGTCCAATCGATCTATGAGGAGTGGGAGCAGGGGAGCAAAGAAGCTTGCGTAGCCGTCGTTCAGTAGATGCCCGAGGAAAAGAAAAAAAGTCCGCTTCCAAGGAGTGATTTGCGTATGCGTTGCCACGGCGAGGGGATCATAACCCGCACGGACCCCATCGGCAACTAGATTCTTTTAATTTGAAGTGATGTTTCGCATCGGCTATCCTGAGTCAAGAATCCCACAGCTTGTTGCGGGGCATGGAAAAGCAAAAACCTGGAGGTCTAACCGGAGCTGGTCTTTATGCTGCAATTTGATGTAGAGCTTTGCCGCATTGGAAGTAACCTGGGGGGGTGTAGTAGATTCTGAACGGACTTACTACACCCCACCCGGGGGGGAGTAATAAGTCCCAAACCGGTTATTACACCCCCCAAGCACACAAGGTACGACGCTACAAAAACGGATGTTGGTCGGAGCTCGTCTCCGGCGTTGAGGGGTTTATTCCTAAGAGAACTCATGTGGCCAGTATAAACAACAGGCTTTTTATGAAAACTCCGATCACTTAAGGAACTCCATGAGACAAGCCTTCATTACCCTGTTTATCGCTGTCGCCGTTGCCATGATCGGGGTGGGGATTATCGCTCCGATCCTCCCGCTCTATGCGAAGACATTCGCGGCGAGTGGCGTGTCGATCGGACTGGTCTTTTCCGCGTTTTCCCTCTCCCGCAGCTTTCTCGGGCCGCTAGTCGGCCGTCTCTCCGATCGGGTGGGGCGAAAGCGCATTCTAATGATTGGGCTTGCCGGTTACGCCGGTGTCTCTCTCCTTTACGTCATAGCGATGAGTCTGTGGCAGCTCGGCCTGTTCCGCCTGCTGCAAGGAGCGGCTTCAGTAATGGTCACACCGATCGCCCAGGCCTACATCGGGGACATCACCCCGCCCGGTCGGGAAGGGCGTTACATGAACTTCTTCTACTCCTCGATGTTCCTTGGGATGGCGCTTGGGCCGCTTCTCGGTGGAGGCTTTAGTGCGGTGTGGTCGTACCAGGGAGCGTTCTATGCGATGGGTGCCTTAAGCATCGTTGCTCTGCTCCTCGTTTCAGCCGCCGTACCGGCTGACCACGCCCACAGTGGCAACTCCCACAACCGCCCGCGCGAGATCATCGTTCCACTGCGGCATGTGATGCGAAACGATGCGGTGAAGGGGATCTGCGTCTACGTAGCGACGCGTGGGTTCTGGCGGCAGGGGTTCAACACCTTCTACCCGCTGTACGCGGTGGCGACGGCCGGGCTCGGGGAGGCGAGCATCGGGGCGGTCCTTTCGGTATACATGCTCGGCGGTGGCCTTCTGCAAATCCCGTTCGGGTTCCTCGCTGATCGCTACCCGCGCTTCCCGCAGATCGTCTTGGGGAGCACTCTTGCTCCACTTCTCCTCCTCGCTGTGCCGTTTGCCAGGCACGTGTGGATGGTGATTCTCATCACCTTCGTCATCGGGGCGCTCTCCGCCCTGTCACGGGCTTCGATCATCGCTATCCGTACCGAGGTGGGACGAACTCATGGGATGGGGACGCTGGCCGGGCTGCAAGGTGGGGCGTTTGCTCTTGGCCAGATGGTCGGACCGCTGGCGTTCGGTGCGGTGGCCGACCTAGTCGGGCTGGCGGCGGTCTTCCCGTTCGGGAGTGCAGTGGGCCTTCTCGGGACTGGGTTCGTCGTCGGTTGGTTCCGACGCTGGGGAAGGCGTCAGCCTTGTCCTGTAGGATGATTCGCCCTGTGATGGGTTAAAGAAGCCCTTCTATCATCTTCATGCTAAGGTCGTCCGGGTGGCCAACATAGCGGATCACGCCCTGCCGATCGAGGAGAAATGTGTGGGGGAAGCTTTTTACCTCATAGAGTTGTTTGATCCGGTTTCCAATCTTTCCTCCCGGCTCCCAGACGCTGATGAAATCGGTGTAGTTGTTGTTATCTAAAAAGTCGATCGTGTCTTGTTCATCTGGGTCTGTACTGACGAGGATCACCACCAAGCCCCTTGACGAGTACAGATCGTATAGGTCTTTAAGATGCGGCATTCTCGACTTGCACGGGGGGCACCACACTCCCCAGAAATCGAGCAGGACGACGAGGCCGCGGTTATCAGATAGGGTAATCTCTCCGCCATCGGTGGTGTGTGCGGTGAAGTATGGGGCAGACTTTCCGACAGTGAGGCCGACCGGCGGACCGACATCGTTCACCGTAATCGTTTGGTTGTCTATGGCTTGTTTTCCACGTGCGTCGATGACTGTTAGGGTGGCGATGAACACTCCGCCGGTGTGGTAGGTGTGACGGACAATGATGTTGAAGTTATCACCTTCCTCTGGTTCAGAACCGTCACCAAAGTCAAGCAGGTAAGAGATCGCGTCGCCCTCAGGATCTTCGCTGTAGGACAGATCGAAGGAGACCTCAAGAGGTGCTGGTCCGCTGATCACCGGGGCGCTCAAAACGGCGATCGCTGCCCGGTTGCCCAAACACCCGGCGATCCCTGCGGCCACCATAAGCATGAGAATGAGAACTAAACTACGATCGGTTGACCAGTGCTGCGCCAAAACTTTCACCTCTTTGTTATGTTATCGCAGTTCGGCGGTGCTGGTATGGAGCGCGACCTGTTTCAGTTAGACACTCTCCCCCGTGATTCATACGACCGCTGTCCTGCGCTACGCGCGACGGAGGCAGGGGGGGCGACGTCGAAGAAACAGCGCGGTTCGATTGACAACGCTATGCAGGATTTCAACTTTCTCTGCAAGGTAAGTAGGCTTGACTCTCCTTAGCGCCAGCGCTAAGATGGGGTGTGATCGAGCGATGCTAACTAGAGATTTAGTTTTTTTGCCGCTTCTCATCTACATTAATGTGCCCCGTTGAGGGGCGATTCTTAAGACCCTTGCGGTCGTTCAATCCTTAGAAACATTTAAGTGTTAGAGTTTGTCTGTGTGTAAGAAGGAGATGCGGATGAAACGGTATGAGAAACTGATAAAAGACCCGATTGTGCGTGAGGAGAAGGTCCTCATCCTGTGGGAGAACAAAGAGATCTTCCAAAAGTCGCTTGATGCAACGAAGGATGGGCCGCGTTACGTTTTCTACGAGGGACCGCCGACAGCGAATGGACGACCGCACTTTGGTCATCTGATGCCACGTGTATATAAAGACCTCTTCCCCCGCTACAAGACGATGCAAGGATTTTACGTGGCTCGTAAAGGTGGCTGGGACACGCATGGGCTTCCGGTGGAACTTGAGGTGGAGAAGGAGATCGGCGTCAACAGCAAGCCGGAGATAGAGGCCTACGGCGTGGAGCGCTTCGTCAACCGATGCAAGGAGTCGGTCTGGCGGTACAAGGCCGAATGGGAACGTATGATAGAGCGAATGGGGTTCTGGATTGACCTTGAGAACGCCTATATCACCTACACCGACGACTACATCGAGAGTGTCTGGTGGGAGCTCGCCCAGATGTTTAGGCGTGGCTTCCTCTACCAGGGGCACAAGGTTCTTCCCTATTGTCCACGCTGCGGGACTGGCCTTTCCTCACATGAGGTAGCGCAGGGGTACCGTAAGGTGCAGGATCCTTCTATTTCTGTGCGGATGAGGATCGTCTCCGATGAGGGTGCACGCTACAAGCAGGAACGCCCAGGCAGTACCTCACTTCTCACCTGGACAACGACCCCATGGACCCTGCCGGCGAACGTTGGGTTGGCTATTGCCGTTAAAGCCACTTACGCTGAGGTGGAGCAGAATGATGAACGGTTGATCCTTGCGAAGGCACTCCTTGATCAGGCTTTGGAAGGGGACTATCGCCTCGTGTGCGAGATCCCGGGGGAGGACCTTGTCGGTCTCTCCTACGAGCCTCCGTATCGGCTACTCGATGACGAGAGGGCCTACCACGTACATGCGGCAGAGTTTGTGAACATGGAGGAGGGGACAGGGATCGTCCACACCGCACCAGCGTTTGGCGAGGACGACTACCAGCTTGGCCAGGAGGAAGGTCTCCCCTTCTTTTCCCCGGTCGACGTTGCTGGAGCCTTCACCGAGGAGTTTCCTCTCTGCGCGGGGACCTTCGTCAAAGAGGCCGACCCAGTGATTATCGAGAATCTGAAGAAACGCGGTCTCCTCTACCAGCACACACTCTACGAGCACGACTACCCGTTCTGCTGGCGCTGCGGGACCCCTCTCCTTTATTACGCGATGGACTCCTGGTATATTCGGACCACTGCGGTGAAGGATCAGCTGATCGAAAACAATCGTCGGATCAATTGGTACCCATCACATGTTGGTGAAGGTCGGCTTGGTGATTTCCTCTTAAACCTCAAGGATTGGGCCCTCTCCCGTGATCGCTACTGGGGAACGCCGCTCAATCTCTGGACCTGTGAGAGCTGCGAGAAGGTAATCGCCGTTGGGAGCCGGGCCGAACTGGTGGAGCGTGCGCGCGATAAGGAACTTGCACGCACAGTTGAGTTTCACCGACCGTACATCGACCGCGTCGCTCTCTCCTGCCCGGAGTGTGGTGAAACAATGCGACGCGTCCCGAACGTGATCGATACCTGGTTTGACTCCGGGAGCATGCACACTGCCCAGTGGCACTACCCATTCGAGAACAAAGAGGAGTTCAAGGAGAGCTTTCCTGCTGATTTCATCTGCGAGGCGACCGACCAGACGCGTGGATGGTTCTACACACTGCTCGCTACGAGCACGATCGTTCACGGGGAGGCCCCGTTCCGCAACTGCATCGTCACCGGCCTTGGCCTTGATGCGGACGGGATCAAGATGAGTACGAGCAAGGGGAACGTCATCGACCCATGGGATTTGATCAACGTCTATGGTGCCGATTGCCTACGCTGGTATCTCTGCGCATCGAGTGCGCCGTGGAGATCGAAGCGCCTCGGCGAGGCCGACGTGAAGGGACCACTCTATCGCTTCCTCGATACCCTACGCAATACCTACGACTTCTTCGCCCTGTACGCCTCGATCGACGGTTTCGACCCAGAGGATCACCGCGTGGAGGAAGAGCGCTTGGGTATCCTCGATCACTGGATCCTCTCCCGGCTTTCTTCCACAACGAAGGCGGTGACCGAAGGGCTCGACAACTACGATGTAATAACTGCTACAGAGGCGCTAGAGGGGTTCCTCGATGAGGTCTCCAACTGGTACATTCGCTCCTCGCGCCGGCGGTTCTGGAAGGGAGGGATGGAGCCGGACAAGATTGCGGCCTACACGACCCTGTACCAGGTGCTGGTGAACCTCGTCAAGCTTGTCGCTCCGTTTGTTCCTTTCATCGCTGAGGCGATCTACCAACAACTGCGTAAATCCTCCGATCCTGAGAGTGTTCATCTCTGTGGCTATCCGCAGGTGGACGAGGTATGGATCAACACTACTCTCGAGGGGGAGATGGCCCTTGCGCGCAGTATCGCTTCGCTTGGGCACCAAGCGCGCAACCAGGCGCAGGTTAAGGTCCGTCAGCCTCTTTCTCGTGCCATTGTTGAAGTGGCTTCTGAGGCGGAGGGTTGCGTCCTCTCTGAAGGGGTTCTAACTCTGGTTAAAATGGAACTGAACGTGGCCGCGGTGGAGATTGTCTCGACTCTTCAGCCCTACTTCCACGAGGTGCCCGCCCCAAATTTACGCACCCTTGGTCCCCGCCTGGGCCCGTTGGCTCAACAGGCGGCTGAGTGGATCAGGAGCAAAACGGCGGCAGATGCTCGCGAAGCGTTGGCTTCCGGCAGCGTGAAAGTCGAGGTCGACGGAAAGCCGGTGGAGATTAAGAAGGAGGATATCTCTTTCCAAGCGGTCCTTTCCAATGGTTTCGTGCTTGTGGAGGAGGGAGCCTTGCGCCTTCTCCTCGATACAAACCTCGATGAGACGCTACGTGAGAAGGGACTCGTGCGCGAGCTTGTCCACAGAATCCAGCTTCTACGCAAAGAGGCAGGCTTCGAGGTGACCGACCGAATCGTGCTCGGCTACCGGGCCGATTCGCCCCTCGGGGAAGTTCTCGTGAGGAACCACGAGACGATCGCGGCCGAGGTTCTCGCACTTGAGGTGAAACCCACCCTTGCAGGGGACTATGAGCTGCAACAGAAAGTAAAGATCGAAGGTGATGCGGTTGTGTTTGGGTTGTCACGGACTACCTACCCTAAAGGAGCGTGAAGGAGGGGGGAATGGCGACGGCGGTTTTGGGGATGCAGTGGGGAGATGAGGGGAAGGGGAAGATCACCCATCTTCTGGCGAAACAGGCTGATATGGTTGTGCGTTTCAACGGTGGCCCGAACGCTGGCCACACCATGATCGACCGCGGGGTGAAGTTCGGGACGCACCAGATTCCTGCCGGGGCATTCTATTCAGATACGTGTTGTGTGCTGGCGAGTGGGATGGTGGTCGATATGTGGGTTCTGCGGGAGGAGTATGAGGCGATATCTAATCATTTGGGGCGAGAACCGCAGCTTCTCATAAGTGAAACCGCACATCTCATCCTCCCTTATCACCGGATCCTGGAGGAGCTTGAGGGAAGCGGTGCGCGCATCGGAACAACGCGCCGGGGGATTGGAACTGCTTACCGGGACAAGGCAGCCCGCGTGGGGATCCGTGCCGGGGATCTGTTGCACCCGCAGCGGTTGTGCGACAAGCTGAGCCACCGGCTTGATCTTCTGAAGCGCATGTGGCCGGCTTCATCGGAGATCGCCTCCCTCTCGGCTGAGAGCCTTTCCGAAACCTTGTTGGCTGCCTCGCAGCCGTTCCTGGAATCGATCACTGATGCTTCTGCGGCAATCAGGTTGGCTCTCAAGGAGGGGAAACAGGTCATATTTGAAGGGGCACAGGGAGCCCTCCTCGATCTCGATTTCGGGACCTATCCCTACGTTACCTCTTCCTCCACTACATTGGCCGGGTTGGGGAATGCCATCGGAATTCCTTTCCCCCAGGTCGAGCAGCGCATCGGGGTGGTAAAGGCCTACACAACGCGTGTGGGTGAGGGCCCCTTTCCCACTGAACTTGCCGATGAAGAAGGGGGAAAGCAGTTACGTGAGCAGGGTGGAGAGTTTGGAGTCACCACCGGTAGGCCGCGACGCTGCGGTTGGCTCGACCTGGTTGCCCTGCGGCACGCCGCCGCCCTGAACGATCCTACTAGGCTTGGCATCACCAAGCTCGATGTCCTCTCAGGAATGGCGGAGATCAAAGTCTGCCGGGCATATCGCTTGCGAGGAAGCAAGATCACGGATTTTCCCCACGGCAGGGGGGAAGAGCTAGCCCTCTGCGAGCCAATCTATGAGACCTTCTCTGGTTGGGATGAGGAGATCCGGAACGTTCGCAAACTCGAGGAACTCCCCCAGGCAGCTCGAGATTACTTGGAAGTGGTCACACAAGAGGTAGGCGTGCCGATAGGGCTCGTCTCGGTTGGCCCAGCCCCGGAGGAGACGATTGTACCTGGCTTTGACAGTCACGAAGGCGCTTGCTATAATCACGCTCTCGACCAATAAGGAGCAAGATGATGCAACGGACCTTTGTGGCAAAGAATGAGGAGATCGGGAAGAGTTGGAACCGAGACTGGTACCTAGTTAACGCTGAGGGAAAGCGCCTCGGGCGTCTGGCGAGTGAGATTGCTATGATCTTGCAGGGAAAACGTAAGCCGATCTACACCCCCCACGTCGACACGGGTGACTACGTGGTGGTCATCAACGCGGCCAAGATCGCCCTGTCAGGGAACAAGTGGGACCAAAAGCTCTACCGGCGTCACAGCGGTTATATCGGCGGTCTAAAGGAGATTCCCTACCGCCGGCTTATTGAGAAAAGGCCAACGTTCCCAGTGCGGGAAGCCGTGCGCCGCATGCTTCCCAAGACCACCCTCGGTCGTCGCATGCTCCGCAAGCTCAAGGTCTATGCAGGTCCAGAGCACCCGCATACTGCGCAGCGGCCAAAGGAGATCGCCCTGTAAAAGAGGCTCCTCGCTGTTTTGGGTGGGTAGCCAGACGCTAAGTTTTCTCAATCTTGCAATAAGGAAACCAGGAATCCACCGAGGAGAGACAAGACCGTAGTTCTTCTGATATAAGAAAGCAGGAAGTCGATCCTTTTCCTGGTCTCCTTGCTTCCTAAAGAGTCAAAAAGACCGCGGTCCAACCTGCCAACTATTAATCGAGTTTGCTTGTGCGGGAGCATCTCTTGACAGTTTAACCCCACCTGCCTGCAGCCCGCCTGGCAGTCGGACAGGCAGGCAGGCCGAATAGCGAAAAGAGCCGCAAAGGAGATATCCGACTGAACGCCGCCGGACATTTGTCCATACCCCCTTAGACAAATCCGGGGGAACGCGTTGACACCCTTCCTTCTGCCTGTTTGTATGCTCAACTAGACTGCCTGGACAGAAAGACATTTCCAAACGGGTGGTGGGCAAAGTATGTCAAACAAAGCACGAAGTGTCCAATGTGGCGTTGTCGTAGGCCTCATGGTTCTAACGGCGATCGTGCCAGCATTCGGGCAGAGACAGAGGGTTGCCGTTTGCATCCAGGCAGCAGCTCCTGTGCCTTCCGCACAGCTAGAGATTCTCAAGAGCTTCGCTAGCCAGCGTTGTGCTGTTATCGCCGATGTGGAGGTTTGTTCTGCTGGCGAGTTGATGTACGCGCAGCGCTTCACTAATACCTACGTCGGGAACAGCATCTCTGTAAACGGGATGAGGAGACTTGCCCAAACCCTCGATGCTGATCATATCGTCATTTTTCGTATTGTTCGTTGGGAGAACCAGCTCTCGTTTAAGCCGGAGTGGTCTCTGCTGCTTGTCGGTGCGACATCGTTTTTTGACAGTTCCCTTACGCTACTCGCAAGCCCTTTAGGAATCCTATTCGGCCTTGAGAAGGAAGCAACAGTCGCCCTGTTTGCAACAGTGTTCAGCCCTTCAGGGGATGTCGAGTTTACCACTATGGTCACCTACGCGGATCAGCCTCTTTTCTCGCTTATCACTGCGGACCCGTTGGAAGCGGCAAAGAGAGCGATCGAGACGGCTCTTTTCCAACTCACGGTAGCCTTATGAACGATAGTACCGCGAAAGGAGGAAGCGTAATCGGTGTTACAGACTTTCGAGTCGAGTTTCTGCTACAGTTATGATGGATTGTTGCTTAGAAAAAAGAATGCAAATTATAAAGATCTGGACAAAGGAGGTAGCAATGAAGGTGTGTAAGGTCAGCCTTTATGGCCTTTCCCTCTTCTTGATGTTGATAGCTCTCTTCCTAGCGGTGACAGGATTCGCCCAAGGTGAAGGGTACTACACGGTCAGCCAAGGAGACAAGCGAGTGCAGATTGCACCGCTCGAAGGGCCTTTAAGCGCCGTTGACTACTACAACTATATAAACAGCCAGTCAAATACAGGATTGGAAGAGGCAAACACCGCGGTGTTCTTCCTCTATCGAGATACGATTACCGGAACGGTCTCGCTGTTTATGCTGTTGAGTGGTCCCACCGGCACGGCTGGGACGACGGCGCTTACCCTATCTGGTGTGTCGGCAGGTGCCGACTTCCTGTTAAAGGACGATGAGTACGACTTCCGCGATGTTTGGGAGATCACTCCGCCGACCGGGAGTGTTACCTGGGCATGGGATGAGACAAAGGGGGATGGAATGGTTCTTGGTCCTCTTGGCATGGAGTTTGATCTCACCCTCTATCCCCAGTTTACTTCGGGAATTACAGCGGTTAAGTTCCTCTCCGGAGGCATCGCTGCGCCGGAGGCGATCTCGCTCAACCTGATCGATCCGATCATCCTTCAGGGAACCCCGAACATGCCGCCGGAGGTCACGTTTATAGTGTCGCCGGCTGGTCCTCACATCAACGAACCGGTTACCTTCGACGCCAGTGGGTCGATTGACCCAGACGGGACAATCGTTAACTACGAATGGGACTTTGACGGAGATGGTCTCTTCGACCTCTTCACCAACGAGCCCGTGGCCACTTACACCTATCAGGTGAGTGGCATCAAGAGCGTGACACTGCGCGCGACCGACGCCGAAGGAGCAAGCGCTCGCACGACGTATGCCCTTGATGTATCAGAGGTGGCAGTCAAGGTTACGCGGACGATCTCCACGATGTCCGCACTGCCCGGAAGTACCTTTAAGGTTGTGGTGCGGATCGAATCAGATATGGACCTTGCCGGGGTTGGCTTGCAGGAAAACCTACCGGTTGGTTGGAAGATCAAACCATTGGAGAACGCCGGGGCGGCTTTCAAGAGGGCCGACGTGCAGTGGGTGTTCATCGATAAAATTAAGGCGGGGATGAGCAAGGTCATCTCCTACGAAGTAACGGTCCCTTCGAGCGAGCAACTCATCGCTACGACCTTGCCTGTTTGTCTTTATATCACGGGGACCTTCCAGGCCCTGACCCCTGCGCTTGAGCTCCCGGTTGAGGGAGACGAAGCGATTGAGGTTACCGATGTGTTAGGCATCAAGACCGCGATTGCTCACCTCGTTCCGCGCATCGGTGAGGACATGGACGACACGATCGACCTGCGTCTGTCGCAGATGATTAGGCCGTATCAGCTCAGCCGTGCCTTGGAGATGTGGCAGAACGATGAAGTGGTCCCGTGGACCCAGGGTGCAACGATCGCACTTGAGATGATGAAAGAGCTGTCGGCTTATGCCTACACCTGTACCCCGGTTGATCTCCCGCTTCCGCTTGTCCCGGAGACGAACATCAACGCTGTGCGCACGATTGCTACGCCGGTGCCGTGTAACAACGTTCTTCTGAATTACTATGGCAGCGGCGGCGACCTTACTGGGAATACGTTTACGGTAAAAGTCGAGATTTGGGCAGATCAGGATCTGTACGGTGTCGGGCTACAAGAGGAGCTCCCCACGGGATGGAAGGTCACCCCGATTGAGAACGATGGGTTCCTCTTCAAGTGGTCCCGTGTGCAGTGGGTCTTCCCAGACAAACTCCCGGCCGGCAAGTGCAAGGTAATCATCTACCAGGTGGAGGTGCCACAGAGCGAAGCGATCGAGGCGCCTTCAACTGACCCGTGCTATATCACTAGCAGCGACCTGTTTGGCACGGTGGACGCCGCTCTCCCCTGCCAGGAGACCGTGGTCACCGGAGACAGTGCAGTGGATGTCAGCGATTGCCTCTCCGTGATTGTGGCCATCTCCCGGTGGGATGTGGATAACGACATGATCGACATTACCCTGTCAGACAAGATCTCCTTCCAGCAAGTACAGCGGGCGATCGCCTTCTGGCTGGAAGACGAGGTTGTCCCGCGCACTTGTGGGAATACGGTTACTTATGAGAGTTTGAAGGTGATTATCGCTTACTGGCTCACCAATACGAACATCTGCGATCCCCTGCCCGGTTCGGTTCGAGGTCCGTGTGAACCCGATCTCGATCCGTGTGCTCCTTTTGCCCTACCCTGTAGCGGGTAATGGGGCTTCACAAAAAAAGCTTTAGGATTAGGATAGGAGATGGTGCAGATGAGAATAAATGAATCATGGGCGAGGGGGGCACCCCTCGCCGCTCTTTTAATTGTCCTTGTACTCACAATGGTCCCCGCAGGCGCATCAGAGGCGCCGTACCTCCAGGTGGGGCAGTTCCTCGAGCCGGGGGAGATCTATGTCTCGGGAACAGGGGAGGTGCCGGATATCGCTACCCTCACCCTTGTCCTCGAGGGAGCAGGACTTAAGGAGCGCTTCCCGATCGATTGTATTTTGGTGGTTGACGTCTCGGCTACAGCCGCGATTGCAGAAGCGAAGCAGTTCGCGTTTGATATAACTGAGCTCTTTGCGTCACAGGATCGGATCGGGCTTGTGTCCTTTGCTACAAAAGCGCGACTCGACCTACCCCTCACCAGCGGCAAGTTTGGTTTAAAGGCTGCCATTGCCGACCTGGAGACCGGAGGCAGGTCCGCGTTTGGCGAGGCGCTGCAGCTAGCGAGAAAGGAACTAGTGGCAAACGGCCGTGGTGATGCCATCCTTGTAGAGATACTCTTAACAGATGGCCAGAGCAACATTGGGTGTGATCCCAAGGTGGAAGGGGAGGTTGCCGCGGAGGCAGGGATCAAGGTTATCCCGGTTGGGATCGGCAATCTGATTAATCGCAACCTGCTTGAGGAATTCGCTTCTAAAACAGGGGGAGTCTTCTTTAAGCGACCAACTGGGACTACCGTTGATCGGATCAAGGATCTTCTCTACATTGATCTGGCCGCGCAAGGGGTAACCGTCGATAAGGTTCTTCCACCGGAGCTTTCTTACTACGGTGCGAGTCCGGCTCCGATCGGTGTGAAGGAGAACGCAGACGGGACGACGACCCTTACCTGGAAGATCGGCGAGATCACCATTGGTGAGCAGTGGCTAACCCAAATCACGCTTAAGGCGAAAAAGAAGGGGAGCTGGCTGACCGATCAGGGTTCTTCTGTCAGTTTCGCTGGTTTTCGTGGTGTGGAGGAACAGATTTCGATTCCCGCCCTTAAGCTTGTGGCCATCGTGCCGCCTGCACCCCCTTCCCCTCCCACAGCCAAGTTTGAGTGTGAGCCGGTTTCATCGAGCACGATGGATGCGGTATCGTTCCTGGATCGCTCCAGCGATGTGGATGGAGAGGTCGCTACCTGGATGTGGGACTTCGGTGACGGAGAGGTAAGCCAGGAGCAGAACCCCGTGCACAGTTACTCCCACAGTGGAACATATTCTGTAACCCTGGTTGTGATCGACAACGAGGGATACGTCTCGGAATCGGTAGAAGAAACGGTGACGGTCAAGAACACGGAGCCGATGGCCTTCTTCGCCTGTGTTCCTGAGGAGCCGCGAGTCGCTGTCGAGGCGGTTTTCGACGCGAGCGGATCGAATGATGTGGATGGGAAAGTCGTCTCCTACGCCTGGGACTTCGATGCAAACGGCGTCTTCGACGTAACGACCGCTTCCTCTGAAGTCACACGCACCTTTCTTGAAGCCGGGGAAGTTACAGTCACGCTAGTGGTGACCGACGATGAAGGGGGGATCGCCTCGATCGAAAAGACTCTCGTTGTCCTTCCCAGCGTCACCGCCGTTCGCACGATCGAGACCTGCCTCCCTGACGATGAGACTATCGCCGGTGGAACGGTCACCGTCACGGTGATGATCACGGCCAATACCGCGGTTCACGGGCTGACGCTCCATGAACAGGTTCCGGATGGGTGGACGTTTGCACAGGGCGACAACCGCGCGACCTTCCGCAAGGAGACGACCGACTGGTTGTTCCTGGAGACTCTTTTAGACGGCGATAAGCGGGTCATCCAGTACACCCTCACCGCTCCGCAGACGTGTTCCGACTCCGTGGAGGCGTCGTTTAACGGGCTTGTGGAAAGCTCCTCTCCGAGACTATCGCAGATGGTCCTCGGGGAGGACAAGGTGGCTCTTTCTCCTCTCCTCCCTGTGCCTGTGGTCATCTCCCGGTGGGACAGCAAGAATGGACGGATCGACCTGTGCTTGCCGGAGCGAATTGCCTTTGACCAGATCCAATACGCCGTTTCGCTCTGGTTGTCCGGAAACGTGGTTCCATACACGGATGATCTGGCGATCGATCTTGATATGATTCGGGATCTGATTGCCTATTGGTTGACCGATACTTCGGTGCACGATCCGCTCCCCTAGGGGTGCGGGTCGTGCTCGATTAGTCGATAGAGGAGGGGGAATGAGAAAACGGTTAGCATGTGTTTTCTGCCTTAGTGCTTTCTTGCTGGCGATCGGTCTCGTTGCGCTTGGGGTAGAGGCTGACTTCAGTCCGTCGAGTTATAATCCCGCTTTAGGAGAGGCTGTAACGTTTGAAGTCTGTCAGCCTTGTCTGGGCAGTGAGATATCCCAGTACGAATGGGATTTTGATGGGGATGGCCTCTACGAGGTCTCGACCGAGGAATCGCTCGTGGTACACACCTTCACCGAGCCCGGTTATGTCGACGTAGCGATGAGGGTTGTTGATGTAGGCGGACGGGCGGTGACTCGTTCGAAAGGGATTCTCGTAGGAGAGTCACCCTTGTTCGCGGTACGCAGCTTTGTGACCGAAGAAGACGGGGGAACCTTTGTCCTCGTTACACTCACCGCCAAGATTGTATTGTCCGCTCCCGCTTTGGAGGAGACGCTTCCTCGGGGATGGCAGGTGGAGATCCTCGACTCCGAAGGGGCACTCACAAAGGTGACAGATGGAACTCTACAGGCTCTCTGGGCGGAGATGCTTATAGGAGGGGAGACGCGGACGTTCTCCTACCGGCTTTATCCCTCTTATGAGACTGGCGCAACTAAGCTGAGCGGGGTCATAAGCGCCTACGATGTGGAAGGGAGAATCGAGGTCTCCGTCTGCGGAGACCACTCCATTTTCCGCTAGAGGAGGGTAAAGCAAAGGATACCGTGGACGGCCAATACGGTCGTCCCTTTTTTTACGACCCCATTTGGATATATGGTCCGCATGCGCCGGCAGGGGAAGAGCGATCCAGTACCTACCACGGTTCTTGTTTTGCGGGTTCTTGGAGGGGGACCTATTTGTACAGGCTCCTGACCAGGATGCTCTAAATAGAGAACAGGACAAGAAGGCGTGGTTTGTCTCGTGTCGTTCTCGCTACTGCTCTCTGAGCGTGAGTCCCAATTCCTCTATTTGAGCTGCTTCGACTGGCATCGGCGCCGCGGTGAGTGGGCAGAACCCGGTTGTGGTTTTCGGGAAGGCGATGACGTCGCGCAGGGATTGTTCATTGGCCATCATCATCACCAATCGGTCAAGGCCGAGGGCAAAGCCGCCGTGCGGGGGTGCCCCATATTCGAGAGCATGTAGAAAGAAGCCAAATCGAAGCTGTGCTTCCTCCTGAGAGATATTAAGCAAGCGGAAGATCCTCTCCTGAAGCTTGCGCGAGTGAATCCTGATGCTCCCGCTTCCAAGCTCAGTCCCGTTTAGGACAAGGTCGTAGGCATTCGACAGCACCGTGAGGGGCTCGCTCTCGAGCCGGGCCAGATCATCCTCCTTTGGGGAGGTGAATGGATGGTGCTCGCTTGTCAGATTCCCTTCCTCGTCGAGGCCAAACAGAGGAAAATCCGTTACCCATAGAAAGTTCCAGCCTTCGTTGATCAGGTGCTCGCGTTGGGCAACCTCCACCCGGAGTTGGCCCAACGCCTTCTCGATGCTCACCCCAGCAAGGATTAGGATCAGGTCACCGGGTTGCGCCGAAAACTCTTCTCGAATTGCTGTTATCGTGCTGGGAGGGAGGAATTTGGCAAGAGGTGAAGTAATTTCCTCACTCACTTTAATCCAAAAAAGGCCTTTAGCTCCTGCGTTAACGGCGATCTCCTGCAGCCGGTCGATTGCCGAGCGAGAGTAGCCGGCATACCCTGAGGCGTTAATACCGGCCACCTTCCCCCCACTTTCGATCGCCTCGGCGAAGATGCGAAACTCACTTTTGGCCGCTAATTGCGAGAGGTCATGGATCTCCATTCCGAAGCGCAGGTTAGGCTTGTCCGATCCATAGCGAGCGAGCGCCTCGGCGTAAGAGAGGCGGGGAAAGGGGGCAGAAAGATCGATTGACAGAACCTCTCCAAAGACCGTGACCAGCATCCCTTCCAATAGCTCGAGGATTTGCTCCTTGCCATGGGGAAAGGAGACCTCGAGGTCGAGTTGAGTGAACTCAGGCTGCCTGTCAGCGCGCAGGTCCTCATCACGGAAGCACTTGACGAGTTGGAAGTAGCGGTCGATTCCACCGATCATGAACAATTGCTTAAACAGTTGCGGCGATTGGGGCAACGCGTAGAACTTTCCGGGAGAGACTCGGCTAGGGACAAGGAAGTCACGTGCTCCTTCCGGTGTCGACTTGGTGAGAAACGGGGTCTCGATTTCCAGAAAGCCGATGTCGGAGAAATAATCTCGAATTACTTTGAAGACACGATGGCGAAGGGCGAGGTTTCGCTGCAATCGCTCACGTCGCAGATCAACGTAACGGTAGCGTAGGCGTGTCTCTTCGGTCGTGTCTGAGCCATCTCCTTCCACGAGGAAGGGAGGAGTTATAGAGCGATTAAGGATCTTAAGCTCTTCCACTTGTATCTCGATTTCTCCGGTTGCCATCTCTTTATTTACGTTTGCCTCGCTACGAGCGGCCACAACACCGCTAATTGCGATCACGTCCTCGCGGTTCAGTGTATGTCCAGCTTCAAGTTTGGGATCCTCCCCGTCAAGGATAAGCTGGACCACCCCTGAACTGTCACGCAAGTCGATGAAAGTGAGTTTCCCCAGGTCTCGGCGGCGCTTCACCCAGCCACACAGGGTTACCTTGCGCCCAATGTCCTTTGGTGATAGATGAACACAGTAGTCGGTTCGATGCATGGAGTATTCCTCCGGTTGGTCAATCGGATATGGGTTTATTATAGGCTGATACAAAGAATGCGCAACGCCGAGTGACAAGCACTCGACAAGTCTTTTGTTGTCCGTATACGGAGCACGACTGATAGTCCTGTTCTTGTTTTCACATATCGCTCTTTTACTGCAAGGCAAAGACCCTTATGGATCCAGCGGACGGTTATTTACTGTTTCACTTTAGGAGTCGACTAGTCTTCCCTTGAAGAACTTGCGCTCTAGGAGCTTGTGCCAGTCAGTGAAGTCGCCTTCCTCGCTATCTTTAGTGATATGCATTCGCACCATGTTCAGTTTTGCTGAGAGGTTATCGAAGTAGTAAACAGCGATCGCCTCCGCTGTCTTGGGAACGATTGCTGAACCGAACTCAAGTTCGCCGTGGTGAGAGACAATGATGTGCTCCAGGAGTCCGGGGAGGCGCTCGTCTGGCCAAGCGATCTTACTTGCCTCCTCGTGTACCATATCACGACCGAGGAGGAGGTGGCCGATTAATTGACCGCTAAAGCTGTGGTGGGGTGCGATTGGGTTCTCCAGTTCTCTTAACTTTCCGATGTCGTGCAGGATCGCTCCAGCCGTGGCTAGGCCGTGGTTAAGCTCCGGGTGATCTTCCGCAAAGTGGGCAACGCTTTTCGCGACCTCCAGGGAATGTTCGAGGAGACCACCTAAGTAGGCATGGTGATACTGAATTGCCGCGGGGAACTCTTTGAACCGGTCTGTATTTGCTTCCAGCAGCGCGGTTGTCAGTTGCTGCAGTGGCGGAGGGGTGATCGTCTTTGCTAACTCCAGAAGCTCCCTCCACATCTCGTCGATATCATGCTCGCTTGTCGGTACAAGCAGCCCTGGATCAAACCCTGGGATCTTTCCGGCCTCCCCTTCGTAGGACTCTAGGCGGCGGATCGATCCAACTATGATCTGAAGGGAGTTTCGGTAGGTTTCAGTTCGTCCTTCGATGAAAACGAAGTCTCCTTCATCGAACTGGGTGGCGTAGCGTTGCGCCACTTCGGCCCAGGCGCGGGCGGGGATGGTCCCGGAGCGGTCGGCGAGGAGGATCTCCAGGTAGGGATCTCCGGCACGGGTCGCCCGCTGGGTCTTTTGCTTGACGAGAAAACACTGGGAGATTCGCTGCCCCTCCCGCATCTCCTGAATCAGGACGTGCATTAACGGGTAAGGTACCTCTCCCCGCAGGTACTCAGCAAACTTTTCAGCGGCCACAACCTCCCCTTTCTCATTTTGTAGTCGTCGTTAGTGTAAAGGGGCACGAACGGAAGTCAACTGGGGCTAATGAAAAACGGCCCGCAAAGTGATGCGGGCCAACTTGCTTTTTCGATCTTTGCTCACGGTGCGCGGAGGAGCGGAAAGTTGTCCTGGTCGCTGTCACTTGCGATTACATAAGGTGAATCCCCGATGCCATTCTCATCCGCGTCGATTCCTACATAGTTGAACCAGTAGTTTCCCTCTCCCTCGTAGTCCCACTGGTTCAGGTCATCACTGTGGGCATTGTGAACGTTGTCAAGGAAAGTGTTTTTATAGAGCAGGTTCCCTTCCGAGCCAAGATCAAGATAAACCCCCATATGGCTCTCAGCAAGAAAATTTCCAACGATCTCATTGGTGTTGGATGCATACAGCCAGATCGCGGCATAGTCATTCCCATAGATCGCGTTTGAAAGGACCTGATTGTCTCTTGAAAACCGCAGATGAAGACCTTCTGCGTTGCTGGCAAGGGTGCAGCCACTGACCCGATTGTAGGACGCAAAGTTGAGGGTAATTCCGATCCAGTTTCCAGTGAGCTTGCAATCCTGAACAAGGGCATTTCTTACGTAGCTTAGGAAGATTGCAGCCTTAGCTGCTCCACTGATCTCCACGTTCCGGATGACGAAATAGCGGCTTGTTCGGTCGATACGGATCCCATAATCGTGATAACCAGCATCGATTTGCCACCCCTCGATGATGTACGGGTCATCAACTGTCCCCGACCCCGCAACGACACCGTTCTTCGCGGTAAACTCGTAATCACTCGTAATTACGATGGGGTTTCTGTCCTGCAGGTCGCCGCCAGAGGCGGCAACAACGATCCCGATCAAACAGAGTAAGGCCGCGGTACAACTGAGAAGCGCACCCTTTCTCATTCCTCATCACCCCTTTATCTCTCGGTCTTAAACGAACAATCTATCATACCCGTTTTGTGGGGGAATGTGAAGGACAGACTTGTCTCATAGAAGATGAGCATGA
>JAGLXM010000028.1 GCA_023132915.1 Candidatus Bipolaricaulota bacterium
GCTTCGAGTACCGTGTTCGGACGCGATGTGGCCAAGGATCCCAAGCGGACGCTAACCGCCACATTGGCGACTGTGTACATGGTTTTGGGATTCATCCTGTCAGTCCTGTAGAACTGCGGTAAGGAGGGAAGATAGCGGTGCCGTTAATTGAGGTAAGAGATCTCAAGACGTATTTCTACACCGAGGACGGTGTGGTACGGGCTGTGGACGGGGTTGACTTTACCATCGAACCGGAGAAGACGCTGGGGGTAGTCGGCGAGAGCGGGTGCGGAAAGACCGTGGCTGCGCTGTCGGTTATGGGGCTCATCCAAATACCGCCCGGAAAGATTGAGACCGGCGAGATACTATACCACCGTGATGGAAAAGTCACAGAACTGACTGGGCTCAATCCTAAAGGAAGGGAATACCGCTCGATTCGCGGAAACGAGATCGCTATGATATTCCAGGAGCCGATGACCTCTTTAAATCCGGTGTATACGATTGGGAACCAGATTATGGAAGCGATCATCCTCCACCAGCACTTAAAAAAGAAAGAGGCGCGCAAGAAGGCGATCGAGATGCTACACGCAGTGGGGATTCCTGTTCCAGAGCAGCGTGTCGATGAGTACCCACATCAGCTCTCCGGCGGGATGCGCCAGCGCGCGATGATCGCCATGGCGCTCTCCTGTAACCCGTCGCTTCTGATCGCCGACGAGCCGACCACAGCCCTCGACGTGACGATCGAGGCGCAGGTTCTTGACCTGATGAACGGTCTGCGCGAGAACTTTAACACCGCAATCCAGTTTATCACTCATGACCTTGGGGTGATTGCACAGATGGCCGACGACGTGGTCATCATGTATCTGGGGAAGATCGTCGAAAGCGCGACGGCCAGCGAGATCTTCCATAACACCAAGCACCCGTACACCCAGGGGCTGATGAACTCAATCCCATCGCTCGCGACGACGAAGAAGGAACGCCTCATTCCCATCAAGGGAGTTGTTCCTGATCCGTTTGAGGTTCCAGAAGGGTGCGGGTTTGAGCCGCGGTGTCCGCAGGCGATGGAAATCTGCAAGACAAAGATCCCGCCGCTTAAAGAAGTGGCTTCTTGCCACTTGGCTGCTTGTTGGCTGTACGAATGACAAAGAGGTGATAGAGTTTGTCTTCTGACAACATCCTACTCGACGTTAAGAACCTAAAGAAGTACTTTCCCGTGCGAAAAGGGGTCCTGAGGCGTGTGGTGGCCCACGTCAAGGCGGTCGATGATATCGACATGTACATCAAGGAGGGGGAGACCCTCGGTTTGGTGGGTGAGAGCGGCTGTGGGAAGACGACGACCGGCCGTACGATCCTTCGTTTGATCGAACCGACCGCGGGGGAGGTTCGCTTTCGTAGTAAGAAACTTGCTGGCCAGGGCGAAGAGTATAAAGAGGTGGATGTTGCCACCGCTTCTCGCAAGACGCTCAAGGCGCTCCGTCGAGATATGCAGGTCATCTTCCAGGATCCTTACTCATCTTTGAACCCTCGTATGACCGTGGGGGCGATTGTGGGAGAGCCGTTGCTTGTGCACAGAGTGGCCAAGGGGAGAGAACGGGAGAACCGTGTTCGCGAGCTCCTTGCCTCAGTTGGGCTGAAACCGGATCACATGAAGCGTTATCCACACGAGTTTTCAGGTGGTCAGCGGCAGAGGATCGGAGTGGCACGCGCCCTTGCCCTCGACCCCCAACTGATTATAGCTGACGAACCGGTCTCCGCGCTTGATGTCTCCATTCAGGCGCAGGTGTTAAACATGCTTGAAGATCTGCAGGAAGAGTTTGGCCTGACGTACTTATTTATTGCCCATGACCTCTCCGTGGTTAAGCACATAAGCGACCGGGTAGCGGTGATGTACCTGGGGAAGATTGTGGAGTTGTGCAAGACCGAGAAGCTCTTCACAAACCCGAAGCACCCATACACCGAGGCGTTGATGTCCGCAGTTCCGGTTCCGGACCCTGATTACAATGTGGAACGGATTCTCCTCGAGGGAGATGTCCCCAGCCCGGTAAATCCACCCTCCGGTTGCTACTTCCATCCGCGCTGTCGTTACGCGAAAGATACCTGCAAAACGGAGGCCCCGGTCTATCGCGATCTGGGTAATGAGCACTTTGTCTGTTGTCATTTCGCTGACTCGCTGAGCCTGCGGCCGGTCCGGACAGGATGATCCTCCTTCTCCTCGGGACAAAAAACGAGGGGAAGTTAAGCGAGTTGCGGGAGCTCCTGGCCGATCTCGAGGGTGTAGAGTTTCTCACCTTTCATGCCCGCCCTTTCAAATCGGTGGAGGAGATCGGATTGACCTTTGATGCGAATGCCAGGCTCAAGGCGCGGACGATCGGCGCAGAGACAGGACTTCCCGTTCTTGCTGAGGACGCAGGGTTGGAGGTTGATGCTCTAGGGGGAGAGCCCGGTGTTCACTCCGCTCGTTTCGCCGGCGTCCCAGTTGACTACGAGCGAAATAACACCCTCCTCCTCGAACGCCTTGCCGGGGTGCGCGACCGGAAGGCTCGCTTCATAGCGGTGGCTGTGCTGTGCTTTCCTGACGGGCGAGAGTTTGTCAGTGAGGGCATCCTCACAGGGAGGATTGCTCGTAAGCTCGAAGGAGAAGGGGGGTTTGGCTACGACCCATTGTTTATCCCCGATGGCTTCTCGCGTACTCTCGCCGAGATGACGCTTGTTGATAAGAACCGGATCAGCCACCGGCGGCGGGCGATCGAGGGGATCAAACAGGTTCTAAGAGAGCTTGCTCACGACTGATCCTCTGTTTCTGGAAAGGTCTTCTGAAGCTCGAGGAGGGCGTTGCGTTGTGCCGCAGAGAGCCGTGTGGGGACAACCACCACTACCTCGACGAAGTGATCTCCTTTCCTGCCGTTTAGATTCGGCATCCCTTTACCCCGCATTCGGATGACCGTACCAGGCTGAGTCCCGGCAGGGATACTGACCGTTTCCTTCCCCCACAGGGTATCGACCTTCACTTTTGTCCCCAGGGCCGCGTGGGGATAGTTGATTCTTACTTTGGAGTGAATGTCTTGCCCCTCGCGCTGGAACTTGGGGTGGGGAATCACCTCGATGATGATGTACAGGTCGCCTGCCGGACCGCCGCTCGGTCCAGCGTTTCCCTGTCCTTTCAGTCTCAGGCGAGAGCCGTTGTCCACCCCCGCAGGGACGTTAATCGAGATCTTGCTCTTCTCCTTCACCCGGCCGGTGCCCCGGCAGCGGTGGCATGGCTGCTCGATTATCTCACCTTCGCCGTTACATTCAGGGCAGGTACGGATGTTTACAAAACTCCCCAAGAGGCTTTGTTGCCGGTACTCCACCTGTCCTCTCCCTCTACAGGTTGGGCAGGCGCGCTTGGATGTTCCCGGTTCCATCCCGGATCCCTGACAGCGGTGGCAGGAGATGAGACGAGGGGCGGTGATCTTCATCCTCGTTCCAGAGGCAGCGTCCTCCAGCGTAATGCGCAGCTTGTACTCGATGTCCTCTCCTTGCAGCACGCGTTGCTGGCGCGTGACAGTACGAGGGGCTCCCTGGCGAAAGAAGAGGTCAAAGAGGTCGTCGACCGCGCCAAAACCGAAATCGGAGTAGGCTTGGCGTGCCCGGCGAAAGTCGGTTGAGCTGAAGTCGAATCCCTGCGTTGGGCCAGCGTGGCCGTAGCGGTCGTATTGCGCCCGCTTATCCGGATCGGAGAGGACTTCGTAGGCTTCCGCTACTCGCTTAAACTCCTCCTCGGCCTTCTTGCGCTCTTTTGGGTTCTTGTCAGGGTGAAACTGTTTCGCCTTCTGGCGGAAGGCCTTCTTGATCTCCTCCTCGCTTGTGTCGCGGGCTACTCCGAGCACCTCATAGTAGTCTCGCTTGGCCACGCCGCCCCCTTCTTCTTATTTATCGTCGTACTCGGCGTCGATGTAGTCGCCATTCCCCTCGTCATCGTCACCTTTAGACGCATCACTAGGCTCTTCTTTTTGCGAAGCCGCTTGCTTATAGGCCTCCTCTGCAAGCTGCTGCGAACTCTTAGAAAGGGACTCCATCGCTTGGCGGATCTCCTCCATGTTCGCGTTCTGGGACAGCTTCTCCTTCAGCCGACGGAGGTGATCCTCGATCTCGCCTCGTTTATCCTGAGTGACCTTCTCTCCCAGGTCTAAGAGAGTCTTCTCCACCGAATAGACGAGCTGATCTGCCTGATTTCGCACCTCGATCTCTTCTGCTTTTTTCTTGTCCTCCTCGCTGTGCTCCTCAGCCTCGCGCCGCATCCGCTCAATCTCGCTCTCATCGAGGCGGGAGGAATCCTTGATCGTGATCGAAGCGCTCTTTGCGGTTGCCTTGTCCTTGGCAGTAACGTGAAGGATCCCATCGGCGTCGATATTGAACGTAACATCGATCTGTGGAATCCCGCGCGGAGCAGGGGGGAGACCAGTCAACTGAAACTTCCCTAGCGACTTGTTGTCTGCGGCCATCTTTCGCTCCCCCTGGAGGACGTGGATCTCTACACTCGGCTGATTGTCCGCTGCTGTGGTGAACGTTTTCGTTTTCTCAGTAGGAATGGTCGTGTTTCGTTCGATCAGGGGCGTAGCGATTTCACCGAGGGTTTCAATGGCGAGGGTGAGTGGAGTGACGTCAAGGAGGACGATTTCGTCCACCTCACCGGCGAGGACCCCGCCCTGGATCGCTGCACCGGCGGCGACGACCTCATCGGGGTTGATCTCCCGATTGATCTTCCCCGGGATCCGCGAACTGATGAGCTCCTGCACCTTGGGGATGCGCGTTGATCCCCCGACCAAGATCACTTGATCGATGTCATCAGCGCTTTTTCCTGCCTCGTGCAGGGTCGCTTCGACGACGTTGATCGTTCGATTTAGGTAATCTTCAATCATCTGTTCAAACTTAGCCCGGGTCAGCTTCTTCTCTAGGTGTTTGGGCCCGGTCGCATCAGCGGTGATGTAGGGGAGGTTGATCGTCGTCTCCTTGCGACTGGAGAGTTCCATCTTTGCGGCCTCGGCCGCGTCCTTCAGCCGTTGCATCGCACTCGGGTCGCTCGTGAGGTCGATCCCGGTATCCTTACGGAACTCTTCCACCAGCCAATCGGTGATCCGGCGGTCGAAGTCGTCCCCGCCGAGCCGGGTGTCGCCATCGGTGGCGACAACCTCGAATACGCCTTCGCCGATCTCCAGGATTGATACATCGAACGTCCCTCCACCAAGGTCAAAGACGAGGATCGTCTGTTCCTCAATCTTGTCGAGGCCGTAGGCAAGGGCGGCAGCGGTTGGCTCGTTGATGATACGCATCACTTCCAACCCGGCGATCTTCCCTGCGTCCTTGGTTGCTTGGCGCTGCGAGTCATTGAAGTAAGCGGGAACAGTGATCACTGCCTTTTTAACCTTGCCTCCCAGGTGCTCCTCGGCATCCTTCTTCAGCTTCTGTATGATCATCGCCGAGATCTGCTCCGGGGTGTATTCTTCGACTTTCCCGTCAAGTTCGATCTTCACCCGGTGGTCGGTTCCCATTTCCCGTTTGATCGAGGCGACCGTGTGTTTCGGGTTCGTGATCGCTTGGCGCTTTGCCAGTCGGCCGACCAGCCGTTCCCCCGTGTCTGTGAAGGCGACCACCGAGGCGGTTACCCTCTCTCCTTCCGTGTTTGTGATCACCTCCGGTGCCCCACCCTCCAGGACGGCGACACAGGAATTCGTCGTTCCTAAATCCATTCCGATGATCTTCTCTCTCATGTCTTTTCCTCCTCCGTTTCAGTCTTTCCTTTACTCACTTTGACCTTACTTGGCCGCAGGACGCGTCCATTGCATATGTATCCTCGCTCGAACTCCTCGAGGATTTCGTTTCGCTCTTTGTCGCTTTCAACACTCAGCAAGGCCTCATGCTTGGCTGGATCGAAGAGATTTCCAACCGCCTCGATGGGAGAGACCCCTTTTTGCTTAAGGATCTCATCGAACTGGGCGAAGATCTGCTCTATCCCTTCGATGAATGACTGAGCATCATTGTTCCCTGAGAAGCTGGTGAATGCGCGCTGCAGGTTGTCGTACAGCGGAAGGAAATAAAGGATCTCTCGATCAGAAATTCGCTCTTCCAGATTGGCCATCTCGTGCAGCACCCTCTTCTTGTAGTTCTCGAACTCTGCCTGTAATCGCTTGAGTCGATCGACGTAGGAACGGATCTCCTCTTCCTTCTCGAGCAAAAGACCGTCTTTAGTGGGGAGCTTTTGTCCCTCGGCTTCGACCCCTTGCATTTTCTCTTTCACTTCTTCTGTCACATCCCTTGTTTCCTTTTTTTCATCCACCATCTTGCCCCCTCAAGCCTGCCTTGCAGGAGCCGACAAGGAGTGCCTCCAAGCGGTTTGCAATGTAGCTTGTCGTTGAAAGCGCCTTGCCATAGTCCATCCATAGGGGAGCGATCACACCGAGTATCCCGGAATGCGGACGGTAGTCGGAGCTTACCACGCTGTACTCCTCTAGGCCAGGGAGCGGACAGCTGCTAACTGCGGCCATTACTCCTTCTCTGTCCCCACGGATTGTTCGGATTGCCTCGGTAAATGCGCGCTCGTCTTGCACGGCGTTGATCAATTTGACGAAACGCTTCATCGCGTGAGCAGGGGCCACCTCCTGTAAGCTATCAGCGAGGTTCAGAATTCCCTCGAAGTAGAGGCGCTGACGGTTCCGTCGCTCCAGGATGTGGCGTAAGACTAATAATGCCTGACGCACCGGTGGCTCATACCACCCTTCCGGTCCGTCTTCAAGCGTCAGTTCTCGCACCGCGTCGAGGCTTACCCCACACAGGTTGTCGTTGATTAACTGCGTCACCCGGTCGATCTCTTCCTCGGGGAGATCCTTTTCGAGCGGGATCAGCCTGTGTTCGATGACGCCGATATCAGAGACAATTATCAGAAGGACCATTCTTGGCTCCATCCTTATCAGGACTACTCGGTCGAGGCGTGTCTCCTCCAAGCGAGGTGGAATGACGAACCCTGCGTAGCCGGTGATGTTCCCCAACAAGAAAGCCGTCTGGCGCATCGTCTCTCCCACTTCCAGGCAGCGCACCCCGTAAGCCTCCACCACTTCTAGGCGTTCCTTCTTTGTCAGTTCGGAGAGGTCGAGGAGCCAGTCGACGAAGAAGCGATATCCCTTCTTAGTCGGGATCCGTCCGGAGGAGGCGTACGGTTTCTCGATGTATCCGGCTGCTTCTAGATCATTCATGTCGTTGCGTACGGTGGCGGAACTGACAAGTAACCCGTAATCATCGAGGATCATCCTCGAGGAGACGGGCTCGCGCCGCCGGATATAGCGGTCGACGATCTCTTTCAAGATAAGCCTTTGTCTTTCTGGAAGGGTCATTCTGGCTCTTAGCACTCTCCAATGGTGTTTGCTAAATGATAGCCCCTCCGACCTTTGTTGTCAATATGGGGTAAGTTCCTCTTGACAAGCTTAGAGGTTATCTATATGATGGGCTTAAGATGATAGAGGCGAAGAGGCATGTACATAGTGGGTTGATGAACGGCTTCTTCCGCTTTTATTGGACTATTGCTGGCTTTCCTGCGCTCACCTAGTAACTAGGTAGTAGTAGAGGGAGAGCCAGAAGACGACTACAGGCAATGCCTGTGGTCTTTATTTTTAGGCGGCCTTATCCACTGGGTCGAGAAAGGAGGTGAGCGTTTCGAAGAGACTGCTAGAGACTGTATAGGTAGGCACATAAATATTCAGGGAGGTTAACATGCGACGAGTTTCAGTTTGTCTGTTGGTAGTTGGGCTAGTTTTGGGATTGGCGATCACCGCCACCGCAGCGGAGACGATTAAGATTGGTGCCTTGATGTCGCTGACCGGAGCTCTAGGCCCATACGGCCCTTCGATTGTCAATGGCGCTCAGATGGCCGTTGATCAGATCAACGCCGCGGGCGGAGTATTAGACAAACAGTTGGAGTTGGTGATACGGGATACAGCTACCTCGCCCGATGTCGGACGCGATGCCGCCAGCAAGCTGGTGGAGCTCGATAGAGTCCCGGCGATCGTGGGAGCCCTCTCCAGTGGTGTCACCCTGGCGGCGTCCAGTGTGACCATCCCTGCTGAGGTGGTCTTGATTTCACCCGCCTCAACCGCCCCTTCGATCCCGGCATTGGACGACAACGACTACGTGTTTAGGACGGTTGTATCAGACGAGGTGCAAGGGGTGGTTCTGGGCCGACTTGCCATGCTCCTCAACTACAAGAAGGTTTCTATCACATACGTCAATAATGATTACGGCAAAGGCCTGGCCGATACGTTCAAAAACACTTTTGAAGCCTTAGGTGGCCAAGTATTGGCAATGGTCGCCTATGAGGAGAATAAGCCCTCCTACCGCGGTGAGGTGGATAATCTCATGGCGGGGGACCCGGAAGCGATCGTCATGGTCAGCTATCCGGTGGATGGGAACAAACAGATCGTGGAAGCGATTGAGGCTGGTTACCAGGGCGATTTCCTCATGACCGACGGGATGAAGGGCGAGGGAGTTGCCCCCGGCCCGGCATGCGCATCCGCAGAAGCCCCTGGTCCTATTGAAGGGTCATACGGCACGGTGGCGGCCGCTGGTTTCAAAGCTGATCAGTTCGAAGCCGACTTTGATGCAGGGGGGTATGGACCAAGTACAATTCCTTACCACGACAAAGCATACGATGCGGTGATGCTGATCGCTCTAGCCATGATCAGGGCGGGAGAAGCGACAGGGCCAGCGATCCGTGACAACTTGCGGGCTGTTGCCAATAGCCCTGGGGAGGAAGTCTTCTATGGGGAGTGGGGCAAAGCTGTTTCACTCCTGAACCAAGGAAAGGAGATCAACTACCAAGGCGCTGCTGGATTGGTCGACTTCAAGGATACCGGGGATGTATCAGGGGCTATCTTGATTTGGAAGATCGAGGGATGCCAGGTTGTATCCGTCATGGAGGCCCCTGGATAGTAAAGTAAGAACAAGTGTAAGACTACACGAAGGGAATACCTTCATCTTTCCTCTTGCCGGGGGTGGTCTTGTCAGGCCGCCCCCGCTTTTTTTACGACCTTCACTTGAAGATTTTTGAGGCCCGCTTCTCTCGCTGCAATAGCCCCTGAGGACGGCAAAGCAGGATAACCTCCAGCAGTATCGCAATGATGATGATGCGAAGTGAGGCCGCCTGGGTAGCGGAGAAGGGGAAGTAACCGGTCAAAAAGTCGGTCCCCGCCCAGATCCCCCATACGACAAAGCTACCGAGGATGGCGCCTTTGTTGTTTCCACTCCCTCCCAGGACCAACATTACCCAGACAAGAAAGGTCCCGTAGAGGGGTTTGAACGAGGCGGGAGAGATAAACCTGGCGTAGTGGGCGTAGAGGCTCCCGCCGATTCCCATGATCATCGCGCCTAGCACGAGGGCTTGTATCTTGAAGGAAAAGGTGTTCTTGCCCGACATCGCAGCGGCATCCTCGTCCTCGCGGATGGCCTTTACCGCGCGTCCCCAAGGGGAGCGCACGAGACGCTGCATGATGAGATAGAGGATAAAGAGGATGCCCAGAACTAAAAGGAGATAAAACCAATTATACGACTTGAAGATCAGATCGTGCACCCATGGTGATAAGTCAGGATGTCCTCCCAGGAATCTGGCTACTCCTCTGTGGATTGGATCATAGAACGGGGAAGGGATCTGCTGAAGTCCCCACACACCGTTGGTGAGCCAAGACTCGTTCTTTAGCACCAATCGGATCGTCTCAGCTATCCCGATCGTGGCGATCGCGAGGTAATCCGCCCTGAGACGCAGAGTAGGAATACCGACCAGCAGAGCAACAACTCCGCAGACGACGGCCGCCGCCAGCAGCCCAACGAGGAAGGGGAGCTCAAACCCCCCGAAGATGCGACCGTCCCATGCGCCAGGCGGCGGGCCAGAGACCAGGGCCGCTGTATATGCGCCCACCGCGTAGAATCCAGCGATCCCGATGTTGAATAGGCCGGTATACCCCCACTGGATGTTTAAGCCCAGGGAAAGGATTCCGTAGGTGCCAGCTGTAATAGCGAAGAAGACGATGTAGTTTATTATTCCGACAATCGTGTCCATTATCGCCTCTTCCCTAGCAGTCCGGTTGGCTTGATCAGCAACATGATGATCATGATGATGAAGGCCACAGCCGGTTTATACCCGGTGGATATGAACGCGGTTGAGACCTCTTCGGAAAGGCCTATGATCATCCCTCCAAGGATCGCCCCGTAAGGGTTGCCGAGTCCACCCAGGACGACGGAGGCAAAGATAGACAGGAGCATCTGCCACCCTAACTCCGGGGTGATGAACTTGTTCTCAATCCCGGCGAGGATCCCTGCCGTCGCTGCTAAGGCAGCGCCAATCACCCATGTCCAAAGGATCACCCGTTCCGTATTGATACCCGTTACTCGGGCAAGCGCCATATTATCCGCAGTAGCACGCATCGCCTTACCCATCTTGGTGTGTTGCAAAAAGTAGTGGACCAATCCGACCGATACTATAGCGGCGATAATGATAAACACCTGGTCGGGCTTGATCCTAACGCCTACCCCAGGGATCACGATAGCCAGTTGTATCTTCTCTATGTAGTAGTGCGGCTGCGGCCCCCAGAAGAATTGAAGGACGTTCCGTAGGCCCAATGCGACTCCAATTGAAGACATCATCAGAATGATCGAGCTAGTGTGCCGCAACCGTTTAAAGAGGAACCGGTCGATCAGGACTACCGTCAAGGCAGTCAGCCCCATAGCTAGAATAAAGGAGAGGATGAAACCGAATCCGAAGGAGAGTGGACCAAGAGGAGTACTGGGAATTCCCAGTCCAGCGGTTAGAGTAAATAGTCCAAGGGCGATGTATGCGCCAAGGGCCATGAAGTCACCATGAGCGAAGTTGGCGAAACCCAGGATGCTGTAGGTGAGGGAGACGCCAATCCCTCCCAGGGAAAGGATACTCCCTGAGATGACACCGTATATAAGCAACTGTGGAATTCTTGATAGTATCTGCATTTGTTTCCTCTACCCGCCCAGGTAGAGCTGCCCGATCTCCTCGTTGGCCAACAGGTTCTCACCTGTATCTTCGAAGCGGTTCTGTCCACTGGCCAGAACGTACCCCCGGTCAGCCAGCTTCAAGGATTCCTTGGCGTTCTGTTCCACAATGAGGATCGAAACGCCGGTCTCGTTGATCGCGGTGATTCTTTCAAAGATCATCTCCGCCAACTTCGGCGCCAAAGCAGCGGAGGGTTCGTCTAACATGAGCAACTCCGGGTCGAGCATCAGTGCCCGGCCCATCGCTACCATCTGCCGTTCACCTCCTGACATTTTTCCTACCCGCTGCCGCCGCCGTTTTTTCAGAAAGGGGAAGAGCTCATAGACATCCTCCAGGCGGGCGCTGAAGTCATCGGTAAGGATGAAGGCGCCCATCTCCAGGTTCTCATGGACGGTGAGTGAGGGGAAGACGTTCTCCACTTGGGGAACATAGGCCATCCCCAAGCGGACTATTCGATCAGGTGCCAGTCCAGTGATACTGTTTCCCTTAAAGGTGACACTTCCCTTTGTGGGTTTGAGCAACCCGAAGATTGTTTTCAACAGGGTCGACTTTCCGGCCCCGTTTGGACCAATGATCGAGATGATCTCTTTCTCCTCTATGCGGAAGGAGACGTCGTGAAGGACCTCCATATCTCCGTAGCCACTATGGATCCCATCACCCGTCAATAGCGACATACTGTCCTCCAAGGTAAGCGTCGAGCACCTGTTGGTCTTGCTGGACCTCTTCGGGAGTTCCCTCCATCAATTTGCGCCCTTCGCTCATCACAATCACCGGGGTGCAGAGTCTCATGATAAAGTCCATATCGTGTTCGACAACGAGGAAGGTCGTCCCCGTCTCCCCACACAACCGTTCGATAGAGCTGGCAAGGCGTTTCAGGAGGGTGCGGTTTACTCCCGCACCGGGTTCATCTAGCATGACCAGTCGGGACTCGACCATCATGGTTCGAGCCAGCTCCAGGAGCTTCTTCTGGCCGCCGGAGAGACTACCTGCATACTCATCTTTTAGATGGGAAAGCTGCAAGAAGTCCAGGACTTCAAATGCCTTATCACAGATCGTACGCTCCTGCCGATGCACCCTCCGTGGCCGAAAGAATGGGTTCCAAATCCTTTCACCGATCTGTCCGGGGGGCACGAGCATCAGGTTCTCCATCACCGTCATCTCCTTCAACTCGCGGGGGATCTGAAAGGTTCTACAAATCCTTTTTTGGAAGATGCGATGGGGTGGCAGACCCGTAATGTCCTCTTCCGCAAGGTGAACCTCGCCGCTATCGGGTTTGAGAAAACCGGTGAGGAGATTGAATACAGTGGTCTTGCCCGCGCCGTTCGGCCCGATCAGCCCGGTGATCGTACCTTGCTTTACCGTGAACGAACAACCGTCCACAGCGTGCAGCCCACCAAACTGCTTGGCAAGGTTTTCGACAACAAGCACCTTTCCCTCCTTACAAGGCAAAGAAAAAAACCGCAAGCCTTTCGGCTTTCGGTTTGCGGGTCTAGTAGCGCCTATCAGACGCTACTAGTTCGCCCAATGAATCATAAAATAGCAATTAAAAGTATCGCTAGCCGTTCGCACCTCCAGGATAGAAGCCTGTCGCATCTTTCCTCCTATAAACGCATCCTAACAGAATCGTCTGAAGCTGTCAAGGACCAAGCCACCTAAAGCAGCACAAAGGAGGAATGTTGAAGTGGGCCCTCAAGAGACATGGGTTTGTCTCCTCGATCAGATCGCCCGCCCTGGCGAAGGTCTTTAAGGAAAGTGGAACCTTAATTGTCTCTGGCGCTTGAGTTTGTGGAACCAAGGAAACTCACCACGATCATGGTTACCTACAACATGGAGCAGGCGATCGCTCTGGGAAACCGGTTGGTGATGATGCATAAGGGCAAGGTAATCTACGAGCTTTCCGGAGAGGAGAAGTGGAACGCGGACGTCTCTGAACTGATCGATCTCTTCTCGCAGAGGTATATCACAGACGACGAGCTCCTGTTAGAACGGATTCCCTAAGCATTCCGGCCGCAGCACTTTTTGTACTTCTTCCCCGATCCACAGGGACAGGGATCGTTGCGGCCGGGCTTTTTAACAGCCACGACAGGCTTTCGCTTCGGTTTTGTCGCTGTTGTGCTTACCGATCCCGCAGGTGCGTGGACGTAGCTCACCTCTTGGGCGGGGGTTGGCTGGGATGCCCCTCCCGGAGCAGCGAGACGTGGATTGATGATAGAGCGGACAATCTTTTGCGCCGCGCGGGCGAGCATCTCCTGAAAGAGCGCGAACGACTCACGCTTGAAGGCGATAAGCGGGTCAGTTCCCCCGTAGGCGGTCCATCCGATCCCCTCCTTTAGGTCATCGAGGGTGTAAAGGTGGGAAAGCCAGGCCTCATCGACGGTAGTGAGAATGAGATACCGTGCGATTAGGGGGAAACGCGCGCCGAGCTGCTCCTTCTGCCGGGAGAGGGCGCGATGGAGGCAATCGACCACTTCGCTACGGAGCTCATCAGGTCCCTTCCCCTCCAGGGTCTGTGGCGAGACGGGGAGGGCGGCTGAGAGTTCGTGGGTCAACCCCTTTAAGTTCCATTCTTCCTTGGGTCGGGAGGCATTGGCGTAGTCGGCGATAAGCCCCTCAGCGTACTCCTCGAGCAACTCGCCTAGATAGTCATCGAGGCCATCCATAGGAAGGGAATCCGCTTCATCGCGTGGCGGTAAGAGGAACCGATCGCGCAGGGAGTAGATTGCCTCGCGCTGCTTGGCAAGGACGAGGTCATATTCAAGGAGACGCTTTCGGATCTCGAAGTTGCGCCCTTCTACACGCTTCTGTGCGCGACGAATAGCACTGGTGAGGAGGTCGTGTTCGATCGCCTGCCCCTCCTCCATTCCCAATCGATCCATTACGGAGGCGATCCGGTCTCCACCGAAGATACGTAAGAGGTCGTCTTCGAGTGAGAGGTCAAACTGGGAGGAGCCGGGATCCCCTTGACGCCCCGAGCGGCCGAGGAGCTGGTTGTCGATCCGGCGGGATTCGTGGCGCTGACCGCCCATGACATGCAGGCCGCCGAGTTCGGCGACTCCATCACCGAGCTTGATATCAGTCCCACGGCCGGCCATGTTGGTGGCAACGGTAATCGCCCCAGGCTTGCCGGCTTCCTTGATGATCTCCGCCTCCTGCTCGTGGTACTTGGCGTTTAACACATGGTGCGGAAGGTCGCGCTCCTTGAGCAAGGCTGAGAGCCGCTCTGATTTCTCGATCGAGTTAGTCCCGATCAGGACCGGTCTTCCTATCTTGTGAAGCCTTTCCACTTCCTCGGCCATCGCCTCGAACTTCGCCTTGCGGGTGCGGAAGATCACGTCGGGTTTTGCCTCGCGGATGAGCGGTCGGTTGGTTGGGATGACGAGTACCGGCAGGGCATAGATTTGCTTGAACTCCTCCTCCTCGGTCTTTGCAGTGCCGGTCATCCCACAGATTCTCTTATAGAGCTGGAAGTAGTGCTGTAGTGTGATCTGGGCGAAGGTCTGCGACTCGCGCTGTACCATCATTCCCTCTTTCGCCTCAAGCGCCTGATGGAGGCCGTCGGAGTAGCGACGATCGGGCATCAGCCGCCCGGTGAACTCGTCAACGATCATCACCCGGCCGTCCTTAACAATGTAGTCACGCTCTTTCTTAAATAAGTGCAGCGCGCGTAGCGCCGTCTCCAGATGGTGGAGGGTATCGGTGTTCTCCGGTGCAAATAGGTTCTCAAGAGACAGAGACTCCTCGCCCTTGTGGATCCCTGTGTCGGTGAGAGTGAGCCGGCGTGTCTCCTCATCGATCTCGAAATCTTCATCCTTCTTGAATCGGCGGACAAGCGATGCGAACTTGCGGTAGCGGTCGATTGACTGGGCGGTGGAGCCGGAGATGATGAGCGGGGTGCGTGCCTCGTCGATCAAGATGTTATCGATCTCGTCAACTATCGCATAGTCGAGAGGTCCCTGGACTTTTTGGTCGGTGGAGAGAACCATGTTATCACGCAGGTAGTCAAACCCGAACTGGTTGTTCGTTCCATAGGTGATATTGGCAGCGTAGGCGGATTTACGCTCCTCGATCTCTATCCCCTCCTGAAGGAGGCCGACAGACAGGCCGAGGAACTCGTAGATCGGGCCCATCCACTCCCGGTCGCGGCGGGCGAGGTAATCATTCACGGTTACCACGTGCACCTTCCCCATCAGTGCATTCAGGTAGGCGGGGAGGGTGGCAACGAGGGTCTTCCCCTCCCCGGTCTGCATCTCCGCGATCTTCTGTTCATCGAGGGCGATTGCCCCTATGATCTGTACGTCGAATGGTCGCATCTGTACAGTGCGCGCAGCGACCTCGCGCACCACAGCAAATGCCTCATTTCGGATTTTGTCCTTTGTCTCTCCTGCCCTAAGACGTTTTCGAAATTCTTCTGTTTTGGCTTGGAGCGCCACGTCGGAAAGACGTTCCATCTCTTTTGCTAATGTGTTTATCGCCCGCAGGTAAGAACGGAAGTGCTTAAGCTGCTGGGTGTTTGTCTGCCCCAAGACGTAGTCGAGGCTTCGTTTGATGACTTCAATTGCCATAAGAAATCACACTTTCAGTATAGGAGGGGCGGGAAGCGCTTTCAAGGAAGGTTCAAGAGGAAGGCAACTTGGTGAGACTGGCCTCCACGGCCTCCTTCTCCTGGGTGAAAACCTCGATCTCGCTTTGCAGGCGGCCGTACTCCTCGTACGGGAGAGAGGTGGCTGAGGAGAGCCTCTTCTCCGCACTGGTAAGTTTCCCATCGATCAATTCAAGGGCCTTTTCATAGTTCTTGCGCGCGTTGACTGGCATTCCCCTCATCCGGTACAGATCGCCAAGGGCGATGTAGGACCGCTCGAAGGTGGGATGTTCCTGGATAAGTGTTTCCAGCATGTTCGCGGCGCGGTTGTAGTCCCCTTCTTGGATGGTGATTATCGCTTCCAGGTACTTATCCAGGTACTCAGCCTGGATTTGAAGGGTGGGATGGGGATGGGTAGCCAGTAGCAGCTCTAAGTCCTGCCGTGCCGTCTTCAAGTCCCCCAGGTTCGCGGCTAGGCTTGCCAGGTTGAGATAGAGGTTTTCTACAACGAAACGGGTGCGGCACAGCTCCAGATTAACCCTTGCCTCTTCGTAGCGACCCTGTTTAATCTTCGCCATGGCAAGGTGATAGTAGGCTTGGCGAGGGCAGAAGTCGAGACGGATGCTTCGTTCGAGGGTCGCTTCGGCGAGGCGGAACTGTCCCATCTGAAGCTGCTTGATCCCCTGGCCAAGGAGAAGGTCAGCGGAGAAGTCGCGGGCAGCTATTACGGAGACAAGCAGGCAAAAAGCGATGAGCACTGTGACGAAGACTTTGAGCGGCCATTTCTTGAGGCTAACGTGCACCTCTGCTGCCTCGCCGTAGGCGCGCGAGGAGGCAAGGCCAAGCACAAGGACAAGAACGAGGCAGGAGGCAGGGAGGTGAGCGGGGAAGCTGACTAGGGCGTGCACGAGGAACGCAACGACTCCACAGGAGAGGAGGAGCAGATCGAAGCGGTCTCCTTCATTTAAGTTACGGCGAAGCCTGATCCAAAAACAGATGGGAGCTGTGATCAGCAGGGCGAGAAGAGCGAGGATCCCGAGTGAGCCGAGCTCCGCCGTCACCTGCACATACTCGTTATGCGCCTGTGCCGCGCGGGCGATGTGAAAGTTGTAGCCTGCTCCCTGGGGAGACGCGAGAAACTTCGCCTTGTACGGAATGAAGTTAAGCTTGTAGTTACCGAGCCCCACCCCGACGACGGGGTGATCCTTGAACATCTCCCAGCCGACCCACCAGTCCCATGAACGAACCTTACCTGAGTTTCGCGCCCAGAACCGGGCGATCCAAGAACTCCCATCCGCTGAAAGTCCGACGACCGAATTGAGCGGCCCGGACGGGGCCTCGACGAGAAAGGTGAAAAGAAGAAGGAAAAGAAAAGCGATAAGCCATCCGCGGTTTTGGCGGATCGGATCAATCGGCCGGAAGATGGCCCACCCAATGAGAAACGCGCCCGCGGCGACGATCAGTGCGACAACCACTCCCATTTGGTTAACGAGCATTGCCGTCCCAAAGTTGAAGGATATAAGCCCGATAGCAAGGGCACGTAGGAGCCGAGAACGGAGCCGAACGAGCAGAATGACGGAGGGAAAAAGGAGATAGGCGGTGAATCCACCCAAATAGTTGCGGTTCCCCATCGTGGATATCATCTCTCCAAGACCATGCCCACCGCCTGCCCCGCGCATCACTCCCAGGTACTGCAAAAGGCCGTAGAGCGAGGCCAAAAAGGACGATAGAAGAAGACAGTAGAGGATCAGGGCAACGTCGCGCTTCTCCTTTACGAGGTTTGTTACTACAAGGTAAAACAGGAAGAAGAACGTAAGGAGCGTGAGGCTTTGGATCACCACGCGGCCATTTACGGCATGGATGAGGGAGAGGAGGGAGACAAGGACCAATCCGAGGGCGGGGAAGGTTATCCAGGGAAGGCGAATTCGCCACTCCCCTTTTAGCCAGGTGGAGCCTCCCCAGAGGATAAGAAGGATCGAGATCCCGATGAGAGCGAAAATCGACTTATCGTAGCCGTACTCTGTGCTCCCTGGCCAGATAAAAAGCGGCAAGGCGAAGACGAACAGGGCGATTAAGTAAACCATCACGCGTTCAAACAGGATCTTAGAACGCTGGGTCTGAGATGTCTTCTTCCTCTTTGCAGACTTTTTCGCCATGATCTTCAAACATTATAGGGTTACATGGTCGCGTGGGGCAAAGGCGAGCCGTGCCAGTTCCTCGATTTTTCCCCAGCCGCCAAGGGCAGTGATGAGGGCAAGGAACCTTGGCCACAACTTCTGGTGGGGGAGGAAGGAGTGTACGAGCCGGCTTGGGTAATCGATGTCCCCCTTCTTGGCGATCAGACTGAGAATCGATGGCTCGTCGATGGCGGCGAAGATCGCATCGATTTCGCTGTTTGAGAGAGCGGAGAGCGCGCGGCGAGCGGCGAGGCCAAAACGGAACTCACGGCCGATTTCCCGTTGCCAGCGACGCTCATACTCGGTGAGTGTCTTGCGATTTGGTTTTCCAGCCAGGGCGGCATAACCTGCGATCTCACCAGCGATTCGGGCACACATCCCGCCGGTGTAGATCCCTCCTCCAGAGGTTGGCTTCACCTGTCCTGCAGCGTCTCCAACGAGGAGCACTCCATCTCCCACCGTTGTTTCGACCGTGCCAATCGGGATTACTCCCCTGATCCGCTCGACCACCTCTCCGGGGAAGCGCCGCTCCATAAACCGGCTAAGAAGGGCATTTGTGTCGGTTCCCAAGGGAGCAGCGAGGCCGACGCGCAGGCATCTCTCCTCAGCAGGGACTGCCCAGACGAAGAATCCGGGAGCGACATCACTTCCAAAGAAGACCTCTATGCCGTCCGGAGTAAGGTGGTCTTCTGTAACCACCACTTGACTTGCCACGAGGAGCTGAGTTGGATGTGGTAGGGAAAACCACGAAGCAATGGCGCTTTGTGGACCATCGGCCCCGATGATTACAGCGGTTTTTAACTCCTCCTTATTTCCTTGATGTTTTGTCCAAACGCGGCCGGTCGTTGCAGCGACGGCTCGTGTATGGGTTCTCACCTCAGCGCCGGCGGAGGCTGCCAACTCGATCAGCTCGCGGTTGAGCCTCCCACGGTCAAGCACGACCGCCTTGACCGTCTCCGCACGGATATTGAGGGTCCTCCCCCCTGGGGCGTGAAGGGTTCCGCCGCGGATCTCCCGCAGGACGCTTGTGGTCGAGGCACCTAGCAAGTCGAGGGTGCGGGGACTGACAAGACCGGTGCATCGGGCCGGTTCTCCGGAGCCGTCCCCTTGTTCGATCAGGAGCACACGTGCCCCAACCGCGGTGGCGTGACGCGCTGCCACTGCACCGGTCGGACCCCCACCTACCACCACCACATCGTAATTCCTCATAGCAACAGCCTAGATCCCTTCTCGCTTCGGGTTGCGAGTCACAATATCATCGGCCAAGGCGCGTGGGGTCGTTTCCCAGCCGCCTGTACCGGTAAAGGAGAACCTCAAGTGTCGTTCCTGTCGTTGAGGGGGATTGGCATCAACACTCCGAGGTGGGTGTCGATCCAGGCGATCGCTACCTCAATTGGGTCCTCGTCTTCAGCCACCGCGATATCCGGGGGGAGGCCGATGCCATGCACGGCGTGTCCCAACGGGGTGAAATACTCTGCGATAGTCAACTTGAGTGCAGAGCCATCGGGAAACTCTCGCAGGATCTGCATGACCCCTTTCCCGAACGACTGCTCCCCGATCAAAATACCCATGTTGTTATCGCGGATGGCGCCGGCGACAATTTCAGCTGCGCTTGCAGTTCCCCCGTTGATCAGAACCGCAAGTGGCAAGTTGGGCACAAGGTTTCCCGTCGACCAGTGCTCCTGAGGGCCACTGATCCGTCCTTTGCTAGTGAAGATGAGCCCGCTGTCGATGAATCGACTTGCAACGCGGACTGCTCCCTTTGTGAGCCCCCCTCCGTTGTTCCGCACGTCGAGGATCAGTCCGTCGAGGCCATCGAGGTCAAACCCCAGTAAGGCAGTGTCGAGTTCCAGGGTGACATCCTCGCTAAAGCGCGAGATGCGAATGTAACCGATCCTATCGGCTGCGACTAGCTTGCTTGTGACCGACACAAGCGGAATCGTGCCACGAACTATTGAGATTTCCTCTTCATTGCCGTCCTTGTGTCGCACAAGTAGGACGACAGTCGTTCCCACTTCCCCTCGAATTTTGACCAATACCTCAGTAAGGGTTATCTCCACAGTCGGCTCGCCGTCGATCTTAAGGATTTGATCACCGGCTAGTACCCCTGCCCGCTCAGCTGGGGTCTCCGCAAGTGGGGCAATGACCGTTAGGACACCATCTTTAATTGTGATCTCAATTCCAACTCCGCTGAACTCGGACTGCAGACTGGTTTCAAAGCGTTCGTGGTCCTCAGGATCAAGGAACTCGCTGTGCGGGTCGTTTAGTTGCTTCACCATTCCCTTCATCGCGCCGTACAGGGCCTCCTGGTCGTCGATCCGTTCTGGCCAGTAGAAGCAGCTTTTGATGTATTGATAGATCTGGGATAGGGGCAAGAAGAGCTCGGTATTCGTCTGCTGTGCCCCTCCGACCCCTAAGACGAGCACCAGAATGATCGTTGAAAACAATACCGTCAAGGCCTTCCTCACGACCGATCGGTTTTTCAAACGTCTCACCCCCGCTTATTTCGATTGTACCCCGTTAAGCAACGCGGAGAAAGGAGCGGTTAAGAAGATGACAGGCCGAGGTAGCTTTGTTGGGTTTCAGTTAGGGTGTCGATCCGTACGCCCAGTGCCTTAAGCTTCATCCGTGCGACCTGCCGATCGATCTGCGGTGGGACTGCGTACAGAGTTGGCGAAAATGGGGCGTTCTCCACGATGTGTCGGAGGGTCAATGCCTGCAGAGCGAAGGAGATGTCCATGATCTCCACAGGGTGCCCATCGCCAAGGACAAGGTTGACCAGCCGCCCCTCCCCGAGGAGGTAAAGTCGATGCCCGTTTTTAAGGGTAAATTCACGGATTCCCTCGCGCACGTCCCGCTGGGAGGCGGCAAGTTTGGCTAGGGCATGTTTGTCGATCTCCACGTCAAAGTGGCCAGCGTTGGCGAGCAAGAGACCGTCCTTTGCGTTCTTGAGAGCCTCTGCGGTGACGACATCGCTGCACCCGGTTGAGGTGATAAGTAGGTCGGCCTGGCCGATCGCCTCGGCGAGCGGCGCGACGGCGAACCCATCCATCACTGCTTCCACAGCTCGCACCGGGTCGACCTCGGAGACGGTTACCCTTGCTCCCAGGCCACACGCTCGCATAGCGATCCCACGGCCGCACCAGCCGTATCCAGCGACAAGGACAGTTTTTCCCGCCACCAGGAGGTTGGTGGAACGCATAATCCCGTCCCATACCGACTGACCGGTCCCATAGCGATTGTCAAACAGATACTTCATCTTAGCGTCATTCACTGCGAACATGGGAAAGCGTAGCCTCCCGGCACGGGCGAGAACGCGTAGTCGGTTGACACCGGTTGTTGTCTCCTCGCACCCGCCGATCACCTCTCCCTCTATCTCCTTGTGTAGGAGCCCTACGAGGTCTCCTCCATCGTCGAGGATGAGGTCCGGCATCCCGGCGAGCACCTCGCGCAGGTGATTAAAGTACTCTGCTTCGTTTACTCCATGACGGGCGTGAACTGATATTCCCGCCTCCTCGGCCAGTGCGGCAGCTACATCATCCTGGGTGGAGAGCGGATTACTTCCTGTGACGAAGACCTGTGCTCCTCCGTCGCGTAGAAGGATTGCCAGACAGGCCGTCTTCGCCTCCAGATGGATGCTTATCCCGATTCTGTTCCCGGAAAATGGCTCATCCTGGATGAACTCCTCGCGAAGATTCGCAAGAAGTGGCATCCAGGAGCGGGCCCACTCGATCTTCGTTTTACCGCAATGTACCAACTCCTGTTCCACGTTTACCTCCTATTCACCCTTCCATCCCAGGCCGCAGGCGAGAACATACGTCCTTGCCCCTTCCCTTACCCCAACCACGCTATGTCGTAGTATAACCGCCTCCCCTGCCGCATCTAAACAGGCTACGTATATGAGCGAGTCGCGTACTCGAGCAAGCCGAGTCCCTCCAGGCAGTCAAGGGTGGGCCTCCCGTCCGCATCCCACTTCCTGAGCCTGTAGTACTCCTCCAAGTAGGGATCAAAGGGGGTTGGAGACTGACCCGCCCTGAACCCTTTCTCGGCGGGGACAGTCATCTTAGGGGGGAGCGTGTCGGTATGGCGTCCGTGACCATCACGTAGGTTGACCAGCCTTTGCAGGTTAAATATCCTCTCCCCGCTTTTCATGACATCCTTGATGCTCCAATCCCAGCCCGTAGCCAGATTGAACAACTCCAGAAGAGCAGTGAGGCTTAATCCACCGCCGTCGACCATGAACGTGCAGATCACAAGAGAATTCATCCATGCACTTAAGTCTTGCAACTTGACAGCCAACTCCGATTTGTGCTCCTGAGAGAAGAACTCCGTCCATCCCTTTACTATCCCCAACTCAGGGATGAGAAGTCCCATCTCTACATCTTCGGTCACCCCACGCATATGACATGCCCCACGGGTACTGGTGGCGTAGTTGACAGCGAGACTGAAGCAGGAACGTGCATCGTGCGCAGGGAAGTCCAACCCCTTGACGTGTACCACCAGCGGCTCGGCTTTAGGGCAAATCCGCTTAGCAGCAGAGAGGGCCCCGTCGGCAAAGCCCTCTCCAAGGAACCCTGAGCGGTTCCCCAACTGGTCGATCATCTCGACCATCGCTTGCTCATTACCCCATGTCAGGTCAATCCCTGTCTGCTCCTTTGTCAGCCAGCCTCTACCGTAGCACTCCATGGCTAGTCCCACACACGCCCCAGCGGAGATCGTATCGATCCCCAAGCGGTTACAAAGGTCGTTTGCCTTTGCCACTGCTCCTAGATCGTCAATCAGTAGATTGGTCCCTAACATCCCCAGAGTCTCATATTCAGGGCCGGGGCCGGACAGCGAATAAGTCCCGCTCTCCAGCCGGATATTACGGTGACAGCCTACCGGACAATTGGCACACGGTAGAGCGCGTGCGTGGAGGGTTTCTGTGTAATTTGGTGCCCCCAACCTCTTGGCCCCCTCCGGCCAGGTGTCCTGTGTCCAATACTTGATCGGCATGTCGCCGAACCCCTCCGCGGTGATGCACAGTTCCGGCGTTCCGTGCTTCCGCAGGCCCTCTTTCGATGCCTCGTAGATCTGTTGAGATCGCCTCTTTGATTCCCGCAACAGACCGGCCTCGTCGTGAACCGAGGCCTTCTTTCTCCCCTTAACCGCGATAGCTTTCAATCGCTTCGAGCCCATCACCGCTCCGATACCACACCGGCCAGCGAAACTATGCGCGGCGGCGGCGAGACAGGCAAACCGCACCAACTTCTCACCCGCAGGGCCGATCGTCACCACGGATAGCTCCTTGTCTCCACCGCGTACCCCATCCACCGTCTCGTAGGAATCGAGCCCCCACAGAGAGCTGGCATCCTTAATCTCTACGCGATCCTCATCGATGATGAGGTAAACAGGAGTCTCCGCCTTTCCGGTGATGATAAGTGCGTCATATCCGGCCCGCTTTAGCGCCGGCCCCCAGTTGGCACTGGCGGCAGAATCCGCGTAGGTGCCAGTGAGAGGAGACTTGGTAGCCACCGTCCATTTTGCATTGCCAGGATTATTCCCTGCTTGATAGGGACCCAATGCGAACACAAGCAGATTTTCAGGATCAAACGCGTCGGTGCCATCGTCCATCTCCTCCAGGATCACCTTCGCCGCAAACCCGGCTCCGCCAATGTAAAGCTTCCATACCTCGATCGGCACCTCCTCCACCCTTATCACCTCAGAGGAAAGGTCAACCCTCAATACCTTGTTCCAGTATCCTTTAGACATCATCACCCCCTGTTCTCTCTAGATATAAGCCAATCCTAAACCCATAAATGATCCCCTTGTCTCCGCTGTTCACTGGTCGAAGCGATCCAGCCGTAGCGGCTCTGTCGTGATCGATGTCGGTTCTCCTAGGATCATCTCCGATGTTACCTTGCCCGTTATTGGGGCAAGACCGATCCCATCGCCTTCGTGCCCGGCTGCGATGTAGAGGCCTGGAACCGTCGGAACAGGGGAGACGATCGGGAGGTGATCAGGGGTGTAGGGACGAAGACCGGCATAGGATCGGATGACATGGATATCGCGGATCCTGGGGAAGAAGCGAAGTGCCCTTCGCGCCATCAGCTCCAGGACGTGGTGGTTGCAACAACGATCGAATCCTACAAATTCACGGCTCGACCCGATGAGAAAGTTCCCGTGTTCTGTTGGTTCAAAGACCATAGCGATCCCATAGCGGTCCATCTCCGCTTCCACATTCCGTCCCTCGGTTCCCCCGAACTTGGTGAGCAGATACCCGAACTCCTGTACCTTACGCCGGGCCGGGCGAGGGGATCGCTCGGCAACGAGGATATGCCCTTTACGCGGCTCGATGCGGACATTGACTCCCACGCTGGCAGCGATAGCGGGCGTCCATACCCCGGCGGCAAGGACGACTTTGTTGGCGCTCATCGTGCCGCGTGTCGTCTCTACGCCGCACACGGTACCAACGGAATCCCGCAGAATCTCAGTGGCTTCAGTGAATGGGTGTACCATTGCCCCTGCGCGGCGGGCGGTATCGACAAGGCCGTAGACAAAGGCCATCGGGTTAAGCGACGCGTCAGAGGCACACTCGACAAGGCCGACCACATCGCGCGCCAGCAAGGGTTCATCCTCGAACACCTCCTTACCCGCGAGGTAGCGCATCGGCAAACCAGCTTCCTTCTGCCGGGCAAACCAATCTCGCGCCACTTGTTCCTGGTTCTCATCTTCGACCACGAGAACGCTCCCCCGCTGTGTATACTCGATGTCGTAATCTAGGCTCTCCGTCAGTTCAGTAAGTAGTTGCTGGCTCTTCAGTGTAACTTGACTATCGTAGCCCGGCATCTTGTCAATAGCGAGGATGTTTCCATCACACGCGCTCGAGGTCCCCGACGCTACGTCACCTCGCTCGACAAGTGAGACCTTGACTCCCTCTCGGCTCAAGTAGTAGGTGACCGCTGATCCAATGACCCCACCGCCGATGACGATGACATCGGCTGCACTAGTCATGAGATCCCTCCGCCAGAAGGCCGAACGTGACTGGCTGCACCGGTGTTCGCACCGTTGCCGGTTCGAACACGCTTACCGGCTTTCCCAGTTCTTGCGCCAGAATCCGCATCACAATCTTCTCGCACGTTCGCCCTTGACACAATCCCATCCCGGCCCGCGTCCGCCGTTTCACACCGGTGACATCTACGGCTCCTTCCCGAATGGCCTGCTTTATCTCTCCCACCGTCACTTCCTCACAACGGCAGACGATCGTATCGTCATCCACTCTCGCTACCTCCTTGAGCGCAAGATTCCACGAACCTCGGTCGCGTATTTGCGCGGCACAGCCACGGTCACAACCGGTGTCTGTTTGTTCCTCTTTGGGTTCTGCACCTTGATCACTGTCCCGGAACAGACAGGCTCTCCCGCACGGTTTACCGCACGAACTTTCTGCCCCTCCTTGGGCAAGGGGAGGTACTCGTAAGGGAAGGCCACGCTCGCTGCCCCCTGCAAATAGGGTAGGTCAATCAGGAAGATGGCCTGCCCTGGACACTGGGGGATGCACAGCCCGCATCCGATGCATTTGTCTTCATCCAGATGGGGAAGGTTCGTTATCGGTTTTCCGATGATGATCGCGTGCTGCGGGCAGGCCTGTTCACACGGGTTACACGGGATCTCCTCGATGCACTCGATCGCCACGACCGGCCCTTTCTCCAATCGCTCGTGTGACGGGTAGCCGGGAGCGCTGTGCAGCTCCTGTTGCGAGAGATAACCTCGTGAGTTTACTCTTTGGGACATTGTGCCTCCCCAATCTCGATAAGCTTCTGTTTAGCATCCTGCAGACGTTGGCAGAACGGACCGCTTCGCAGGCTAAGAAGGCGCTCCTCGATCGCTTCGATCTCCTTGCTGTCGCCCACGCGTCCCTTACCTAGGGAAGAAGCGGCGCAGATTCCTGCTAGCCGCCCCTCTTCCAGAGCGGTGCTCGCCTCCTCTACCCCGGAGAGGTCGCCGGCGAGGTAAATCCCAGGGACGGTCGTATGCATTCTGCTGTTGTGGATTGGGACCCATCCCCCTAAGCTGGGAGAGTAATCGAACTTACATCCTGCCAACGAGGCCAACCGTGCGTTGGGACGCAGTCCGACGGCGATGCAGATCGTGTCGACGTCCAACTTCTCTTCGGATTCAGGTACAGTTCTCCATGACGCGTCGACCTTGGCGATCACCGCTTGTTCAACCCGTGATTTTCCCGAGGCGCGAACGACGGTATGCGAGGTCAGGATCGGGACTCCTGCCCTCCTGATCTTGGCGGCATGTACCCCATACCCTCCGGTTCGTGGGGCGGCTTCGATCACGGCAACGATCTCAGCGCCAGCTTGCAGAAGTTGATAACTGACGATAAGGCCGACATTACCCGCTCCCACCATGAGAATCCGCTCCCCTGGGAGGACGCGCCAGACATTGCTCATCGTCTGCGCGGCACCCGCCCCCATCACACCTGGGAGGGTCCAACCCGGGAAGTTGAGTGCGTTCTCTGCCCCTCCTGTTGCCAGGACGATTTGTCTCGCTTCGATCGATAGGGGGCGGCTTTGTGATGTAGTTGCTCCTCCAGAGAGAGAAGGTGGAGAATCCCCACCGAACATCTGTGCGATCTCCAGGGTGTTATCGTGAATGGCGTAGACCTCAGCACCGATCATCACCTCTACTCCGGATGATTCCGCTTCGTGGAGGAGTGTATCAGCTATCTCTGTCCCCCGTGTTCCCGCATGGTGCTCGCGCGACCCGAAGAACTTATGGATCTGCTTAATCAGTTGCCCTCCTGGGCGGGGATTCATGTCGAGCGCGACCGTGTTGCAACCCCGTTTTGCTCCTTTGATGGCAGCTGCGAGGCCGGCCGGGCCGGCTCCGACAATCGATAGATCTACCTTTCTCATCGTTCGCCTCTTCCGGCCCCGTGTTGTGTCTCCACCGTCATCCCTTCCGCAACCGACGTGATACACGTGCGCACGTTAGGCACACCGTTTACGACCATCACACAGTCTGTGCACTGGCCGATGCCGCAGAAGACACCCCGCGGCTCATCTCGCTTTGCGGTGTAACGGTGAATCGTGATTCCGGCTGCCGCTATTGCTGCAGCAATCGGTTCTCCCTCGCGCGCGTAAATCTCCTTACCATCGACATGGATCTTCACCATACGTGCCGGGGAAAGATCACCCAAGATCGGATGGTTCACAACTCGCATCATTCTCCCCTATGCTTTACACATTCACTGCCTAGCCCTTTCCGAGAAGAAACCCCTGTTTGAGCGGATCGTCCGGGTCAACCACGAATTGATGGATTCCCGTAACGTATGCGCTCCCTGTAATCTCCGGAACCACAGCGGGGATATCTCCCACCTTGGTCTCCTCTACTATGCGAGCTCGGAAGACTGTCCCGAGAATGCTTTCGTGGACAAACTCCTGACCTAGTTTCCATTCTTTCTTAGCATACAGAGTAGCGAGTTTAGCTGAAGTCCCCGTTCCGCACGGCGATCGGTCGATCGAACCAGGGGGGATGACTACCGCATTCTTTACGTGTGCATCACGACAAGTGGGCGGACCGTAGAACTCCACGTGTGTCAGCCCCTCGATAAATGGCTTCTCAGGGTGCTTGACACGCAACTGAGAGTTTACCGCCTTCCTGATGGACACCCCAGCCCTGACCAGATCACCCGCCCTTTCCGGTATGATGGTGAGCCCTAGGCTTTTCGCCTCGACAAGCGCATAGAAATTCCCACCATAGGAGATGTCTAGGACGACACGGCCATAACCGGGCACCTCTACTTTGACATCGGTCTTATACAAGAAGGAAGGGATGTTCCTAAAGGTCACGTTCTTGGCGATGAGATCCCTAACGGCCACCGTGGCTACGACCAAACCGGCCGGCGTGTCGAGCTTGACGGTCGTCACCGGTTCTTCCACGGGCACGATTCCCGCCTCGACCATCGCTGTGCAGCAGCCGATCGTGTCATGCCCACACATCGGTAGGTATCCACCGACCTCGATGTAGATCACCCCTATATCGGCCCCCGGATCACACGGTTCAGTCAGGATGGCTCCTGACATCACCTCGTTTCCCCTGGGCTCGTACATAAGCATCGTCCGCAGGCCATCCATGTGGGTTTTTAAATGCAACACCTTATCCGACATTGTTTTGCCGGGAATATAAGGAAGGCCACCGATGATCGTGCGCGTAGGCTCGCCTGCTGTGTGTGTATCTATCGTGCTGATCATTCGGGCAAATCGCATCTTTCACTCCTCTTTCATAGGTCCGTCCTCAATAACTGGAACTTCATCCTTGCGATCGCCTACCCCAGTCTCTCCCAATCATTGTCCAACCACCACTTCACCTGCAGTACGTCCCCCATCAACAGCTAGGGAAGCACCGGTGATAAAGGACGCATCATCCGAGACAAGAAACAGGACAGATTTTGCCACCTCTTCGGGCGTGGAGATACGGTTCAGTGGATGCTTAGCCGCGAAGATAGGTCGAGCCTTCTCCGCTCCACCGAGAGCCTCCATCTCGCGCCTGACCATTGGTGTGTCTACGCTGCCTGGACAGATACAATTGACACGAATATTCTGGTGAGCATGGTCCAAGGCCATGGCCTTGGTGAGGAGGACTACAGCTCCCTTGGAAGCACAATAGGCTGCTGCTCCATTGCCTCCCACAAGCCCCCACACTGAAGCGGTATTGACTATAACCCCACTACCGTGCTCAATCATGTGAGGGATAGCATACTTACACATCAGATACACACCCTTTGCATTGACATCCATCGTTTGATTCCATTCTTCCTCTGATGTGTCAAGGACAATCCGATCCGGATATACTACACCAGCACTGTTGAAGAGGATATCTAACCGGCTGAACTCCTCGACCGTCCTTTGTGCCACCCTCTCACAATCTATAGCCCGCCGGACATCACACACCAGAAACAGCGCCTCGCCACCGCTCCGTTTGATGGCCGCTGTGGTCTCTTGACCACGCGCTTCATTGCGTGCAGCGATAACAACCTTGGCTCCCTCTTGGGAAAAGAGCAATGCCGTTGCACGACCGATACCCGAATTGCCACCAGTGATGATTGCCACTTTGCCCTGAAGTCTCACGGTAGTTTGCCTCCTTGTTGACTCCTTCCCTAAATCAAGATAAATAGGAAGGAAACGAGCGACTGTACGTTACCGGTTATGCGTAGAGCCCGTCGTCAGGGTGCAGAAAGAAAAAGGATTTCCTTCCTTATTCCAGATATGCATTGCCACATCGAAATCCTATTCCACAAACTCATCCCACCTCTAGGAGAGCCTCCCCAGCCGGATCAATTCCGCCTTGATGCTCGCCCTCACATTATCTGGCACGGCCAGTATTGGTAGAGGAGACGGCCCCACAGACTGTCCAATCAGCTTCAACGCTTCCTTGGTGCCTCCGGGATCGGAGCTCACCGCTTCGATCAGTGGTAGTATCTTCAACTGCATTTCCCTTGCTTTATCCATGTCCCCCTGCTGGAAATGATCATAGATTGCAACGACTTCCTCAGGAATGACGTTTCCGATAGTACACACCGTACCATCTGCTCCCAGGGCCAGTGCAGGGAGGAGTTTGTTTGCCCATCCGATCAGGATCGATATTCGATCACCAGCCAAGCGGATTATTTCTGTAATATGGTCGATACCCGCAGAAGAATCCTTGATCCCAGCGATTGCCCCTTGTTCGGCTAACCTTGCAACGATCTCGGGTGCTATATTGACTCCAGCGTGTTGCTCAGGCCAGCAATATACCATTAGGGGGATGGAGATGTTTTCAGAGATCCTCTTGTAGTGCTCGTATAAACCTTCCTGGGTGGGCTTAGGGTAGTAAGGAAGGGCAACAGTTGCCGCATCAGCTCCAGCTTCTTCAGCATATCGTGATAGCTCAATAGCGGTAGTGGTACTGTTGTCACCTGTGCCTGCCAGTAGTGGCACCTTTCCATCAACTGCCTCCACACCAGCCGATATCAATTCCTTTCTTTCTTGTATTGAGAGTAAGGTATATTCTCCTGTGCTTCCGGCGATGAATATGCCGCTAACGCCTTTGCCGATGAGATGCCGGATAAATTCCTTCGTCCTTTCAAGATCAAGTTTCCTGTTTGAATCAAACGCGGTCACAACCGGTGGAATAACGCCCACGAACTTGCTCATGAAACTGCCTCCTTCTAGTGACTTCGTGGTGGAATAGTTTCTTTTACAACATTCCTCTCGGCGAGAATAATTATAGTGAAAAGAAGAACCGTCTGCAACTGATGGTTTTGTGAGGAATTTATACGCAGTTTGGCCAACAACCCGCCCAGTGTTTGGGAGCATGCGCTTCGAGAAATTTGACATGGCACCCTTTTTCACTATAATGTGGAGCGAAATGGGTGAAATTGGTAAATTCATTCGGACGCAGCGAAAGCTTAGGGGATGGACACTCCAGGAACTTGGTGAGCATACTGATCTTTCAGTAAGCTTTCTTTCTCAAGTAGAACGGGGTATTTCTTCTCTTTCCATCTTGTCGTTGAACGCAATCTGTGAAGCATTGGAGATTCCACTTTCTGATCTTTATACAAGGTACGATAGGACGCAAAATACCCTGTCTGACGCTTCCCCCGAGATCCTAAAGGTACATGAACGGCCAGATATCCAGATCTCCTCCGGCAGCATCAAATACCAATTTCTGAGTGGTGAGTTCCCTGAACGTACGTTTGAGATACTAATTGGCGAGATACCACCTAATTATCATTACCCTCCGGCAGCGCATGATGGGGAGGAGTTTGGCTACGTACTCGAAGGGGTGTTGAATCTTAGCATAGGGGATGAGGTCTATTCACTTGGCTCTGGTGATAGCTATCACTTTCTATCAACAACCCCTCATGGATACCAAACTGAAGTGGAAACTGGGGCACGCGTTCTTTGGGTGCAGTCTCTCAAGTATTCAGCAATGCCTTTCTCGAGCAGGAGAGGGTTGATTGCGTCCAAAGAAGCAGCAGGTGTCACGCGAAAGAGAATGGATGAAAGTGGCTAGGAAGCGTAGTTCGTATTTTATGCCAGGAGGTGGAGGCATGCTATGGATATCGGTGCGGAGAGAATGCAGCATGAAACAAGCAGGAACAAATTAGAATTAGATTAATAACAACAAAACAGGAGATGCTATGAACATGTTCCAGTATGAGTATGAGTTAGGCAAGGCGGCTGATATTCTGACAAGAGAGCTATTCAAACTTAAACCCGGAGAGACGTTTGTCATCACCGCTGATACAGAGAGTGATCTACGCGTTGTCAACGCCACAGCGAGAGCGGCTTTTTCTGTTGGAGCGAAGCCGATGGTCATCTTGCTGGCCTCGCCTTTGGGGGTGTCCGAGGCGGCTGATCCGATGCTGCCTGTGGAATCACTCACCGGCGCGTTGAAGGGAGCGGATGCGTGGGTGGAGTTCAATAACGAGTGGTTGCTGTATTCCACTCCCTACAACATGGCAATGAAGGGGAATGAGAAGCTCCGTTATATGAATCTGGTGGGGATGAATCCCGACTTGATGGTCCGCTGCATCGGCCGGGTGAACTATCCGCTGTTGGGCGAGTTTATGGAGAAAGTGCACAGGATGACGACGAGCACCAAACACTTCCGATTCACCACCCCGGCCGGGGAAGACCTCGAATTTGACTACAATCTCGATCGCGTGACGACGCTGTCCAAAGGTTACGCCGACGTGCCCGGTTCACACATGATGGCCGGTCAGATTGCCTGGGCGCCAAAGTTTGATTCGATCAACGGGGTTCTCGTCTTTGACGGCTCAGTCGTGCCACCGCTGGGCAAGCTGGAGGAGCCGATCCGCTTGACGGTCGAGAAGGGCGCGATCGTTAAGGTGGAGGGTGGGAATGAAGCCAGAGAGTTCGAGCAGTGGATGGACAGCTGGAATCATCCGCAGATGCGCCGGCTGGCACACGCGAGTTGGGCGTGGCATCCCGGCGCGAAGCTGACCGGCGACATTGTGGAAGACGAGCGCGTCTGGGGGGCGACGGAGTGGGGCATCGGTGCGGTAGGTCCCCTCTTCTCCAAGACGGGAGAGTACATCGCCGCCCCTTCGCATACGGACGGAATCTGCATGAACACGTCGGCCTGGCTGGACGGTGTACAACTGCTGGACGAAGGGAAAGTGGTCCATCCAGAACTTGTCGAGCTTGCTCGAAAATTGGGCAAGGGTTGAGAAGAAAACAAGGACCTTTGCAGATCACTGAGACGAAGACACGGTTAGGGAACTCGGACAATCTACCAAGGCCAGATACTAGGCGTGCTGAGTTGGTAATCGTAGGGACAAGGAGTCAATTGAGTTTGGCCCTAACGCCTACTCCACATCCCAGGGAGGTGATGATCTGACTTATATGGAAAGTGGGAGGACAGCTCGAACAAGGCATAGACCAAAGAACAAGGAGGAATGAACAATGAGAACAAAGGCAAGATTCTTATGCCTCGCGGTTGTGATAAGCGGGTTGCTGTTCGGTTTAACCACAACCGGATTAGCACAGGATAAGTCCATTTTAAGAATCGGATTCTCTTGGACAACGTTTATTGATCCGGCAGTTGCATCGGACTACTCAAGCTCCTCAGCAGTCATCAACTTGTATGACACATTGGTCTACCCTACGCCTGAGGGTGACGTTGTACCACATGCAGCTGAAAGTTGGGAAGTATCCAGTGATAACCTTACGTACACCTTCAAGTTAAGGAAAGGCATCAAGTTTCATGACGGCAGCGAGCTGACAGCCGAAGACGTTAAATTTACGATGGACAGGCTTCTAGAGATTGGTGAAGGATACGCGTATCTCTACCGAGGCAAAGTCGACAGCGCTAAGGTGGTTGACAAGTATACGGTTCAGCTAGTCCTGAAGCAGCCCTATGGCCCTTTCCTCTCTTCGCTGATCAGATTCTACCTCATGAACGAGGACGTGGTCATGGCCAACACTAAACCTGGTCCCTATGGTGATTTTGGAGACTATGGGAAGGAATACCTGCTCAGCCACGATGCGGGATCAGGGGCCTACATGGTGAAGGAGTTTCCGTTCGAGGAATATCTGCTAATGGAGAGGTTCCCCGAGTACTGGGGAGAGGTTGCTCCAAACGCGGCTGATGAGGTCAAGTTCTTGCGCTCTCCAGATCCTGTTACAATTGTGACAATGATGTCCAGAAGGGAGCTTGAGATAACGGATGCCTGGCAGCCCGAAGAGTCCTACCAAACGATGGCCAGGATAGAGGGAGTTGACATCGCACAGTGGGAGAATGGTGCCGTCTATTACCTCATGCTTAACAACAAGAGGCCGCCGACCGATGACATTCACTTCAGGAAGGCCCTCTCCTGGGTGTTGGACTATGGACAGATCATCACCAGCATCTTCCCCGGGACAACGCAGGCACACGGGCCTGTCGCACATGCAACTGGCGGCTATAAGGAAGGCCTTTTCCAGTACACCCAAGACCTCGATAAGGCAAGAGAGGAACTCCAGAAGTCCAAGTACTACGACCAGCTCGATGAGATGACAGTTGTCTTTGCCATCAATGTCGACGTCCCGGCCTTGGAAAAAGTGGGACTCTTGTTCCAAGCAAATGCGGACGAAATCGGCATCAACGTTGAACTGGTCAAGATGCCCTGGGGCAAGATCGTCGAAGTTGTTGCAGATCCGGACGAGAATCCTCATGTTATGCCAATCAACGTTGCCCCACATTATCCTGAAGCGGGATCGATGATCGAATCCAAGTATCACTCGAAGACCGCCGGTACGTGGGAACAAGCTGAGTGGGTTGATAGCCACGTACTCGACCAGTTGATCGACGATGCGTTGGCAACAGTGGATATAGGGGAAAGATACAGGAAATATGGGCTGATTCAGGAAATCGCAGTGGAACTTGCTCCTACAATTTTCCTGTTTGAGCTGTTCGAGAAACACGCCTATCAAGCGGCATACGTCGATTGGCCGCAGCTTGAAAAGCCCGTTCCTGTCATGGGATACAATAACGATTGTCGCTTCATCGAAGTATTTCCCGATCGAATACCGTAGTGGTACCAATGTGAAGGAAGTTGAGGGCAATCCGGGAAAACTCTACTGGGGCGGGAAAGGGGGTACACGCTCCCGCCCCTCTGTAATCAAAGGGTGATTCATGGCGTTCTCAACCTATCTTGTGCGACGATTGGCACAGTCACTCGTGATCTTGGTGGGACTCTCGATCCTTATCTTCTTGATTGCGCGAGTGATGCCGGGTGATCCTGCTCGACTGGCGCTAGGACCGCGCGCTCCTAAGGATGTTGTTCAGAGGTGGCGGGAATGGATGCATTTGGATGAACCACTCTATGTTCAGTACTACTACTGGCTCGTAGACACTTTTCACGGCAGCTTCGGCCAATCGCTGTACACCCGCCGCGACGTTGCCATCGATGTGAAAACATTCCTTCCGGCCACGATGGAGCTCGTCCTGTTTTCTGGTCTGATCATGGGCGTTTTTGGTGTATTGCTTGGCGCCATCTCGGCCCGATATCATGACACGTGGATTGATAACGCCCTTCGTGTCGGAACCTATGTAGGGGTAGCCACCCCGGCCTTTGTATTTGCGATATTCTTTCTCTTGCTCTTCGGATATCTATTTCAGATCCTTCCCACATTGGGACGGCTTGAAAGCACGATAACACCTCCTCCTGTGATGACGGGCATGATTACGATTGACAGTCTCATTACTGGGAACTTCGTTGCTTTTCTTGATGCATTGAAACACCTTTTGATGCCCGCGATAGCGTTGGCTTTGGGTCCCTTGGCGCAGGAGATTCGCATTACGAGGTCGGGCATGACCGATAATATGTTGAAGCCCTATATTGCGGTTGAGAAGGCTCAAGGCATCCCTGACAGAGTGATCAATTTCAAGTATCTTCTTAAGCCGTCGCTTATACCAACGGTCTCAATTATGGGGCTGGATTTCGCGGCTTTGCTCGGCAATGCGTTTCTTGTTGAAGGTATCTTCGGCTGGCCGGGGCTATCTCGATACGGAATTCAGGCAATGATACAAAAGGATCTCAATGCCATTACTGCAGTTGTGTTAGTGATTGGCGTCATCTTCATAACGGTTAACATCATCGTCGACATTGTCGTTGCCTATCTCGACCCTCGAATTCGCTTGCGGGGAAGGAGTGGGATGTCTTGAGCATCGAAGGGAGTGAATACAGAGGCTTCCTTGCAAGAAGACGAGAAAGAATTGGAAAAGGGTGGCACAAATTTTCGCGGAATCCTCTTTCCATTGTGGGCTTGACTGCGGTGCTTTTGATTATCTTCCTTGCCGTATTTGCTCCCTATGTTGCTCCGTATCCCAAGCATGCCGGCAAATTTGTGAACTTCGCGGAGGCCAGTCAACCGCCGAGTTGGAAGTATCCTTTCGGAACAGACGTAGTTGGCAGGGACGTTTTAAGTCGAATACTGTTCGGGTATAGGTTTTCATTGGTGATGGCTGTGATTGTTTTGGCCCTTGTCGTACCTCCAGGAGTTGTTCTGGGTTTGATTGCTGGATACTTGAAAGGAAAGTGGATCGATACGATAATCATGCGCATTACTGACATTTTCCTTTCGATTCCGCCTTTGGTGCTGGCACTTGCCATCGCCTCTATCTTGACTCCAAATCTATTCAATTCTATGATTGCTGTCTCGTTGATGTGGTGGCCTTGGTACTGCCGGCTGGTCTATGGCATCACGTCCTCCTTGCGGAATGAATTCTTTGTGCAAGCGGCCGATGTAATCGGAGCAGGAAAAGGTCATATCCTTGTGCGTGAGATTCTTCCCAATTGCATTTCCCCAATCTTTACTAAGATGAGCTTGGACGTGGGTTGGGTCATCTTGCTCGGTGCCTCTTTGAGCTTTGTGGGTCTCGGTGCTCAGCCCCCCAAGCCTGGGTTAGGTACGATGGTCGCCGATGGAATGAAGTACTTGCCAGACCAGTGGTGGACAGCGATCTTCCCAGCCATTGCGATCCTGATCGTCGTGTTGGCCTTCAATCTCCTTGGAGATGGACTACGGGATTTGCTCACCGCAGAAGAGGTGTAACCGCTGATGCCCTTTCCCCTTCTCGAAGTAAGAGATCTACGGATAGACTTCGACATGTATGAGGGAACCTTCAAGGTCCTTGACGGCTTTAGCTTGGTCGTGCAAAAGGGCGAGAAAGTGGGCATTGTAGGAGAAACTGGATGCGGAAAGTCAATTACGATGCAGGCTGCGTTAGGAATACTGCCCATGCCTCCTGGGAGAATCTCGAGTGGGGAGATACGTTTTCTAGGGAAGGATCTCCTAACCGCAAACGCTCGAGACCTTAAGGAGATCAGGAGCAGGATATCGCTCATCCCCCAAGATCCGTCTGCATCTCTTAATCCTGTTTTCAAGGTTGGAACTCAACTTATGGATGTCATCAAGTATTCCGCGAGTTCAAGAGGACAGACCGGAAATGCGAAAGAGAGGAGGCGTCTTGCCCTAAATGCCCTCAAAGAAGTTGGGCTGCCTGATCCTGAGCGGAATATGAACAGCTATCCCATTCAGTTAAGTGGGGGAATGCAGCAGCGAATCTTGATCGCAATGGCTCTGGTTACCGAGCCGGAACTCCTCATTGCAGACGAACCGAGTACAGCGTTGGATGTCACGATTCAGGACCAAATCTTGCGTCTAATGAAGGAAATCGTTGACAAAAGACAGTTGACGATTGTCATTATAACCCATAATCTAGGAGTCGTCAGAGAATTGACAGATAGGACCTACGTGATGTATGCGGGGCAGCTAGCAGAGGTTGCTCGTACGAAGCACCTCTTCTCCCAAAGCAAGCATCCATATACTCAAGGATTGATTAAGTCGGTACCCAAGTTAACAGGTGAGGGCATATCGTCTGGCATTGAGGGTATGATCCCTGACTACAGCAATCCACCCAATGGGTGTAGATTCAGGCCAAGATGTGAGTACGCGATGGCAATCTGTGAAGAGAAGCCCCCGGATTTTGTGGTCGAAGAGGAGCACAAAGTCGCTTGTTTTCTTTACCGAAAATGAAAGACCTAGGCGAGGTCATGCTTGTCTTAGAAGATGTGAGGAAGTACTTCCCTCTTCCAAGAAGGATATTTAAGAGGAAGGGCGGCTATATCAAAGCGGTAGACGGAGTAACTTTCTCTGTTCACCGAGAAGACATCCTCGGTCTTGTGGGTGAATCCGGTTCGGGGAAGTCCACCCTAGGCTACACATTGGTGCGGATATACAGGCCCACAGCTGGAAAAATCTCATTCTTGGGCAAAGACATTGGTAAAATAGATAGGGGGGAACTGAAGGGATTCAAAAAGAATATGCAAATTGTCTTTCAGGATCCCGGCTCTTCGCTGAACCCAAGGAGGACCGTCGAGCAGACCCTCGAGCTCCCGTTGAGAGTACATAACATAGATGGGGGAAAGGAGAGGAGACGCAGAATAAGAGAATTGCTTTCTGTAGTTGGGTTGCCTGGTGTTTACATGCAGAAGTATCCGTCTGCATTGAGCGGCGGACAAAAACAGAGAGTGGCAATTGCACGTGCTTTAGCAACTGAGCCGTCTTTTCTCGTCTTGGATGAGCCGACCTCCGCGTTGGACGTATCAGTGCAAGGGAAGATCATCTCTCTGTTGCTAGCTCTTCATGACGAGTTCAGTCTTTCGTATCTGTTCATCACCCACGATCTGAGTTTGATGCGAAATGTGGCTACAAGTGTCGCGATCATGTACCTTGGTAAGATCTGCGAAATCGCCCCGACAGCTAAGTTCTTTGCAGAACCTCTTCATCCCTATACCCAGATGTTGCTTTCTTCTATCCCAGTGGTGACAGACGAAGAGGAAACACTGAAGCCCCCAAAAGTGACATCGACGGGGGAAGTGCCTAGTCCCGTAAATATTCCTTCTGGCTGTAGCTTTCACCCACGCTGCGCAAAGGAAATGGATGTCTGTTCTAAGGTTGATCCGGAGATGGTAGAGGTAAGGGAAGGGCACGCTGTCAGGTGCCACTTGTATTCAGAAGCCGAGATCACAGCTCTCTCAAGTCAAGGAACGTAGCCCCAATTTTCCTATCATCCTGACTCTTATTTAGACAGAAGATGTTTCATGGATTATCCCCCTAGATAGGCCTTTCGTATTTGGTCATTGCTCAGAATCTGATCGGCGGAGTCTTCGAATTCGTTTTGTCCCATGGCTAATACGTAACCTTTGTCAGATATACTTAGGAATCGTTGCGCATCTTGTTCCACAATAATGATTGCTGTTCCTTGTGATTCGTGCATGGCTTTGATCTGGTCAAATACCGCATCCGCGGCGCTTGGGGCAAGCCCGGCTGAGGGTTCATCAAGCAATATGAGGCGGGGCTCTGTCATGAGGGCTCTACCCATAGCCAGCATTTGTCGCTGCCCGCCACTGAGCGTCCGACCCCTTTTGTTCCTCTTCTCTCTTAGTACTGGAAACATGCTGTATGCCTTCTCTATTCGCTCTCTAACGTGTTTGCCGTCGATGTAGTATCCCCCCATTTCTAGATTCTCTTGTATTGTGAGAGATGGGAAAATACCCTCTAGTTGCAGAACGTAGGCCATGCCCCGTTTTACTTTCTTGTCTGGAGCCAGTTTAGAGACATCTTCTTCTTCGAGGATGATGGTGCCACTTGAGGGTATCAGGTATCCCATTATAGTCTTGAGCAACGTAGATTTGCCAGCTCCATTTGGCCCAATGATGGTGATCGTTTCATCTACATCAGCGTACAGGGTAATTTATTAAAAGATGTAATGTGATGAACTTTAAGAAGTGTAGGGTTTTGAGCTTCGATTGCTACGGAACACTCATCGATTGGGAAAGCGGCATCTTAGCAGCACTGAGACCGGTCCTTTCGACCCATACTATCGATTTGAGTAACGATCAAATACTTGAACTCTACGCTGAAATGGAGGCGAAAGCAGAAGGAGGTGAATATGTTAAATATAGAGAGATTCTCAAACAAGTGATGAATCAAATAGGAAAAACACTGGGGTTTATGCCTACCTCATCCGAATTAGATTGTCTCGCCAAGTCGCTCAAGAGCTGGAAACCCTTCCCTGACACGGTTGAGGCACTGCAAGCCCTAAAGCAAAGTTTTAGACTTGCCGTTATTTCTAATATAGATGACGACCTCTTCGCGCTGTCCGTAAAGCACCTAAAAGTAGAATTCGACAGGGTAATAACAGCGGAGCAGGCAAAAGCCTATAAACCTTCGTTACATACTTTCAAATTGGCTGTTGAAAAAATTGGTGTTGCCCCTGAAACGATCCTGCACATCGCTCAAAGCATTTACCACGATATACGTCCAGCGAAGACTATGGGGTTATTTACCGTGTGGGTTAATAGGAGGACAGGCAAGGAAGGCTCCGGAGCAACCCCGCCAGCAAGCGCTTATCCTGACCTAGAAGTGCCGGATTTGAAAACGTTGGTTTCCATTATAGGTAGAGGCCAATAGCCACTCTCTCCTGCTTGTCTCCTTCATTGTGATCTTTACTGACTTTACAAAAGCTAACGAACGGAACGTCAACTCCAACTTTGCATAGCAGCCCCCTGATCGGCTGGCAGCGCCATCTTTGCGTAAAGGGCGAGGAACCCTGTTTTTGTCTTGACCTCTGGAGGCTGCCAACTCCCAAGCCGCCGCCCGATCTCGCCTTCTGAAAGCCGTACATTCAACCTGCGGGCGGGGATGTCAACTTCAATCATATCACCATCTTCAATTATGGCGAGCACCCCACCTTCCATAGCCTCCGGGGAAATGTGGCCAATGATCGGCCCATGATTAAAGCCAGAGAAGCGGCCATCCGTGATCAACCCCACTGATCCCTCAAGACCAACCCCACACAAGGCATCTGTGGACAACATCACCTCCTTCATTCCAGGGGCACCCTTCACCCCCTCATAGCGTACCACGATGAAGTCTCCCGGTTGGATTCCGCCCTCTATGATGGCTTCCCATGCCTCCTGATCGCTGTTGAAGACCTTAGCTGGCCCGCTGTGCACAAGCATTTCCGACTTAATCGCGGATGTGCGAACAATGGCCCCACGAGGTGCAATGTTGCCTTTAAGAACCGCAAGCCCTCCCTCTTTCTTCACTGGGGTATCCAGACTGGCGATGGCCTCGCCATGACTACTGCTTGTCTTCCGCAGGAGATCAGCAAGGGTTGACCCGTTGGCAGTCAGGGCATGGGGGTCGAGTAGAGGTTCGAGTTCCTTCAGCAAGGACGGGACACCACCGGCTTTGTAGAAGTCGATGATCGTATGGGGGCCGTTGGGTATCACCGACGAGAGAAGAGGAGTGTTCCTACTGATCTCATCAAATCGCCCCAGTTCGATTTCGATTCCAAGTTCCCGGCCCAGGCTCATGATGTGGAGAGGGGCGTTCGTCGATCCTCCAATGGCCGCATTGACTACAATGGCATTTGTGAGAGCTCCCTCTGTAACAACGTCCGAAGGGCGGATGCCCTGCTTTACCAATTCAACGATCTGTTGACCCGTGGCCCGAGCAGCCCTTTGTTTATCGGCAAAGACCGCCGGGATGGTCGCTGAACCGAAGAGGGCCATCCCCATGGCCTCAGTCAAGATCTGCATGGTGTTGGCGGTTCCCATAACAGGACAAGCCCCTGCCCCCGGACAAGAGTGGTTCTCCATCTCGCTCAGTTCCTGCTCGGAGATGGCATCGACAGGAAGCGCCCCGAACACGGCCTCATTGATATCGGGGGAGACCACGGTGCCCTTGCTCCATTGGCCAGCAAGCATCGGACCGCCGGTGACCATGATCGAAGGGAGGTTCACCCTCGCTGCTCCCATCAGCTGGCCGGGAATAATGTTGTCACACGAGGCGAGCAGGACAAGTCCACCAAAGAGGTGAACCTTAGACATAATCTCAACCGAGGCAGCTAGGGCATCACGGATGGCCAGTTCATACTTCAGGTTCTCCGTCCCGATAGGAATGTTACCACAGGTAGCGAATACGCCGAACTCGAACGGCACCCCACCAGCCTGCCAGATCCCCGCTTTGACGCACTCGGCCAGTCTTCTTAGGTGCATGTGAGCTGGTGATGCTTCTGTCCACGCATTTGCCACCCCAATATGGGGCTTGTCGAAGTCCTCATCCATATAGCCGGCCCCCTTGTAGATCTGCCGCCGATGAGCGGCCTCTGGGCCAGTAAAGAAGCCATCCTTTTTAAACTTCAGCCTCCTGACATACGGATCCCCCTCTTCTCGCCTGTTAATTTCGATCACCTCTCTCCTTCCAAAGTGCCCTTACTAAACTGGTCGCTTTCGAGTCAGCGCATCATGTGGTAAAACTTTACCACCGCGCCACCCCTCGTTACGCCCATTTCCCCTCAGCCGGCCGAACCTTTATCCTGCCATCGGGCTCGATTACCAGGTAGTCTCCTTCGCTTATCGAATCGAAGTCCTCCTGCGATAGAACGACAACCGGCACGGTCTTATGGTATAGTTCATCGGCAACGATGGCCCCCAGTGCCAGGATAGAATCCACCCTGGCGGTGATGATGGCTGCTGGGGCTGTCCCCGCCCTGATGCCCTCCATTAGGACAGCGCTGCTAGTGCTTGACCCTTTCCCTCGGGGAAAAACGAAGATCTTTCCGGTGACGATCGCCCCCGATCGCTCGTGCCGCCGGTCGATAACCTCACCGGTGCGAGGGCTCAAGCCACCCCAAAAACTTAATGGCTGCGTGGACACGACCGCCCTCCCTTCCGCCGAACCGGCGACTAGGGGCTTGCCGATCAAGGTCCTTTCCATACCGTCCTCCCCCAACACACAGCCCCTTCGATTGCGGACCGTACACAGTCTCTCATGCTGCCAAATGCGACCTGAACCCCGAGCTCACCAGGGGCGTAGTACGCACACTTCCCCGAATTGGTCATCATCACCTCGGCGTCAGAGGAGATTATCGGTGAATGAAGCACACAGGTGTCAAGGACGATCTCGATCCCAAAATCCAGCAGCGTATTCATGAAGTTACCCCTCTGCAGTAGGGCATAGGAGGTCTGGCTGGTGAGGACGATTATCCTGAGGCCAGGGTGTAGAGAACGGCCCCCTTCGGCCTCTATGGCCTGTGCAAGCTGCTGAAACTCTGCATAGGAGAAATGCGGACAGCCTAGCACGATCGCATCTAATTTGACCCCCTCATCTGCCGTAGACAGCTCTGACCAGGCCCTCCTCAAATCGGAGAGCCCTACATCGATCACCGACTCCGGGGTGTTCCCCTGGAAGGCCTCTTTTAGAGTATTGGCCTCGGGGGTCACCCCGAGGGCATGAAACAGCGCCACGGCACCGGAGGAGGCAGCAGCGGCACCGAGTGCCTTGAGTTGATCGCCTGTCGCATCGACAGGGAGCCCTTCTATCACAGGAACCTTTTCTTGAACAAGCCCTCCCATGAAATGCCCCAGCGCAACGTAGAGCGTATCGTCCCTTAAAAGCTGCGGCGCAATATCAGCCAGGCGAAGGAGAATCTGCCCCTTACGATTCCTCTTCAGATGAAGGCCGGATTTGGGGACCCTCCCGGTTATGGCAGCGCAGATGTCCATGTAGTCACCATATCGATTCGTCCGTGCCCCAAGGACGGAATTTGCATATACAATGGCATTGGATTCGCCCCAGGCGATCTGCTGACCGAACCTGGGGGTGAGATAGCCTTGATAAGGTGCGCACGTCCATGTTGGGACACATCCCATCTCAGTATAGGCGCTGGCGATCCTGTTAGCCTTGTTCGCAAATTCACTAGAGATCCTCTGCCGTCTCCAATTCTGAAGATCAAGGGGGATCATGTTCAGGGTCGTGGGAACTGAGACCCTGGCACCGCGCGCCACAAGGGTCTCGGCAAATTCCAGCCCAGAGTCACACATCAAGGCGCAGCCATCGATATGGGCCTGGGTCACATCCATCAGCTCCGGGGCACCATAGACCTCAGCCATCCTTATCAGGATTGACATTGCCAGTCTGGCTGCGCCTCCGTATTGGCCGCTTAACTTTCGTCTGTCTTTTACAGTCAACGATATAGACATATCCAGTGATTATGTCGCATCCGGTTCGCTCGGTCCATCTCAAATAGAGAAAACGGTGATTGATAACCTTTCCCTTTACAAAGATCTCTATTATAGTAAGCGGGGGGAAATCATGAAGATCCTTATATTATCGGGCGATGATGTGCGCCGAGCGCTTCCGATGCAGCAGGCAATCGGGGCGATGAAGAGGGCCTTTACCCAGCTTTCCCGTGGGCAGGCCGACGTGCCGCTGAGAGAGGCGCTTCGGGTGCCTCGTCACAGGGGCGTGACCCTGTTCATGCCAGCCTACTTGGCCTCCGATGATCAAATGGCTGTGAAAATAGCGTCCGTGTTTGAGGATAACCCGGCCAAGGGTCTGCCACTGATTCACTCGCTGGTCGTGATGGTGGATACCTCTACAGGAGAGCCGTGCGCCGTGATGGATGGGGCATACCTCACTGCCCTGCGCACGGGCCGGCTTCGGGCCTCGCCACGGACCTGTTGGCACGCGAGGATGCCCAGACAGTGGCCATCTTCGGGGCGGGTGCACAGGGGCGCACCCAGCTTGAGGCAGTCTGTGCCGTACGCCAAATCCAGGGGGCCTGGGTGTACGATACGGTACCAGACAGGGCCACCGCCTTTGTAACCGAGATGAGCGAGAGGCTCTCCCTACCGGTAAGAGTGGCCGACACGCCGGCCGATGCCGTGCGGCAGGCCGATGTCATCAGCACGGCCACTTCCTCCTCCAGTCCCATCTTCGATGCCGCCGATATCCAACCCGGGGTGCATATAAACGCTGTAGGGGCATTCACCCCTCAAATGCAGGAGATCCCCACGGAGACGATCCTACGGGCAAAAGTGGTGGTCGATCACCGAGAGACAGGCCTGGCAGAGGCGGGTGACCTTCTGATCCCGATTCAGCAAGGCTTAATGTCCGAGTCGCACATCTACGGGGAGCTAGGAGAGATCACCGCTGGGCTAAAGCCAGCCCGAACATCTCCGGAGGAGATCACAGTCTTCGAATCGGTGGGTTTAGCAGTGCAGGACGTGGCAGCGGCAGGCGTGGCGCTTGAGAGAGCACGGCGGCAGAGACTGGGAACCGAAGTGGTATTTTAATATAGCTAGGTAGTATAATATAATCCAACCTGAGCTGGTCTTGCAAAACCAGCATGGCAGATTTCATTCCCTCAAGACGGTAATGGCCCTTGCTCTTCTCTGGATCTGCGGATGCTTATTCCGAGCTGAGGTGCCTGAGGATCGTGGGGAGAGCGCGTCGGGCTGCTTCCTCCCCTGCTTTGATCCCATTTTTCACATCACTGTAGCAAGGAGGGGTGGGGGAGAAGTCCGGACGAATTAGGACATCTGGTGGATGGGCCTGCAAGGATAACTCGCTGATGCGTCTTTGGAAGACGGTCGACATCTGAAACAGAACGGTAAAGACACTCGGGTAGAATCGGCGCGTTTCGTTCTCGCCAGGCTTGGATCTCTCCATCCTATTGATGATCCCCAGGATTCGCTCGCGGTAGTCGGGAACCGGGATTCCAGAGAGGCGTACCTCCTCAGGGTGCACAAGGACATCAACGGCGATTACCATCTCAGCACCGAGTTGACGGGTGACATCGACTGGAACCGGATTTGAGACCCCACCGTCAATCAAAAGGTGCCCATCAATCCAGACGGGCGTGAATAGACCAGGCACAGAGAGACTCGCTCGGATCGCCTGCGCGAGGG
>JAGLXM010000280.1 GCA_023132915.1 Candidatus Bipolaricaulota bacterium
TCGCATGCCTCGGGCCATACCTCAAGGGGATTCACATAGAAGTATTCCCGCCCTCCCAGGGAGATTCCGCTAAGCACGACGTTGTAAAAGGCGCGCTCCATCACATCCGCATAGTCATGGTCAACATCGAGCATGAGCATCCGGTGCGCCCAGAAGACGAGGCCAATAGCGGCACAGGTCTCAGTGTAGGCAGTGTCATTGGGCAAGTCATAGTCAAACGTGAAGGCCTCTCCTTGTACGGCTGACCCAATGCCGCCGGTGATGTACATCTGTCGTTTCGTTAGATTGTTCCACAGTCTCTTGCACGCAGTCACGAGGGTCTCATCGTTGGTCTCGGCCGCCATGTCTGCCATGCCGCTGTAAAGGTACATGGCGCGAACGGCATGGCCCACGGCATTCGTCTGCTCGCGAACGGGAAGATGGGCTTGGCTGTAGGCCTTGTCATACGGCCTCCCTGAAGTTTCGTCTCCCCTTTCCTTGGCTTCCAAGTCGTAGTAATGCGGCTCGTGCCCGCGCTCGTCGATGAAGAACCTGCTCAGTCGGAGGTAACGTTGTTCACCCGTGGTTTGATAGAGTTTGACAAGGGCTAACTCGATCTCCTCATGCCCGGGATAGCCCTTCTTCTTGCCTGGCTCCGAACCGAACGCAGCGTCGATGTGATCGGCCAACCAACACATCGCGTCGAGAAACTTCCGCTTTCCGGTCGCTTCATAGTACGCCACGGCGGCCTCCATCATGTGACCCGCACAGTACATCTCGTGGTTATCGCGAAGGTTCGTCCAGCGCCCCCCGGGTTCTTTGACGGTGAAGTAGGTGTTTAGGTACCCATCTGCCTGTTGGGCCTTGACGACCAAGTCAATGACGCTGTCGGCCAGCCGCTCGAGTTCCGGGTCCGCTTGACGGATGAGGCAGTACCCTACGGCTTCCAGCCATTTCGCGACGTCGCTGTCCTGAAATACCCATCCATAATACGCTCCCTCCGTTCTTCCGGCAGCGATACGGAAGTTCTCGATGGCATGACTGGGTTCCGCTGCGGGAACGCGGTCATTCAACACCTCCCACTGGTACGGAATGACAACCTCCCTAACTTGTTGCAGGCGCTTGGCCCAGAACTCATCCTTAACTCGGACGTTCTTAATCATCAAGGGCTCTAGTTTGCTCCCCATTTTTCCCGAAGGAATATCAGGTGAAGGGTTCGAATTATCTGTGGCCATTCTGTCATTCTCCTTTGTAAGAGTCGTCTATGGAAGATCTTTTTGCCAGTTCGCATGTAGAAGAGGACTGCGATTGGTAAAGATTCTTTCCTGTCGATCATCATTTCCCCTAATAGAACGTACATTGAGAAGATCTCCGCAACAGCTAGGTTCCCAACGTGCTTAGCTTAGTATCGAGAAAAAGGATCAGCCGCATCTCTTAGCCCATCTCCCAAAAAGCTGAAAGCAAGCACTGTTATCATGATGAACAGTCCGGGAATCATGATCCACGGGTGCTGACCCAACGTCTGAAAGTTTTGCGCATTTTTCATAAGGGTGCCCCAACTTGCCATGGGAGGCTGGATTCCCAACCCTAAGAAACTCAGGGTGCTTTCCCCAAGAATCAGCCACGGTATGGTGACCGTCAACGCCACGATGATATGGCTGAATGCTTGAGGAAGGATGTGCCGGAGTACGATTCTACCGTTGCTTGCCCCTATTGATTTCGCGGCCAAAACAAAATCCTCTTCTCTGTATGAGAGTGCTTTGCCCCGCACTTCCCGCGCTATGACTGGCCAATTCAATAGCGAGAATATTCCGATTATCCCGTACACCGTATAGATCGGATTCCAGTCCCGAGGTAAAGCAGCGCTTAGCGCCATCCACAAAGGTAATTCCGGGAAACACCGGAAGACTTCCACCGCCCTCTGTATCAGGATATCCAATACGCCCGAATAGTAGCCTGAGATGCCGCCGAGTATGGCTCCAATGATCCCGCTGATGGCGGTAGCGGTCAGCGCGATGAGTAGCGTCAGCCTGCCGCCAAAGAGTATGCGACCGAGAAGATCCCTTCCGAGGGCATCGGTACCTAAGACGAATACGGCCCCCCCGTCTTCGACTCCGAAAAGGTGCAGATCGGATTTGAATATCCCGAAAAGCTCATACTCCCATCCATGCACAAATAACCTGATGAAGTACTTCTTTGACGGATCCTCTGTATAGAGGAGCATGTAGGTCTTAGGATCTAGCTCTCTTTGCAACTTGTAAGTAAAAGGCCGGAAGTGAAACTTCCCATCCTGATCTAAAAAATGAATTCGTTGCGGAGGAATGTACGTTGCCTTAAAGTCTGAGGTTGTATAGTCATACGGAGCGAAGAATGGCGCAAACGCAATGATGATAAGCAGAAGTCCAATTATAATACCGCCTATCCTCGCCAAGCGATGTTTCTTGAACTTCCTCCACATCAATGCTGCCTGGTTTTTAGGCCTTTTCGCTTTGAGGTCCTTAGCGGCAGTTTTTCTTAGATTTTTTTTCGGGGTCCTTGCCTTGAGTTCCTGTCTACTCATATCTGATCCTTGGATCTACCCAGGAAAGCGCCACATCGGCCAGAATATTTCCAATCACCGTGATGACCGCGAGGACAAGGAGAAAAGAGCCGGCAAGATACATATC
>JAGLXM010000281.1 GCA_023132915.1 Candidatus Bipolaricaulota bacterium
CGCCTTAGGCTCGCTAGAATAAAGAAGAACGTTGAGGAGTGCCTATTGGGCGAATAGCTCAGTTGGAAGAGCGTTCGGGTCACATCCGAAAGGTCGCAGGTTCGAGCCCTGCTTCGCCCATTATCTCTCTTGTTTGTCTGCCGTGTTGACTTTCCTGCCTTTTCCGCCTAGGGTGATGAAGGATGAAGTAGAGGGAAGTTTGTTACGTGCGGAAGGAGGCGGTGTACATGGCGCACTCGGAGATTGAGATTGGACGAGTCACCGATTTCTTTCAGAGGATTTGCGTAGCCGCGGTAAAGATTCTCGCAGGCCAGACACTCAAAGTGGGCGACCGGATCTGTATCAGAGGTCCGCACACCTACATCGAGCAAACGGTTGAGTCGCTGGAGGTCGATCACAAAGCGGTGACGGAAGTTGGTGGAGGAAGCGAGGTTGGTCTGTTGGTGACCCTTCCCCAAGCCGAGGAGGAGTGGCCAGCGAACATTCCCCGTAATGGGAACACCGTTTACCGAATCCCAAAAGAGTAACTCTTGATCCATAGGGGGTTAAGTGTCGCCAGGAGATTGAGGATAGGCCGCTTTTCGTGCGCAATCCTCATCTGATAGGTTAATCGCATGATTGTTCCCGCGTAGTTGATCATGCCTAAACTAAAGAACAGCCAGAGATGAGGAGCGCGATCCCAAGCAGCGATACCAGGGTGAGAGAGCCCCGTCTCATAGGCATCATCTCCCTTAAAATTGGGAATGATCCCGTCCTTATTGTGACTTGAGCCGAGATATGGAAGAAGCGTGATCTGTCCCCTGCGTGATTTGAGCGATTGCCGGAGAGGAGGGACTTGTTTTGAAGGCATTTGTGACGGGTGGAACGGGGTTTATCGGTTCAAGCATCGTGCGGGAGTTGTTGAAAGTCGACTATGAGGTATGCGCGCTCGTCCGTAAGGGCGCAGATATGCGCAACCTGGATGGCCTTGAGATCGAGCTTGTTCAAGGGGATACCACCGATGTCGATTCCCTGCGCCGGGCGGTGCAGGGGTGTGAGCGGGTCTTTCACGCGGCGGCTCTGTATTCGTTCTGGGTCCGTGAGCCTGGGCTGATCGAGCGGGTGAACGTTGAGGGGACCCGTAACGTTCTTAAGGTCGCAAAGGAAGCGGACGTAGAACGTATTGTGTACACGAGCTCAGTCGCCGCTCTGGCGGTTCCCGAGGGAAAAGAACCTGTGACTGAGGAGACGCCAGTCGACCCCGGAAAGATCGTCGGTGACTATAAGAAGAGCAAGTACCGTGCCGAACAGGTTGCTCTTACCTACGCCCGTAGCGGCCTTCCCGTGGTGCTCGTCAATCCCTCATTCCCGGTCGGCCCGCGCGACATCAAGCCGACCCCGACAGGCCAGACGATCCTCGACTTTCTCAATAACCGTATCCCCGCATACGTGGAGACTGGGATGAATGTAGTCGATGTCGAGGACGTGGCACTTGGACACCTCCTAGCCGCTGAAAAGGGACGGATCGGCGAGCGCTACATCCTCGGTGGGGAGGATATGACGATGGGCGAACTCCTCGGCCTTCTCTCCGAGATCACCGGGATCCCCGCACCACGCGTGAAGATTCCCTACTATCCGATCCTTGGGCTATCGTACTTAAACGCCGCTTTCTGCAAGATTACGGGAGCTACGCCGCGCATGACTCCGGACACGATCCACATGTCGTGTCACTACATGTACTACGATCCAGGCAAGGCGATCCGCGAACTCGGTCTCCCTCAAAACTCCGCCAAGGGTGCGCTTCGAAAAGCCGTCGACTGGTTTCACGATAACGGCTACGTCCGCACCGCACCTAGCTAGCGCATTGTAGAACGGCTGCCGGGCCCTGTCTGTCGAAATCCTCATCGAGAGAACCTTTCCAATTCCGACCATAGAAGCTCGGCTTCGGCTTTGGCCTCCCAGTTCCAGAAAGGCCTTTCTTCGCCCACCGGAGCTTCAGTGACGAAAGTCAACCGCTCCTCTATAAGCTGCCGGTTGCGGATGCCATTCCGGGTGCCAAAGGAATGAGTGAAACCGTAGCTTTCAGCATAGACAACTGAGGTAGGGAGATAATAGGGATCGATTTCCAATGCTCTTTTAAACTGCCCTTGGGCCTCCTGCGGATCTCCACCGAGCATGCTCGGTGTTGTTCCAAGAAGTGCCCCTAGTCCAATATGACTACTACCGCCCCAGAAATACTCATCTACTGCTATGGCTTGCTCGTACATCTTTTTGACTTTGGAAAGATTCAGGAAACCTTCTATTGGATTATACCCAAGCCATGTTCCCCAACAGTCCGCTGTCCACACCAGGGCGGCCACATCTTTGACCCAGTTGAGGGTATCAATGAACCTTTCTCTGTCAAAGCCTGAGTGAAGCTCGAGGCTCATAAACCCGTATTCCTTACCTTGGACGAGTGCATCCGTGATCTCTTGCTCTTTACCCTCTTCTAAGATCAAGACCTTGGCAAGCTCATAATTGAGCTGAGCAAGGCGGTTGTACACATAGGCCTGAGATTGGATCGACAGGGTGCTTGGATCTTGTATAGGAATCGCATAGTAGCCGATAGCTCTTTCGATATGGGGCTTATAAGCCTTGAGGAACTCCATAGGCTCATCAGTTTCGATATCGAATCGCTGGTTGTAGGCTTGGTCACCCTGCGCGATGGACTGGATAGCGGAGTTACCGCTGACCAGCGGAACAGCAAATGGCAGGGTGAGCAGGATGCTACAAAAGATCAAGCAAGATGCCGCTAAATAGAAGTATCGGCTTCTCACGTTACATCCTCCTTATATGATGTGATCCTCAAATCTCTTCTTTAGCGGATTGGGCTTTACAAGTCAAGGGAAAGGGATTTTACAACTTCTGCCAGGGGCGCTAAGATCGCAAAAGGAGGTGGCATGATGGAGATTGCCCAGCTTCTCGCGGAGCACAATGGAGAGAATTACGATCTACACAGGAAATACATCAATCCGGCCTTTGTCCGGGTGCTACGAATAATCGGCTATGATAAGGTCTATACTAAAGGCGAGGGTGCTTACCTTCACGAGCAGGATGGAAACAAGTATCTGGACTTCCTCGGTGGGTATGGCGTCTTCCACCTGGGACGAAACCACCCCAAAATCAAACGGGTCTTGCGTGAGCTGCTCAACCTGGATCGACCAAACCTGATTCAGATGGACTGTCCTTTGCTTGCGGGTCTATTGGCGGAGCGATTAACGCAGATGGGAAAGGCGAGCTATCCCGGGCTCGACGCGGTCTTCTTCACCAACTCCGGGGCAGAATCGGTCGAGGGAGCGCTGAAGTTCGCCCGTGCGGCGACCGGTCGTGAGCGATTCTTGTATCTGGATCATGCTTTCCACGGCCTGACACTGGGAGCACTATCGGTCAACGGGAGCGAGCACTTCACCTCCGGGTTTGGGGAACTCCTTCCGGCGACGCCGATTCCGATGAACGATCTCGACGTCCTGGAGCGCGAACTGAAGAAAGGGGACGTGGCGGCGTTCATCGCCGAGCCGATCCAGGGGAAGGGGGTCTACATTCCTAACGATAAGTTTCTACCGGAGGCACAGCGCCTCTGCCACGAGTATGGGACGCTCTTCATCGCCGATGAGGTTCAGGCTGGACTCGGCCGGACAGGGAGGTTCTTCTGCGGTGAGCACTGGGGAATTTCGCCAGACATCGTTCCTATCTCTAAGGCGCTCAGCGGTGGCTACATCCCGGTTGGCGCGATCCTTCTGCGGCGGGAGATTCACAAGAAGGTCTTCTCTGGGCTCGAACGCGCGGTCGTTCACTCCAACACCTTCGGGATGAACGAGCTGGCGATGGGGGCGGGGCTGGCGATGCTTGAGATATTGGAAGAGGAGAATCTAGTTGAGAACGCCGTTCGGATGGGGGAGCGGTTCCTGGCCGGGCTCGAACGATTGAAGGACCGCTACGAGATGGTGAAGGACGTGCGTGGGAAAGGACTGATGGTGGCTATCGAGTTTGGTCCGCCAAAATCGCTCAAGCTAAAAGGAGGATGGACCGCGTTGGAAAAGGTGCAGGAGGGGTTGTTTGCCCAGATGGTGGTGATGGGCCTGATGCACGATCATCGTCTCCTTACTCAGGTCTCCGGACATCGTGTGAACATTATAAAGTTCCTCCCGCCGCTCATCATCGGCGAGGAAGAGGTCGATTACGCCCTCGACGCACTCGATAAGGTGCTCGCCGACGCACACCGCTTCCCCGGCGGCCTGTGGAGAATGGGGAAGGATCTCGTTAAAGGGGCGCTGTCGCGCTAGGCTTGGCGGATCTTGCACGCACTCTTTTCCCCTCACGGGACAGAAGCATTCACCGCGGAGATCGCTGAGCACGCAGAGAGGGGGATGGGGAGACGCGGGGACGCGGGGATCTCCGCGGCGTTGGGATCAAACCTTGCTTTTTGCGTTCTTTTCCTCGGATCATGGTCGACTCGTGGATCCTCTCATCGCGCAAAAGGCAAGGTCTGACCCCAGCATTCCCTCCTTACCTTGCCTGGAGTGTGAGGAACCCCAAAAAAATAAAGATGTAGACCCTCTATCCTCGAAGAGGATGGAGGAAGCTACTAGCCTACTTCACGACTACTAGATCTCCTCAAAGCCCCCTTCTCCTTCGCAGTTGGTTGAGTTCCTCCTTGCTAGCACGCCCACCAAGCTCGCGGAGCAGTTCCGCTGTAGCCGTTGTTCCATTCTCGTTCTTCATCACATAGACGATGATACATCGGCATCCCTTGCAGCTCCTACAAGAATGCAGAGGAGGGTTCCCTACATTCACGATCCCGGGAATCCAATGAAGCCCGTCACGTGATTTGCATACAGGGCACGAGTCGAAATCGAAAAGGCAACTCCAGTAAGCATAGGCAACTCCACGTTTCTCCAACTTGCGGGTTTGTATGGATGATTGAGTGCGAACTGCTCTGCGTTGAGCGGACCCATCAATAAGATGCTTGATGCGGTAGCTCCCGAGAATCCCCGGGTAGATAAGGTACGAATCAAACTGTAACTCGTGCCGTTCCAGAAAATCGTGTAGCTCGCGATGTGTTTTCCGATCCTCCGAAGAGAAGATCGAACAACCAAGAGCGAAAGGATGGCTGTGATACTGCCGAATCTGCGTAGCTCCGCGGTGGTATGCCCTTTCGGGCCACTTGGCAACATCGTCACTAGGTCCGCATTTGAATCTGCTTCCCACATTTGCTGTTGCAACTAGAACCTCACTACCCTTGCAGAATGCCGTTACCCACACTTCATTACGTTCCTGTGAGATGCCATCGATCATTCTCTTCTCGAACTGGCTGATCGGCTGGCGTTCACTTAATCCGTATTGTGTCTTGAAAGCAGATTTTCGTGTAGGCTTCGCGACTTCTCTTTTTGAAACAGGTAAGCGCCGCGAGAGAAACCAGATCCCCACTAAAGCAGCGAGCAGCAATAGTAATTCCATTACGGCCAGTATGGTGCCACCAATTGGTCAGTGCTGTCAACTGAAGCAACTTAACGGAGCGGCCAAGTCAGTCCGCCGTAACGCTGTACTGACTGGCCTGCATCCATGTCCACTTCGCTCCTTTCCGTTTCCACACATCGTACGATCAAACAAACGCCGTTACAGCTGCTAGAGTATCCCACGGTCGAGCCTAGAGGGTCTCTTTTGCCGAGAAGTGGACTGTCGATGAAAAAGGGGGTGTGGCTCTTTCCGGCAAGAAAAAATAGGCAATTCGCTCTTCAGCATGGCGAGGGCCGGATTGGCTGCTGCGTTGGCTATGGCGCGAACTTCAGCAGTCTACATGGAATCCCTGCCTCGACAAACCGGTTGAGCACCGCCTCCTGGTGTGGCCGGAGCCGGTCGTGCACGTCCTTGACCTCGATGAGCAGCAGATCAGATAGATTGCTGTCGTCATACATGATGAGGTCGGGATACCCGACTGCACCGAAGGTAGCCCCAGTTGATGCCGCAAGTGCGCGGCTGAGTAGACTCCTGTTCGCTTGCAGGAAGTACTGGAAGCTGTCAGGTGCAGATGCGCCTGTCACCTCCGCGTACGCAGCTTGGAACACCCCACTAGGCAGCTCAGTTCGCACAAGATCGGGTATGAGTCGCCACAAGTCGACCCCCGCGACCACGCCGTCCTTCTGCAGTTCATCCTGGAGAAAAGCCAAGGCCACAAGTTCAATAGTGGGTTCCCCGAGGTACTGTGCGTCGAGGCGGCTCTTCTTGACCATCATGACTGGAAAGTCATAGCGGGGTTTTCTCTTCTCCAGTGAGCCGAGGGTCCTGTCAAGCATGATGATCGCGTCATCGCGGAGACAACCGGCGTCCAGGCTCTGGCGAAGCAACGTCTTGGCGAGCTCGATATCCCCCTGCCTGACCAGGAGCTTCATGTACGTGTCAAAGAAGATCACCGGCCAAGAGTAGCTGTAATCGCCCCCCGCGAAGCTGCCGATGCAGAGTGACAACCCATTGCCCCTCAGCACACCGAGGGATCTGAGGGATCGCTCGAGCAGTACTCTCGCTCGGGCTGTTCTACCTTGGCGCTGCAGGAACGTTAGGATCTTTCTGAACTCCCGACCGTAGAAAAGGCAGTAGTAGCTGTCTGCTGCCATGTAGTTCTCTATCAACCGTGCGAAGTTGGTGATTTCCGGTTCATCACCATCTCTATAGTAGTAATTGAAGAGCAGCTTGACTGCGTTTCTTGGGAAGATCACGTCGTCGTTCAGCGGCACGAAGGACTCGATGTCGCAGTTCGCGAGATCGGAATCAGTGATCTCGCGCCATGTGATCGTAGCTCGCAGCATTCGAACTCTGTTCTCGTTCATCGGTTCCTCGATCTCATGTGCGCGGAATGCGCGATATACCCAACGACCACGCTCGCCTGCCACCAAAGCGATATGCCGGCCCGCCCCTGCTTACCTTAAGGCTCCAGATAGCAGAATAAGACTCGTAAATCGCCACCGCTCTGGTGGTCAGGTGCAGCGCCTTGTTAGCCTGCACAATGATACCTATCTTCTCGGCTATACAAATCGAATCCAACTCTGTAGAATATGCTAACCCTTTAAAGCAAGTTTCAGCTTGTCGTATGCCCCTTGTTCCCAGCTCTTAAGCCAATGAATGTGTCCCAATTGCGGCGGCGGCTCGCATTCTTCCAACAAGACGGGCACGATGTACCGTTGACCGCTGGGCCTCAAGGTTTGCTGGTCGAGAGTATGTTTTAATTCTTTTTGAATGAACCCGATCTTATTTACGCTTGTCTGAGATAAAAACACTAGCACATAGTCAGCTCTCTCTATTGCATCTTCAATTCTTACTCTCCAGTCATCGCCGGGAAGTAGGTCTTTCTTATCAAGCCATGTTAGGAATCCATCCTGCCAGAGTTGATCGGCTAAGGCTTCGACGTCTAATTGATCCTCATGTGCATATGAAAGAAAGAGCAACTTAACAGGTAGCTCTACAACGCCATCAACAATTTTAATGTTGCCAAGATCGGATGGCTGCCTTTGTCCAGGCAATTGAATTGAGATGCGGACTGTGCCAGATAGCGAGCCCAGCCTGAGTTTGATCTTGGTGCCGCCGGGTACTTCCTTCTTCCCAGCGGCTCTGATGGTGCGCACTTCGTATGCCATGGCTTACTGCTCCGAGTGAACGATCGCACTGCACGCTATCGGCCCCCGCCGATAGCGTGCAGTGCTTGGTTCAGACTGGATTCGTCAGTTCGCTTTGTCCTGGATCTTGACACAGACACTGAGGCTGTGGCTCACATGCTTGCCCTCGATCTCCCAAAGGAGATGCCTGACAGCCGTGACCTTGGCAATCTTGTCCCTCCCGTACTGGGGATTCGGCCACGTGGATGGTTCCATCTCGTCTCCGACATGGACAGCCATGAATGGCGATGTCCCGTGGAGCGATGCATCAGGATCGTTTACGAAGGAGTCGACATAGATCTCCATACGGTACTCTACGGGGAGGTGTTCTGTTCCCATTTCATCACTCCTTTCTCTTGAGTCCAAACAATGATTAGCGTGCGAAGGCGCTGTTAGCGCAGGCGGCCACATCACTCACCAATCACCGTACCTATGCATTTATCTCTCCTTGCATTCTCGCATATTGACATTGCTATTCGCGCACGACATCATACAGTCATGAAGCTGTTCGATCAAATCCATCAAGCTTTTCGCGTAAAGTACTACTCTCAGGTGAAAAACGGACGGGCAATTTTTCCATACACACGAAGAGGGTCAGACCTACACTTGACACTTGATGTTATGCGGCAAGTTGTTTTCCAGGGCCTGGAGTTCTTGGTTCCAGGTTAACCGGGGCGAAAAGGCTCAGCTCTTTATTCTTGGTGTTCTTTCATCTCGGCAACGCATTGCGGGTTGCCTTGTCGGAAACCCTCGAGAACAGCCCTTCCAGGCTCGGACGAGCTACGAAGCGTTCTTCCTTTCGAATCTCCGGATCAACTGGTTTCTCCTTGAGCAGGAGCTTCATTTGCTCCACGAACGCATCGGTCCCCAAGAACGCTCCCGCTCGCAACTCTTCCTCGATCCGTTTGGCGATTTAGCTTAGGGTGAAAGGGTGTAGGCCAAGACGTTTCTGTAGTGCCGTCGGTGCATAGCCATAAGCCATGATCTTTTTGTGGATCCTCACATCGCGGATACATCGATTTCATCTTGGCCCCTCCTTCAGCAAGCTTATAACCTCGGAAGGGGGTAAGTCCATCCCCACTCCAGCCATTAGATCAA
>JAGLXM010000282.1 GCA_023132915.1 Candidatus Bipolaricaulota bacterium
GTCTCTCTTGTCATCACTACGAAGCACGGACAGGAAGCAACGGTGACGCATGAACTCACCATACTCGACGCCCTTGTGGTTCCAAGTGGATACTCGACGATCCAGGCGGCGATCGATGCTGCACAGGAGGGAGATGTCATCGTAGTTTTACCCGGTACTTACCACGAGAACATCAACTTTCTTGGTAAGGCGATAACGGTACAGAGCACCGACCCCAGCGACCCTGACGTAGTGGATGCCACTGCGATCGACGGGCAGGATATCGACCACGCGATCGTCCGCTTCGTCAATAACGAGACTGCCACTTCCGTGTTGAGTGGATTGACGATTAAAGGGGGGCACAAGTACGATGTCTACGTCGGGGGAGGGATCTACGTGCGAGAGGCCTCGCCGACCATTCGCAACAATCCATTCGTGATCACTCGTCGTTCTTTGCGGGGGGCGGTATCTACCTTGTCGAGTCGAGGGCCCGTATTATCGACAACGTGTTCGTAAGCAACAAATCCCAATCTGGAGGAGCAATTGCGGTAGACGGATACGCTCATGTGCCCACGATTACAGGTAACACGTTCAGTAACAACACAGCCGGCGAGGGGGGAGCGATCTTTATTGCCTCAACCTACATTGGGAGTGAGCCGGCTGGTGCCGCACCGCTTATCCTTTCCGATAATACGTTCACGGCGAATGTTGCGACCCTCTACGGTGGCGGAGCGGTGAAGGTTGGATACTCAGGAAACTTGAGGCTTGATACTCCTGATAGCAACACCTATTCGAACAACGATCCCGACGATATTTTCTATGAGGTGCCACCGAGTGGGTGATGTTATTGCAATGCGGATGATGCGAAGAGAACATGGATTGGGGAGCGCATCAGCGTGCTGTGCCAGAGGAGATGATGAGGCGCAGAAATAGGTATTATGTCCCCGGCATTCCTCTGAGAGGAGGCTTTCCATGAGCGAGTCGAAGGAAATGGTTGACAGGAACTTAGATCTGACTTTTGAGTTCGAGAAATACATCCTGGAGCATCCAGAATACGCCGAGAGGATTCCCAAAGAAGCGACTATCTCCATGCAGATTGAGGGCGATGAGGAGTTTAACCGCTGGAGCCGAGAGCTGGCCCAAAGCCAGGCGGAAGCAGGTCAACCGATTGTCTACGTCAGGGTGAAGAGACTGGGCGCAATCCGCTCCAGGATCGAAGAGCTGGAGTTGGAGGGAGTAGCTCCGTAACGGATAAAGATTAACTCACTAATGTGGCTACGGTGAGCAAGATTGAGTTTCTAAGGGAAATAGAAGGGTCCATGTAGGGCTTCAGGCCTTCGAGACCATTCCTCTTGTCTTAATCTACTCCACGGAACAGTGGGGTCGCATCTTTACTTTTGGTATACTCTCTGCTCCGTGACGCGCTTGGTAATGACGCTGATAGTTGATTAGTGCAGAGCCTGTTGCCCAAACTCCTTAGCCACCAGCTTCGTGGATCGTTTGTGGTAAGCTGGTAGGCGAGAAGAGGAGGGGTTGATAAGCTATGGATCGCTGCGCTGTTTGTGGAGGGGAGCTTGAGAAGAAGAGGGTAACCTACACCAAGAAGGAGGAAGGCGGCCGCTTGGTGGCCATCGGTGGGGTCCCGCTGAGGTCTGTCGCACCTGCGGAGAGGAGTACTTTGCCCTTGAGGTCGCTGATGAGCTTCACCGGATCATTGAGGCCAGGGCATAGACGGAGACCCTTGAGGTCCCTTATGCCAGGCTGAGAGCTTCGGCGGGATAGCTCAACTATCTCATTAGAGAAGAACGTCGCACACCTGTCTACCACATGAACGCGACAGGCAGGCAAGCCACCGACGCTACGGAAAACGAAATGTTTCACGGGGACATTACTAATTTTTGACACAGCGGAGCCTTTTGCTTAACGTCACACTATGGCACGAATAGCAGGAATTGCACTTCCCGGATATCCATACCATATCACACAGTGGTGGTAGACCCCGGGAGGCCCGCAGTTTAGCGGTTGAAGTTCCCATCCTTAGGGGATTACCGTGACTGGTCGTTGAGTACTGCGAAAGTCAGGTTAACGTGCTAACGTGAACGCGCTCCTTCTCCAGCCACTTCTCGTTTTGGATCACAACGGTTGGGTTGGGGTCGGCTTTGGGGACAGGAAGGCCCTTCTCCTTCAAGAGGGCCACATGTTCTTCCATCCCCCATTTGGCCTTGTACAAGCAGTCCTCGATAGAATGCCCCACACCGGTAAATCCTTCAAGGTCGGGGGAATAGAACCCAAAGAAGTTGGGATCCTCAGTCGCCTCTATGACCAGCGAATGCTTTAAATCAATCATGTCACCGCCTCCCTCCTTTCTTCAAGCCAGCAGCCTTCAGGATGGCATGACAAGTTCCATCTGGAACTTCCTTGGCTCCATGGTAGTCAACGCGAATCAATTTATCCACACCGGACTTGGCATAGTACCGGATGGATCCTTTCTGTCTCACCAGATTGAAGCCGTTCCCTTCAAGAAGCTTGACAAGTTCGCTGAACTTCATGACTTCTATCGAGGTTTACCCCCCGATCCCCCGAGGATGGTTTCATATTTTGCCGGCCCCTCAGTCGCTGCACAAACAATGCAGATTCGACAACCTTGACCTGCATCTTATCCCGTAATAGTGAGCTGACCTCTCGCTTCCCGGAAAGTGAGGCACTGTTTGGAATAAATGCTACTCATCTCAGGTTTGTTGGAATTCCCTCAGTCTTTTCGTGACGTCGCGATAGTTCATCGCCCTGTTACGAGACATTCAAACCAGATTGGATCAGCCTGAGGGTTTTGGCACAGGTTTACAGGAAGCGGTTTGTCTAAATCCTGATAGATCTCGAGTGCTGCTCGTAGTGCATCCCTGACGTTCTCCATCACCTCCTCTAGATTATTCCCTTCGGTAATAAGTTCTGGTAGTACGGGACTGGTCACTGTATAGCCCCCTTCAGGTTGTGGACTCAAGATCAAAGGCACCTTGTAGAGCTGTGCCATTGTTTGCACCTCCTTGCTCACTTCTGCTTGTAATCTCAGGTTTGGCACCTTTCCTTTCGCAGAATGCAAAGCCATTGTATCCATAAACTGAAGTAAATGCTCTGGTCAAGAGGTAGCTATGTGTAAGTTGCTCCATTTCGGATAAACGCCCCGCTTAAGAGCTTCACCTTTGACTATACCGTCGTAACCAATCCCTATCTGAGCAGTCAGCTTCGTGGGTCGCTTGCGGTGAGCTGGTAGGATAAAACGGAGGCGGACAAATTTCCCCTACGTGAGCGACAGAGCGACCTGCTTTTAAAGACGGACCTCTCGCTCATGTAATGGATAACACAGTATCCTCCTCCCAGAACGTGTTATGATGAATATAGATTCCTTCTTCAACAGGATGAGAGGAGGATGAGGATGGCTGGAATACGCAGGCGAAGCCTTGCGCTCGCCTTACTGGTTGGTTTTGCTTTCTTGGCAGCGGCGTTCGCGGCGTCCGCCGACAATGATCCACCCATGGCCGATTTCACCTTGAACAAGACCACAGCAAGCCTTGGAGAGACGCTTCGGTTCACCGACCAATCGACCGATCCGGACGGGACGGTGGAAGAGTGGGCGTGGAATTTCGGTGACGGTGGAACAAGCACGGCGCAGAATCCCACCCATGCCTTCATGGCCACTGGGCAATTCATTGTCACCCTGATCGTGACCGACAACGATGGGACCGACAGCGTGCAATCAGCTAGCGAAACAATTGCAGTAGAAGTCCCTACAGAGGTAGTGCTCTACAGCTATCCCAACCCCGCTTCCACGCAGGCGACGATTGCCTACGTCTTACCGACGGGGGCGAGCAGCCCCGTACTTCGCATCTTTGATCTGACAGGACGATTGGTCCGTCAAGTGGACCTTGAGGCTGGGCAGACAACGTATGCATGGGACCTCACATCCAATGGTGGGGCGGCATTGCCAAACGGCCTCTATTTCTGCGTGATCACCGCGCAGAACGCCAATGGAAGGGCGATCAAGTCACAGGTCTTCAAGCTTCTGATTGACCGATAAGGGAGGGATAGCTACCGTGAACAGGTCATTCTTACTGCTGATTGTGGTCCTCCTCGCAGTTGGGTTGGGGGGTGTCTCTGCCGCTGGGCAGGCGGCAATCTCGGTCCTTGATATCGAGCCAGGAGTGCGGGCACTTGGGCTCGGCGGCGCAGCGGTGGCTCTTGCTGATGGGCCCGAGACCATTTATTACAACACAGCCGGTTTGGCCGAGCTTTCCGGGATCGGCTTTACCTCCTCGTACACGTCCCACCTGGGAGTGGCCGGCTACAGTGCTCTTGGGCTTGCCGCTCGCAACTGGGGTGTGGGTCTTTTGATGCTCAACTCGGGGAACATCCCAGGCTACGACGCCGATGGCAATTCGATCGATAATCTCTCGTATGGTAGTAGTGCGGTGCTGTTAGGTTTTGGTGTGGATCCAAAGCAGCTTCCGTTTATCCCCGCCCTCCCGATTGATTTCCGTGCGGGAGGATGTTTCAAGTACTTATCGGTGAGAAATGGCGAAACGAACGGCTCGGGTTTTGGACTCGACCTTGCCTACCGCATGGAGTTTCCCGATATCCGGCTAGGCCCGATCGCCTTGGGTGACTTGGGGCTCGGGGTAACGGCTACGAACGTGCTCGGCGGGTTGAGCTACGACGATCGTACCGAGTCATTCCCCATAGGTCTGCGCCTTGGAGGCGCGGCACGGATTTTGGGGATGGTGCTTCTAACGACGGACATAGAGCTTGCCGGCGGCTTCCACCTCGGTGCGGAGTACCGGCCGATCGGACCGGTCGCCGTGCGGGCAGGGATGTTGACAGAGGGGGGAGTAACCTCCCTCACCTTTGGGCTGGGGTACTCCATCGAAGGGTTTATCATCGACTATGCCTATGTCAGCCACCCGTTCTTGAGAGGAAGCCACCGCCTGTCGCTCACGATCGACTTCTCCGGACTAAACATTGGGGCGCTCGCGAGTACGCTGCGCCGCCTCCTGCCGTAAGGAAAGGACATCGCACACGAGGTGCGACGCAACATCTTTGGCTCTTCGCTTTGAACTACAGAACCCTTTATCTCTTAGGAAACCAGGAAAAGATCTGAATTTCTGGCATATCGTTCCTGGCTTTAGGGATTCTCATGGCTTCATGGCTTCCTTATAGAGAATTACTGTAGCGGCGGAACCTGTGTCCGCCGAGAGAACGTCGCACATAAAGTGCGACGCTACAAATGATGGACATGGAAAGGACATCGCACACGAGGTGCGACGCAACATCTTTGGCTCTTCGCTTTTAACTGCAGGCCCTTTTGACTATTATCAAGCCAGGAAACTAGGAAATGATCTTCCTTTCCGGCATATCGTTCCTGGCTTGTTGCCTTCTCATGGCTTCCTTATAAAGAATTGCCGTAGCGGCGGAACCTGTGTCCGCCGAGAGAACGTCGCACATAAAGTGCGACGCTACGAATGATGGATGTGTGGAAAGGACATCGCACACCTGTCTGCCCTGTGTCCGCCGGGAGAACGTCGTACACAAGGTACGACGCTACGTAAGATTCAAACGTCGCACATAAAGTGCGACGC
>JAGLXM010000283.1 GCA_023132915.1 Candidatus Bipolaricaulota bacterium
GCCTCCTCGCGAGAGGCCCGATTGGAGCGAAAGATCCCACGGATCGCTGAGGTGACCATCTTTGCCCCCGGCTTCTTCACCCCACGGAGGGTCATACACAGGTGGGTTGCCTGGAGCCTGACCAGCGCACCGTAGGGATCGAGGCGCTCCATCAGCGCATCAGCAAGCTCGGAGGTTAAACGTTCCTGCAATTGTGGGCGAGCGGCAGCGATGTCAAGAGCGCGGGCGAGCTTGCTCACCCCAACAATCCTGTTTCCCTTAGGGATATATACGATATCCGCTTCGCCGATAAACGGGAGGAAGTGGTGCTCGCAGATCGAGAAGAAAGGGATGTCCTTCACCACTACCATCTCGTTATAGTCCTCCTGAAATAAGACCTCGAGAACCTCCGCGGGATCGCGGTCGATTTTTGAAAAAAACTCGGCGAACATCTTTGCCACCCGCCGTGGAGTATTCTTGATCACCTCCGCGCTCAGATAGCCCGGCCCGATTCCTTGAAGGATCTGACGCATTCCTTCCTCGACTTGCTTATGGTCCATCTTCCCTCCTCCTACAGATGGTAGGAGGCCGCCTTGCCAGGGTCAACCGGCGTTAGGTGTGCTGGCGCACTTGTTGCCAACCTCTTATTATTGTTCCTCGCCATTTGGTGGGGATAATCAGCCACTCTCGCGCCGGAACTGGCCTGCTCTTGTGAATCAAGCCCTTCTCCCCTTAAGGAAACCAGGAAAGCAACAAAAAGTCCGGCCTCTTGTGCGATAAATTTCCAAAGCCCGTTCTCATAAAAAGTCCCTTTTCTCTTGCAAAGACGCCAGGGAGCAGAGGATCCTTAGTCTTTGTCCCTCTTGTTCGTAGTTCTTCCTGCATTCCTGGTCTCCTCAGCGTTAGGCAGTTGCTGGTGGTCGTAGGCACATCTAAGCCAAGCCCCTTAGGAAACCAGGAGGCCAGGAAAAGCGCTGATTTGTGCATCCTTGTTTTCTCATGGCTCCCTGGATTCCTCATAATTATTAGATTCCTGTCTATCCTGTTTTTTCTCCGTCCTTCGCATTCTTAGCGCCTTGGCGAGAGTCTTGTCGTTTCATCCTTTCTCTTAAGTTACCCACTTAAAAACAGCGAGGAACTCTTTTCATAAGGAATGCGATGAGGTAGATGCCCATTCCGAAGACGAACCCAAGGAGGAGTCCGTTTCCCGTGCGCAAGAGGGATAAGAGAAGCGGGGTGTGTGCGTGCGCGAACGTATTTAGGATCGAGACTTGGCCGATCAGGCCGAAGAAGATAAGAAAGGGACGCCAACGCTCAGACCTTTGGCCATGACATACACCTGCTCCAAACAGGAAAAGGAGGGGGTGGCCAAGGAGGAACTCCTTGAACCGCGGTCGGGCGATTAACAGGCTCTCTAACAGGCCTCGTACTCGTTCCTCTACACCGGACACTAGACCATCGGTGTTCCCGCTTCTAAGGAGGATGAACGTTACAGTAGCGATACTCGCCAGGAGCAGTAAAGCTCCAAGGAGATCGCGTGAGGAACGAAGGAGCCCTTTTAGCCATCCCCAGCTAGCGGAGCGGGAGTAGATGATCACCCCGATAAACGGCGGGAGGAGCAGGGCCGTTTTTACTCCCCGGAACTGCGCAACCTTCACCAGGAAGGCAGGGTGGGCGAGGATAGCCCCAAGGAGAGCTCCAGCGGAAAGTGAGATAGCGGAGAAAAGAAGCAAAAATCGGGCTCCGGAGCGCCATCCGGACCGAACATGCGGTAGCAGAACAAGCCCCCCGTAGGTTGGCGCAAGCAGGGCAAGAAGGAGAGCATCGATCTGGCGCAGTAATATTCCTCTTACCCCAAGAGCCAAGGCACCCACGTTTAAGGAAAGGAGGAGGCAGGCCAGTGGGAGGTGCCCGAAAAGGTTAAGTGAAACCAGGAGCACAAGGGCGCTTATCCCCAGGTGAAATACAATTGCAACAGGCCAATCCGGCTCGGGTGGTGGTAGGGAGAGGTTCCCCAGGTGATGGCCTCCATCTGCAATCCGCGCGGTCACCTCGTGGTAATACTTTAAGATCTCTTTTGGATCGTCTCCAGGAATGGGGGAGAGGATGAGGGCGCGGATTCCGCGCTCGCGCACCGCTCGCTCCCACCGCGCGAGGATCGCGGTGCGTGATGTCTTCAAGAGTTCCTCTCGGGGGATCTCATGGCCGCGCACGACCCGATGAAAACCGGCGTTCCACAGGTTGCGTGCCAAAGAGGTTTCGGTGAACTCCCGCTGTATAAGAATGCTTCCCTGGTTAAGGAGTTCGATGAGGAGAGGGTCATCAGGTGCTAGGTTTCCCTCTTCCCACACGAACGTGAATTGGTCCTTGATCTTCACTCCCTGTGGAAAAGGGCGATCGAGGATAAGCGCGGCCTTAAGACCTTGGCGATGGATTGTGGTCGGGGATAGGCCATTTTCTTCACGCAGGGACGAGGCCCGGATGGCGACCGCTCCGATTCCGGCCTCGGCAAGTTTTAAAAGAGGGATTCCCTTTGTTTCATCGGCCCGCACCAACACGACGAACCCCTTGTTTTTCGCTTCCCAGCGGACGCGGACGAGATCGACCCCCAGTGAAACAGCAAGTGAGACAGCTAGCATTGCTATGGCGACAATCCACAGGACCCGTTTCATCATCGTTCTATACGGTAGCGGCCAATGGCCTCTCAGGCAACGGATGCTTACTTGCTTCTCTTTTGCCAATTGCGTCTCACTCGACTAAGCTTAGAGAGTCAGTCGAATTGGTCATTTCCGGATAAGGGAAGGTTCTAGGGAGAAAGGGTAGAAGCGTAACTAAGGAGGAAACGTGAGCAGAGCGAGTGTGATCTTGTGTGGAGTCCTTTTGATCTTTAGTTTCATTGTTGGATTTGCCTATGACCGAGAGGCATTCCTCTTTCTGGACGAGATCGAAATCGGGATGAGGGGGATCGGGAAGACGATCGTCTCTTCTAATACGATCAGTGAATTTGCGGTAGAGATCCTCGGAGTGATCGATGAACCCAAAACCCACTCCGACTTCATCGTCGTTCGGGTGAGCGGAGAGGCGATCGGCCGCTCAGGTGGGATTTCCCAAGGGATGAGCGGAAGCCCTGTCTATATCGATGGAAAGCTGATCGGTGCCTTGAGTCGCGCCGCCACCTGGTCAAAGGAGATCACTCCGATCGGCTTGGTCACCCCTATTGAAGAGATGCTCGGCATCATTGAGTCCATAAAGGGTGATACCTTCTCCTTGGGTCCGCGGGAAGAGGCACTCCTGTCGGAGGTGCAACTGGTCGAGCTCGATCGACCACCCCACACCGATCTCTTAAAAGGTTCTCCTGACACTATCTTCACCTACCCGGTCTCTTCGCCCCTTTTGGTCACCGGTCTCTCCGGACGGGCCCTCAAGATCCTGATGGAGGGTGCTGACTCCATGGCAGCCCCCGAGGGTCTCTTAGCGGAGTTCCTCCCGTTGGGGATTCACCCTGTCGTATGCGGGCTCTCCTCATTTGGTCTGACCCTCAATCCTGTTTCAGGGGGGAAGAGTGGCAGCTTTATCGATGGGGATGCGCTAGAACCCGGCAGTGCGATCGGGGTTGCCCTGGCGAGCGGCGATGTCACAATCGGCGCGTTAGGAACGCTCACCTACCGAGAGGAGGATGCGATCATCGGCTTCGGCCATCCCTTTCTCTTAAACGGTGAAGCCGCCTTCCCCCTGACCAGCGCGTATATCTATGACACCATGAAGGCCTACGATGCCTCGTTCAAACTGGGAACCCTCGGTGAGTCACTGGGAGCCATCCTCGAGGATCGTATCTCAGGGATCGGCGGGTTGATCGACCGGTCGGTGGACTTGATTACCCTGTCGCTCGACGTCTTCGAGCGTGATGCTGGACGTAGTGAAGACTTTCAGATCGAACTTGTTGATGAACCGCGCATAATGCCTGTACTCCTTCTGGCAAGCGGGTTTGAAGCGATCGATGCGGCTCTCGATCGGATCGGTCAGGGGACGGTAGAGGTCACCTATCAGATCTTTGGGGATGGGATGCCAACTCCGCTTGAGCGGCGCGACGTCTTCTTGAGTACGAGAGATATCGCCATCTACCCGCCCTGGCAGTTGGCGAGTATCGTCTCCCTCCTTCAGTACAACGACTTTCAGGATCCTAAGATAAGTAACATCACCGCTTCGATGCAATTCACACAAAAGCTAAGCGCGATGCACATCAATCACCTGGAACTTGACCAAATTATCTATGAACCTGGAGACACCATTCACTACCAGGTTGAACTACAAATCTACCACGGGGAGAAGCGGATTGAAGAGGGTGAAATCCAGATCCCCATTGATCTTATAGCTGATTACATCGTTGTGCGTGCCTACGGGGGACCACGTTACTTGGAGGCAGGTGAGACGCCTATTGAGTTCGAGGATCTGAGCGAACTGATCGAGGCAGTCGAGGATTTGCCAAGCTACGATACTCTCACTGTCGAACTGTTCGCTCCTGATCCCTTCTCGCCCTACATCGAGGCGCTGCAAGGGGTGGAGGAAGTGGAGACCGAGCTCACCGGCTATTTCCTCTATGATGAACGAGAAGTAAACGCCCTTCTCTTACTGCCAGAATAGGATGTTCTCCACTGCAAAGATCGCGAAGCTCGTTGATGGGAAACTCCTGCGGGGGACAGGGGAGACGCCGCGCCGGGTGATCCATGACTCGCGGCTGGTTCAGGAAGGAGACCTGTTCATTGCCTTTAAAGGCGAGCGGACGGATGGCCATGCGTTTCTAGAAGAAGCGTTTGCCCGGGGAGCGTGTGGGGCGATCGTTTCAGCTCCCACGGCGATTCCAAAGAGCGGGCGTAACGTGATTTGGGTCGAGGAGTCTCTCCGGGCACTGTGGACCCTCGCCGCTGCGTGGCGCAAACACCTCCAAGCAACCTTCATTGGGGTCACTGGAACGTGCGGAAAGACGACTACCAAGGCGCTTATAGGCCACCTTCTTGCTGAAAATAGAAAGGTTTACACCGCTCCGCACAACTACAACACTGAGATCGGTCTTCCCCTTGCGCTTTTGGCGATGTCCCACGCGGCGCAGGTTGGTATCTTTGAACTCGGGGCAAGTGCGCCCGAGGAGATCGCACCGCTCGCTGCCCTCCTTGTCCCACAAGTGGCCATCCTTACCATGGTTGGGCGAGGACACCTGGCTGGGTTTGGCAGTGTGGAGGAGGTGGCAAGGGAAAAGTGGGCCCTCATTAGCTTGCTTCCTCCCGATGGTACGGCGATCGTCAATGCCGATTCCCCCGAGCTTGCCCCACTTGTTCACGCGTGGGAGGGGAATCTCATTCCCTTTGGCCTTGAGAGGGGGAAATTACGCGGAAAAATCATCGGAACATTTCCAGGCCTTCGCATGGAGATTAAGGAGCCCACACTTCATTTTTCCTCATCGCTTGTTGGAAGGCATAATGCAACTAATCTGCTGGCCGCGGTTGCCTGCGCGCTTCACCTCGATATTTCTCCAAGAGCGATCGAGCGGCGGGTAGCAACGTTTAAGCCCATTCCTCACAGGTTAACCCTTCTTTCCGCTTCGTTCGGCCATCTCATTGATGACACCTACAACGCCAACCCCGATTCCACGGCGGCGGCTCTGCGAACCCTGGCTGAGCTTGAATTGCCGGTGAATCGACGATCGTTCGTCTTTGGCGATATGCTCGAATTGGGCGAAGCAGCGGCGCGCTTCCACCGTGAGATCCTCAGGCTCGCGCTTGGCCTTGGAATCTCCCCGATCTTCCCAGTGGGAGAGCTTGCAAACCAGGCAGCGCAGGATGTGTTGGAGGAGGTTCCGCGCAGTACGATTATCTACTCTGACCGCCAGGAATTGGCGGGTTGTATCAGGTGCAGTCTAAAAGGGGACAGGAATCTGCTCCTTGTGAAGGGATCGCGGCGACTCGGCCTCGAGGGGTTGGTGGAGAAGCTGACTTCTTAAGGCCATCGTGCTTTCGGTTCTACATCAGCGCACGATGCGCAGGCCACCGGCAACACCGCACGGCTGACTTGCGGTGTCGAGACAAAAAGGCATGGACTAGTGCGGCACGTTCCTGTAGAGTTTAAGTGAAATGCATCGAGACTGCGTGCAGGGGAAGATCAAAGATGATGCAACAGAGGGATTGGCTGAGGCCATAGCGCTCATCCTTGAGGACAGGCGAGAGGATGTTTGCGCAGTGTGCCAGCGGATGCAATACGCGAAACGGTTACGGAGGAGAGATCATGTTGACCTACAAGGCGATGTACAAGTATCTCGACAAAGGCATACATGGCGAAGTGCTGGATTTTCCAGGAGTTATCACGTGGGGCGCAGATTTGGAAGAGACACGCCGGCTGCTGGCAAGTGCCTTGGTGGACATGGCGGAGACCAACTTACTACACGGCGAACCACTGCCCAAACCTGATCCAAACAACACAGACCCTGATGCCGATTTGGAAGAACCGATTCACCTGCTACTGACAGCAGCGACGCGTGTTGCCCTGGTCCCCCAGGGTACAGCACAGTGAAAAGGCGTGATCTGCTGCGACACCTGCGTCAGTATGGCTGCCGATTCGTGCGTGAAGGTAGCGAACATTCGATTTGGGAAAACCCGGCTACGAACCGCCGTACCTCGGTGCCGCGCCATCGGGAAATTCCAGATTACACTGCAAGGCGCATCTGCAACCAGCTTGTCATTCCCTTGCCGTCTTGAGCGGCAAGATGTGGTCTGCACTCGACACTTTTGTGTGATCATGCTCCATGATCAGGCGGTTCCACGGCATTCTGAGATCTCAGACAAGCTCGCCCGCAAGATTTGCCGCAACCTTTTAGCGCCAAATAGACCAAGTCCATAGATTCTACTGGCCGTCCTATAATCAGCGCACGATGCGCAGGCCACCACCCTCAAGGAGCCGTTCGGTCTCCTCGCAGGTCGCCCAACAAAGGTCGCCGGGGTTGGTCTGCTTGAGGGCGGAGATGGCAACGCCATAGCGCACCGCAGCAGCAGGGCCGTCGTGCAGGTAACCGAAAAGAAACCCACCGGTGAAGGAATCACCGGAGCCAACTCGGTCCACGACCTCGATGTCGAACTTCGGCCCGCGGTGGATCTTCCCATTGGCGTATGCGATGGCGGTCCAGGTGTTTCGCCACACCGATGGTGTCTCGCGCAAGGTGATTGCTACCGCTCCGAGGTGGAATTGCTCAGCCAGAGCCTTGGCAACCTCTTCGTAGTTATCCTTCTTGATCCCGAACACCCGCTCTGTGTCCTCCTCAGTGGTGATGAGGATGTCGGCTGCATCCACCAACTCTGACATGACCTCACGCGCTTTTTCTTGTGACCATAGCAATGCTCGGTAGTTGAGATCGATCGATACCTTGATGCCTGCCTTCCTCGCTACACGAACCGCCTCTTTTGTCGCCTCGGCCGCTGTGGAAGAGAGGGCTGGGGTGATCCCGGATGTGTGGAACATCTTTACCCCTTTAAAGATCGCATCCCAATCGACTTCTCCAGGACGAATGCGTGCGATCGCTGAATCACGGCGGTCATATACCACGGAGTTGGGACGGGGGCTTGCCCCGAACTCCACAAAGTAGGTTCCCACCCGATCATCATCGGTCCAGACAATGTAGGAGGTATCCACTCCGTGCTCGCGGGCCTTGTTCGCGATCATCCGGCCCAGAGGATTGTTGGTGAGGCGAGTGACGTAGGCCACTCCAAGCCCTAGTCGTTGCGCAGCGACGGCCACGTTTAACTCCGAGCCTCCGACGTTTATATCGAGCAGGTTTGTCTGCTCCAGCCGCCGGAAATTCGGTGGTGAGAGGCGAATCATTGCCTCTCCAAACATCACAAGGTCATGGTGGCGCATCAGGAATCCTCCCCTCTTGCCTTCCGAACAGCTTCTACGAGCAGGCAGGCGCGCTCAGTAAGGACTTCATAGCGACTCTCGGCCACCGCCTTCTCGTCCACCAGCCAGCCGCCAGTACACACCATTGCGGCTCCGGCGCGGATGAACTCACCGGCGTTGTCGGCGGTGACGCCACCAGTGGGTACAAGTGGAATCTGGGGGAGCGGCCCTCGTATTGCCTTGAGATAACTCGGGCCCAGAACGCTTGCCGGAAACACCTTCACCATGTCCGCTCCAGCTTCCCAGGCGGTGAGTATCTCGGTCGGGGTCATCGCGCCAGGGATGACAACCACCCCATAGCGATGGGCCATCTCGATCACATCGGGCTCCACCGTTGGGGTGACGAGGAACTCTGCCCCGGCGAGGATTGCTTGCCTGGCTGTAGTTCCATCCAATACCGTGCCCGCCCCCATGGTTACCCCTTCGAGCTTTCCGCCTGCCTCCTCGATTGCCCGCAGTGCCCCGGGCGTAGTCATCGTGATCTCGACACATTCGAGGCCACCATTGCGTAGAGCTCGGGCGATTCCGACGAGATCCTCGGCTGCCTGCACCCGGATGACCCCCAACACTCCAGCTTCTCGCATTTGTACAAGAATTTTCACTTTGTTCATGGTTCGCTCCTTATTGTTCATTCCTCAGTTCTTTATTGAATGTACTTTAGAACTAGCATAATCTTACCGCCATTTATCGTACGTTACTATCTCATTTAACTTCTTACGCTTCTTAGGGAGGCTCGGACTGACAGCCTGAACTGGATATCCAAGTGGAAGCAAAATCACCACTCTGATCTGATCGGGGATATCAAGAATTTTCTTGACTTCATCCTCTTCAAAATCACCTATCCAGCAACTGCCTAGGCCTTCCTCTACTGCCTTAAGTGTCATGTGATCTATAGCTATAGCTAGTTCTATAGGATACGCCACTTGGCCACAGGGCATGATACGACTGGTGTCAGTAGCACAAGCAGCTATGACGACTGGTGCCTGTCCTACGAATTCTTGGCCATGTGCGGTTTTGGTCAGTTTCTGTCGAGTAGAAGAGTCTCTTACTATCACAAACCGCCACTCCTGACGATTGTACGCTGAGGGAGCCCACCGAGCCGCCCCTAATACTCGCTTGAGTTTATCCTCTTCAACATCTTTGGTCTGATAATTGCGCACAGCATAGCGCTCTTTGATAGCATCTATTACATTCATCGCGTTTAGCTCCTTAAAGTTGCTCTTCATGCTTCCGTATCTTATGGAACCTTTCCACCCTCAAATTGCTCCGGTGTGTCCTTTCCCGTTCTCTATATTCCTTCGGCTAAATGGCCTCCGCTACCTGAAGAAGATTATCGGAAGTCGTGGCCCTTATCACCGCTACAACTCCGGTGTCTAACATCAGTTGAAGATTCTCTTCGGCTGGGTTCATAAATGCGATCATCTATATCTACTCCTTCTCGTGTTTATAGACCAAAATTCCATTTCTCACGTGGATCGTTTAAATACCCGCTAAACTACCAGTTCGGTTCCCACTTTATGTGATATCAGCAAATCTCGAACGCGATTCAGATGCTCTCTGGTGGGTGGTTCAAGACCCTGTAGCCCGTATTCTCTCCCTAACATCTTGTACTTTGAGACTCCTAGTCGATGATACGGTAAAAGATCCACTCTCAAAGCCAAGACCTCTTTAGTTAGTTCAATTAACTCATTGATATTCTCCTTCGAGTCATTTATTTTTGGTATTATAGCAAGCCGTATTATTATTGGCATCTTTTTCTGCCCCATTCGTCTAACATTCTCCAATATCAGCTCGTTACTTGCCCCAGTATACGCTTTGTGCTTGAGTGGGTTCATGTGTTTAATATCATAGAGTGTTATATCAACATACTTTATAATCTTTTCTAAATCGCTCCACTGCCCATAACCGCTTGTATCCAATACCGTGTGAATCCCTCTCTCCTTGCATGCTTTAAGAATCTCTCTAGTGAACTCTGGTTGAGCGAGCGGCTCACCCCCTGATATTGTGACGCCGCCATCAGATGATCGATAGAACGGTATGTCCTTCTCGACCGCTTTTAGAACTTCTTCGACTGAGACCCTTTGTCCGATAACTGTTAGGGCGTTAGAGTAGCATACCTTTGCACACTCGTTGCATTTCACCTTACACAAATCTCTGCTGATCTTAATTCCTTGCCTTTCATCTTTTTCCATGGCATTTGCTGGGCATGTCTTTATACATTCCTCGCACCCATCGATATGAAGATTCGCATTGTACATTATCTCAGGCGATGAGCGCTGAGATTCGGGATTACTGCACCATACACACCTAAGGGGACACCCTTTTAGAAACACGGTAGTCCTTATTCCCGGCCCATCATCTAGCCGAGACCTTTGTATGTCGAATATCAATCCTTCCATTCTCCTCCTTCGGATGTATATCGAAGCTCAAGATGCTTCAAATTCAGTTCTGCTTAAAATTTCATCCTGAAGTTCTTTGCTGAGTTGGTTCCATGGAGCAACGTAAGCTGCAACTCTCACCATAAGCTCGGGGTACCTCTCCGGATGTTTTTGGGCTTCCTTTAACACTCTAATATCAACAATATTAAATTGTATATGGAATCCGCCAAGGCTCAGATATGTCTTGATCAGCTTCGCGAAGTTTCGAAGCCGTTCTTTACCCGTCAGGGTGTGCACATTAAACCTCATGTTTAACAAAGTTCCATTCGCTACTAGCGCATGATCCTGTTTTACCATCGATTTCAAGACAGCGGTGGGGCCACTCTTCGCTTGCCCTTGTACTGGCGAATGCGCATCCGATAAGGGTGCCTTCGCCTTACGGCCGTCGGGGGTCGCACCAACGTATTCTCCAAGGGCATCATGAGATGACACAGAAAAGGTTCCCGGTAGAAATGGCCCCCCTCTCAGGTTCCTATACCAGTGTACCTCATTGCAGTAATGTCCAACGATCTCGCAGGCCAGATGATCCACTTCGTCTATATCATTTCCGAACTTTGGTGGCTCGTTCAATAGCCTTTGCCTTAGCATCTCCCGCTCCTTAAAATCGCTGTTCAGAGATTCGAGCAAAGTTTCCATGCTGATAGCTCTCTCATCGAATATGAGTCTCTTTACGGCTATTAGAGAATCTGCGGCTGTCGCCATCCCTACTCCCTGGATACCTGTGAAGTTATAGAGGGCACCGCCGTGATTTACCTCCCGTCCGCTCTCTAAGCATCCGTCCACTAAGATGGATTCCAATGGTTCCGGCCACCGCTCTTTATGAGATAGCTCAACAGCATGTAAGGCTTGTACCAGCAAGCGAACTCCATTTGCAATTTGTTTCTCAAATGCATCCTTCAATTCACTAAACGACCTGAACTCCGTGGCTTTCCCTGTAGCTGGGCCTATTTTGTTATTAGTCTCCGGATCAATTCCGTTGTTTAGCGCTAATTCGAGACATTTAGCGAGATTTAGCGAGCCAGCGTTGCTCCATCCCCATGTTTTCCCAGGGATGGAGTTCTCAACGCAGCCTACGAATGCATAATTTCCCTCCGCCTCTTTTGGGGGTATACCCGCATTGATTAATGATTGGATACCGACATGCACATTAAAGAATTTTGGCTTGTTAGTCTTTGGCACGAGCTTAGCTGCCTTGAGCAGAAACTCATCGCTCATCTTGTTCGTCCAGAGCACCGCAACGTCTGGTTGAGGGAGTCTAACCTCCTCCTCTACTTCGAGCATTAACTCCGAAAGCTCATTTGTGGCGTCCTCTCCCTCAGGAGTTAATCCCCCTAACTCGGGGGGATCAGTTACAGGGAAACCAGCATACAATCTTGCGCCTTTATTGCTATACAATTTAAGAATTTCACTACACTTTAACCAAAAGCTGACTAATAAATCTTTAGCTTCATCTTTCGTTAAGTCGTGTTCTTTAACGCCACTTCTGAAATACGGATATAGATATTGATCCATCCTCCCAAGTGTCACACCGTAACCATTTGAATCTATATGAAGGATAACATGAATGAGCCACAATCCTTGCAGAGCTTCGTAAAAGGTTCGTGCTGGTTTAGCTGGTACCTGATCAAGCACTTCTACTATCTGCAGTAACTCTTTCCTCCTTTGCAAATCTCTTTCATCCTCGGCTAGACCTTTTGCAAGTTCCCTATACCGTTTAGCATAAGCCTTGACCGCCTCACAGCAAATTAAACACGCTTTGTAAAATATGTTTTTGGAAAATTCCTCTGGGTTCTCTAAGCGCAAGGCGCTCATTCTATCTTTTATCGATTGTTCCATTCCGTTAAGACCCTGCCTCAATACTCTTTCATAATTTGGTATGAAGTGACCAACTCCACTAATTAACATGTTTTCAAAACAAATTAACCCCGAATCATTAGCTTTTTTAGAATCCGCGGGCATTATTGAAAGGGCAAGATCTTTCAGCGTTTTCCCCAACCACCATGGAAGTGTCTCCCGCAACTTTCCTTTGACTTCTGCCGGCACTATAAACTTATCTCCAGGCCTTGTTTCATATGTGTCCATTTCATTTAAAATATGATCTACGGCACCTTCCGGGTAAACTGGGGCAGATATAGGTTCAGGCCCTAAATTCCCTACAATAAGCTCATGAGGTTGAATATATATGGTCATCTCACTTAATATCTTCTTTAATGCCTTAGCTCGTCTTAGTATTTGGGGCTCCCCCTCAGTAGTCTTATAGATTTCCGTAATAAGTTTCGCTCTCTCTGAAGTAAGCTTGGGCTTTATCAGTCTTGCTAAGATCTTCTCTCTTACTTGTTTAATTTCTTCTTTTCTTAACATCATTTCTTTGTCTCCCCGCAGCTAATTCCTGAAAGACTTCTCCCATCCTTTTTACGCCTTTCCGGATGTTCTCAGTTGAGTTGGCAAAACAAACCCGGATATAGCCCTCGCCTTCCGCGCCAAAAGCGCTGCCTGGAGCTACTGCTACTCGAGCCTTTTCGAGAAGCAACCTTGAAAGATCAAACGAAGGAATCCCAAACTGACGAATGTCCACGAAAGCATAGAAAGTCCCCCTGGGTTTGAAGACCTTCAATCCAGGGATCTGAGCGAGTTCTGCGATAAGAATGTCTCGTCTACGTTCATACTCCTTGACCATCTTCAGCGGAATTTCCACCGGCAACTCCAGGGCAGCCAAGGCGGCCATCTGGGAAACAGAGCTTGTACAAGCAGAGGTATGCTCATGGAGTTTGGCAGTCTTATCTGCAAGTTGTTTTGGTGCTGCCAGATAACCCACGCGCCACCCGGTCATCGCATAGGATTTGGAGAAGGTTCGTAAGATAACGGTCCTTTCTTTCATTCTTTCTAGGGAAGCGATGCTCAGGAACTTCTTCCCATCGAACACAAGGCTCTCATAGGCCTCATCGGAGAAAACCAGGAGATCATTCGCCCTCGCTACATCCGCGATTACTTCTAAGTCCTCCCGATCCAGAACCGCTCCAGTAGGATTGTGCGGATAGTTAATGAGAAGCACTTTTGTATTCTCTGTGATCGAGTTTTTTAAGGTCTCTGTCACAAGTTTGAATTCATGCTTCTGCTCAAGCACAAGCTTTTTATATTTTCCGCCCGCTAAAAGGACGTGGGCCGGGTAGTTCGGCCAGTGTGGCGAGGGTAGCAGAACCTCGTCTCCTTTATTAAGAGTTACTAACATTATGAGGAGAAGAGCTTCCATTCCTCCGGCTGTAATGACGATTTCGTCCGGATCGAATTGCACTTCAAGCTCTTCGGTAAGTTTAGCCGCGAGCTTTTCCCGAAGACTTTTGATTCCCGCGCTTGGCGTATAGTGGGTCATCCCTTTCTTCGCCGCCTCAAATGCAGCTTCTACAATGGGTAAAGGAGTATCAAAGTCAGGTTCACCGATCTCAAAGTGGATTACGTCTTCCATCTTCCCTGCTAAATCAAATATCTCACGAATCCCTGAATAAGGCAGGTTCTTTGCACGCTGAGATATAAAGCTACTCATAGTGCCTCTTCCTCCTTATAAATACACTGGGCTGCCGACATAGCTCGTTCCACGTCTACATCAGCTCCAAGGTCACGCAGAGCCATGCCAAAAGCGAAAATCGCGTAAAGTACTTTGTGATATCTCGCAGCTTCTCCCATTGTTCCAAATCGGACGTAGTTCCTACCTATCTGGGATTTGTAGACATCCCACGACATCATGTTGGCATCGCCTAGGATCACCCTATACTGTTCGAATAGTTGCTTACGGATCTGGTAATCCTCGATACCGTTAGACAAAAAAATCGCGGACACCGCGTTGTCGGCATACCGATCATCCTGACAGATGTAGCCCAACCCCATCGCCTTTACCGCCGATCGCACTGCCTTTCCCGCGATCTCGTGTCGCGCGATGCTCCTTTCCAGCCCTTCCTCCTTGAGCTGCTTCAGAGAAGCCCACACCCCTTGGATAATCACAAATGACGGGGATGCCGGATGAGGCGCTTCTTCTAGATGAAACTCAAACTTGTTACCACCGGCCGCCCAGTTCTTCTGCTCGGTCCGCGCCATGTTTAGATAATCCTTGCAGGCCAGCAGATTCATGTAGAACCCACGAATCCGCTCCCTTCGCCCTCGGATCCGTTCCCACGCTCGCGGACTGACCGAGACAAACGTGTTCCCTTGCGGTGCCCCGAGACACTTCTGGCCATTTACCACACACAAATCAATGTTCCAGTCATCCACACGCAGTTCCTCACTGGCAAAAGAGGAAATAGCATCCACCACGTAAAGAAGGTTTCGCTCCCGAGCTAGCTGCCCAATTTCCTCCAGTGGATTCGCCACGCCAACGCTGGTTTCCCCGTGAACGACACCGATCCCTTTGAGGTTTCTCTCTTTATCGAGGGCCACTGCAATGACTCCAGGATCAACAGGCGTTCCTAACTCGAAGGGGACCTTAACTGGGACCGCACCGGCAGCTTGCGTCATCAAACTCATGATTTCACCAAACATGCCATTGTGTGCAATGAGAAAGCGGTCGCCTGGCTCGAGAATCGAGTTCAAGGAAGCTTCTATCCCCGAGGTTCCAGTCCCAAAGACAATTATAATTTCATTCTTCGTACCTAAGAATTCCTGTAGCAAAGCGAGTGCTTCCTCCTCCATTTGCCAGAATGGCGGAGAATAGATAGTAATAACGTCTTTTCCCAAGGTCCTCTTGCACTTTTCTGTCAACTCTGTCTGACCGCAGCTCATATTGAACGCTTCCTGATTCATAAAAGACCTCCCTTGGATACCCCCCAGCTTACTGGGGGAAGGAAAGCGGAGATTCGCCGTAGGCGAATCTGCTTGTTAGTAGGGGCTACATGAGTTCTATCAGAAATGTCCGGTTGCAAGGTTGGGCGGAGACAATCGCTGCCGAGAATCTCGCGGGGAGAAGTCCCTTTAACGTCGAGGATAACCCCCTCAACGTCGGAGGTAAGCTCCGACGCTACGAAGAGATGGCCGTAGCGGCGCACCTTGTGTGCGACGTTACCTTGGGTGTGATAAAGCAGTACATCAAATTGCACCATGAGGACCAACTCCGCTTAGATCTTTAGGTCTTGCTTTTCAATGCCCCGCAGCTTGCTGCGGGGTTCTTTACTCCCTGACGAACTTCTCCTTTAGGAAGTTGAGTCCCAAGTCCTGCAGCTTCTTAGCCGTTGGCACACCAGTTTTCGTATTCCAACCTCGAAGTTTGTAGTACTCCTCAAGCATTTGGCCTAATTTCTCTTGCGTCAGGGTAGCCTCCCCTCTCTTTAAGCTCGGAGACGGCTCGAACATACGTGGGGGCAACACATCCAGATCGCGACAAGTTCGACCTTCTCGAAGGTTAAAAGCTCGCTCTAAGGTAACGATCTTTTCTCCTCTGTTTCTGATCTCATCAACTGACATGGGAATCCCTGTCGCTGTTCCAAACATTGTCGCTAAGTTCTCAAAATTAATCCTGGTATACGACCAGGTGTCCGTAAACACGCAAATACCTAAGCAATCAGACACGGAGTAGATATCTTCATGCCACGCCACCAGTTTAGGTTTTCCTTCCGGGGAAAGGGAGTCCACACCTTTCTCACTTCCACTCACTTCGATCGCAAGTTGACGGACTTCCGGGGTATACGCGAACTCCGCTAAACATTCCGTTGTTAGATGGTCAGGTCCTCTGGGATTCAGCGCAAAAGCCAACGCATAGCTCATTGATCCTCGAACATCAATCCCGGTCTGCTCCAGGCCATTCGCTTGTACGGCGAAGCTTTCTGCACCATGCCCGATCTTGCCAGCAGCGATGCGGCTACCATCGGCCAACAGATCTCCAATGCCTTTTCGGCACGACATCATTTCTAACAGGGAAAGCATAGCGTCGGCATTCCCCCACGATAAATCTAATCCTCCCAAATCTTGCCCCTTCAGCAATCCCCGCTCATTACATTCCATCGCAAAAGAGACCATACTCCCAGCGGATACGATGTCCATTCCCATCAAATTACAGATCTCGTTTCCTTTAATGATCGCTGCGGCATCGGTAATATCACATTTGGAACCTAGCGAAACCAAGGTCTCATACTCTGGTCCAGCAGTATAGGCTCCTTTGTAAGGCCCGGATCGCACACGGGCGAAGCGGCCACAATGAAAGACACAAGAGGAGCAGGCCTCGGGATGTGCAAATTTTTCAGAGACATATTCTCCACTGATTTTATACACATCGGGAATAAACCCGTCTTGAAAATTCTTATGCGGGAGGGTTCCCCCTTCATTCGATCCTATAACCCCCTGTGCTGTACCAAACTTAAAGGAGCGGGTCCAGCAGTATTCGTCTTCGCGAAGAGCTCTGCGAGCAGCTAGTGCTGCCTCCATGAACTGATCGGGATCTGCAACGCTTATATCACCCGTACCGCGCACCGCGATGGCTTTCAGATTCTTCGAACCCATCACAGCTCCGACGCCACCTCGGGCAGCCGTACGGTAGATGGAGGCCATTATACTGGCGAAATTGACCAAATTTTCTCCAGCTGGACCAATCATCGCGACTTTGATCTGATCATCCGCTAGCTCTTCCTTGATCAGTTGATCAGTCATCCGCGTATCCATCCCCCAGAGATGCTGAGCATCGCGAATCTCTACCTTCTCATCGTCGATCCACAGGTATACAGGATGATCTGCTCGCCCCAATACCACAATAAAATCGTACCCTGCAAACTTCAGTTCAGGAGCAAAATGAGAACCTACGTTGGCCTTCAAATACAGGTGTGTAGCCGGGGACTTACAGGTAATTGTCATTCGCCCTGAACATGGTGCAAACGTGCCTCCAAGGGTACCGGTCCCGAAAATCAAGGGATTTTCAGGGCTAAGTGGATCCAGCCCTTTATTCGTCAATTCCCAAAGCAACTTCGCGTTAACACCACGTCCTCCTAGGTATTCATAGAGGAGTGCCTCTTCCACAGGACGCTTTTCCACTTCTTCATGGGTAAGATCGACCCAAAGCATCTGGCCTGCTATGCCGAACATGTTGTCATTCACCTCTTTCTGATTCCATGGACTGCAGCCGACGCTGAGCAACCTTTCTCACTCTTAGCCGAGCTGCCAATTTCTCCGGGATCCACTGCAATGCTCCGGCTGTACAGTATTGGGCACAATAAGGCGTCGTTCCTAGGCTGGAACATAGGTCGCACTTCACCAATTTCCCATGAGCATCAAGGGAGATAGCTCCTATTGGACAGGCATTCACGCACTCACTGCACCCAACGCACTGCGTGGCATCATACTGGACTACTCCCCCCTCATCTTGAGAAAGAGCGTCGGTAGGGCAAACCGAAACGCAGGGAGCATCTGCGCACTGCTCGCACAGAATTGGAACGAAGTTCCCGCGGTTATCGTCTCTCCAAACCCGTATTCGTGAGCGCTCGTAGCTGAAGGCCTTCTCATGGACAAAAGAGCATATGAGCATACAGGTGTTGCAGCCTGTGCACTTCTCTGTATCGATGAATAACATCATGCGCTCGGCATTATCGGTCGAGATCGCCATATTCCAGACCTCCTTTCCCTGCAAATACAGCTTCTCCTCTTCTTGCTTTCAAGTAACTCCAACACCCGCGGCAGAAGTAGACCCCTTCCTCACCTGTTGGTGAGGAGACGGCGTGCTCCTTGCACAGTGCCAGGCCGCACAAGTGGCACTGAAAGATCGCAGGGTTTGGACACCCGGTTACACCACATTTCCCTTTCATGAGGTACCTCCTATAAGCTTCTCTACTGGCCGGTAGTCAATCCGTTCACCATATCGGTCTGAAGCGAACGCTCGGGCACCAGCCTCTGTTTCCAGCGCCTCCCGAAGTCGAGGATGGCACGGAACAGCCACTAAGAGAAGTTCGCGTCCCTCTTTGATGTCGGGGGTCATCACACCTTTGTTCGTGTCAGGGTCAAGGAGCAGTATAAGATCGGGGAAGATTACGATGGGACGTCCGTCAAGGCGAGCACACATCACCTCATTTTTGATCGTGAGATCTACAGTACGCCCTTTAAAACCGCCCGATCCCTTGACACGCACGTGGGCAAAATAGAAACCACCTCGGTTTTCTCCATTAATAACAGTTACCTTTCCCCATAACAACGGGAATCCTTCAAGGTGTTCGCTGAGACTTGCCAACTTATCTCCAGGTTGCCCAGTCAACGAAGTAACAAAGCCTCCAAGATCAATTGCTTTCGTGATCGTATTTGGGATCACAGATCGCTTAAGTTCTGCACCACTCATAGGGTAGTGCGAATTGGCCATCAATCCTCGCTTTGTTGATACCACAAACCGGCCAACCTCGTCTGGGAAAAAGATGTCGTTACTCTCCTTTACAATTACAACGGTGCCCTTGGAGTCGACAAGTGGCATGGGCGTGAGTTTAACTCCGTGCCCAATAAAGCTAGTCATCTGTGTCTCCGGTGCGGCACGTCCCAGGGCATCCCCATCAACCACGGGGATTCCCAGCCGAGCTCCAGCAGAGAGGATTACCGGTGTGTTTCCACCGCCCATTTCAAAAGGCACAAGATAATCGATGCGTCGGCCAATAAGTGTTTCCATCTCGCGTAAAGCGCATTCTAATTCAAAGCTGTGTTCCCACTCATCGACGACCCGATCAAGTGCTCTGTCCTCTGCGACCGATCCCAGGTACCCTCCACTCACCACCAAAGCATCCTCTCCCACCTCTTCAGGATTCACAAGCTGGTACACTCGACCTTTCGCCAAATCCGCATCGATGATGCTTGCCCCCCATGTATCAGGATCACCTCCTCCTCCTGTGCCCAGAATGCCCAACCCTCTTAGCATCCATTCGAGTTCTTTGCGTTCGCTGAATTTCCGCATCCAAACCTCCTTATCCGATCTTTACCAAATTCAGATCCTCCACACTTTGCTTGCCCTCATGAAGGAGCTTTGCTGTATATGCCACCCTTTGCCCAACCCTCCTTGCTGCTTCTAGACCTATGGAATCTTTATACACGGCTTCCCGGGTATCTTCCTCCATCTGCCATGCTGCCCCACCAATATAGTCCCCTCCAACGCAGACAAACCCACTACTGAGAAACCAATGCAATATATTTGAGAGGGCGTGTTCCACGCCTCCGTGGCGATGAAAGCCAATTGCCACTGCTCCCGCTGCTGTCTTTGTCCAATCCGGGGGAGGAAAAGGGAACTCCTTGTCCCATAGCTGTGTGAACAAGCAGGTGCACCGCTCGAAAAACGCTCGTAGAATAGACGGCACATTAAAAAAATAGACGGGCGATCCGATGATTACTCCATCGGGAGGAGGATCGATAAGGGCGTTGGTCAATTCCCTCCAGTCGTCCTTTTTCCAACAGTAGCTCTTTTGTTGTACACAGTAGTCACAGTCAATGCAAGGCTCAATCCGCTTTCCTGCAAAAGAGAGAAACTCGACCTCAACTTCAAACGGAAATTCCTGAGCTGCCTGGAGTGCCTCTTTAACAAGGATCTCTGTGTTCCCGTGCCGAGGACTTGCCGCAATACCTAATACTCTAACCACAAGCGTCTCCTTTATTCCTCAAATTTCTTATGATCTTACGGACAGGATGATACACAAATCCTACATCTTATACGCTTCTTCTCATCTAGTGCTATTGTATACGTAGCCCTATCTCTTGATAATGTGTGCATCAGGCAGCTATCAATGCAGCAGGGAGCTTCTGCATGCCGTATACATATCATTTCGTTCTTTTCATCCATTTTTATTCTCGAACTTTTTCGCTTAATACACCTATATAAACACTTCATCATCTAATTTAGACAACTAGCACATCTGTTGCTGTCTGCGGCTAAACACTTGGATATTTCTCTCCCTTATTCTGGAACAAACATGCGGTACATCCTACTTCTCGCTACCAAAGGCCATCTACTCCATATTGCTCCTGCAGCTTCCAACTAAGAATCTGATTATTTGGGGGTCGCTCGTAATCGCCTCTTTTACTATGTCCCCAACCAAAGCGCTTCTTCAATTCACATAAAAACTCGGCATACTTGAAAGCTGCTATTATTGGATCGATGACGGGTACCTTTAAGCTTGACTGGAGATCTTGGAAAAAGCCGTATTCCATTGTGCAACCAGGAATAATCACTTCTGCTAAATCTTCTTCCACAGCTTCCCGAGCAGCCTGGTGCATTCTTCCCATAGTGCGGGCCTTATCCGCCTGCATTTCACTGACTCTTAAATTAATAGATTTGAAAGAACTTAACCTCAGCTCCATGCCATAATTTCTCACGTTCTCCGCCATTTGAAGAATCCATTTCTCTCGCCCAATAATGATAGAGAACTTACTTCCCAAGGTGGCTGCAAGATGCATGGAGGCTTCTGCGGGCGCTACAATTACTATGTCAGCTATTTCTCTTGCCGCTTGTAGCCCTGGATCATAAAAGCACCCAATAATGGCTGCATCGTACCCCTCTTTTTCCGCCTCTTTGATTTTATGCAAGATATCTGGAATCACCAAGGCTTCATAATAACGGTATTCCAAATCGCGGGGCCCTCTACCCGTGGAGACGATCTTAACTTCTGTCCCTTTGCGCTTTCCTTTCTCAAGCAATGCTTCAAACTGCCGATTAAGGCCATCCAGAGGCAAGCCAGGGTTAATCCATAGAATTCGGTCCTGTACAGTCATTCTTGCTCCTTAACACTATAGATACGTTAGAAACTTTCTATTATCTTCGTTAGCTTCGGGTGAACGAACACGCCCTCCTTCTCAATCAATTCTCCATCGAGCTTCACTGTGCCATTGAGCATTACTCCATCAGTATGTCCGGTCACTGCCTCACAGGGGTTGACCTCAAATATTCCCAGATGAGGGGGCTGAGCTCCTATACCAACTTCTAGACAGCCGAACACTCTTTCATCTTCCAGAATGTTTCCGGTGAGTAGTGCCTCTGGGTTCAGGCCATAAGAAAGGTGCGCTAGTTTGTAGATACTCGGATTCTTCCAGCTTTCGAACCAGCGTTGTAATGCCGTGGCTTCGCTACCTCCGTTAATTGCAGTAACTACTCCTTGCTTGACACTCAGCTTGATCGGCGTGTTGATTAGGCCAATCTTCTCTGGAGGCCAGACGGATCCATCGAAGACTAGCGTCCCATCAATCGTCTGGGGGTCTGGATACCAGGAAACCTGACCTCCCGGATACGTCTGTTCCCCCGCCCCAAAGATCCTCTTCGATGCGTGGTCAATCCGCTTCCCTTCGATATTGCATGTCAACTTTGTGCCAGCCGGGGTTGTCATCTCCATCTGACTAGCGGCTTCGAGTATTTCGGTCATCGCGTTGCCTAACTCTAGGACCTTCGCATAGTGGTCGATGTTCCCGATAATGCGCTTTAGGATCGGGGAAGTAATCATGGTAAGGCAGGCAAAACGTGCTCCCGCATTGAGCGCGGACAGGAGAGCACGGGTATGGATCAAGTACATCCACGATAGCTCGATTAGGACATCCACCGTCTTCATCGCCTCTGCTAAAGGGGCAGGAGGTTCGGTGTCCGGCCGCAGGCTGGTCTCATATCTGAACAACGATACTATCCCGCCTGCCACGTGAGCTGCTTCCGCAATCGAGTCGGAAACTGCATCCTCCACAAGTGTGTCCGCATAGATCAATACGTTTTCACCCTTTTTGATGTTGCACATGTACTCGGCCACTGTCTTTGCTGCTGATTTCAATTCCCAGTCAGACATCCAATTCAACCTCCTCGTTCAATAATAAAGTCAAAATCCTCTCCAGATCATGCTCACCTACTGCCTTTGGCCACTAGTGTTCTTCAACTTGCGGGGAACACCTGGTTTCTTGGTGAAAGCTGCTTCCCCTGACGCAGCGAGCAAGTCTGCCGTCGTTACGTTACTCTTACCAGCTGCCTTGTTGCGAAGAATTGTAATGGAACCTGTAATATGATTTGAATCATCAGATAATAAAAAAATAGCAAATTCAGCAACATCAGAAGTCTTTAAGCAACATTTCGGATCAGAATTAGGGAAGAACTTACAGTAATTTTCACTTAAAGTGTCAGCAGGTGCAATACAATTAACCTGGATTTCGTAATCCCGAACCTCTTCCGCTAATCCAACTGTGAAGTCTTCGAGTGCCTTCTTGGAAACATAGTAGTGGATCCAGCCTGATGGATCTCTAATCTCTCCAGAAATATTAAGTATCTTCCCGCTCTTCTGTTGAATCATTCCAGGAAGAACCAGCCGACTGAGGAGTATAGGGGCGCGCAACTGAACGTCGAGAACAAGATTGATCTCTTCAGGCGGAGTGTCTTGCAACGCAGAACCAAGATAAAGGCTGTCCTTACCATGCCATACGCCTGCTACGTTTACTAGTATATCAACGCTTCCCCAGGTTTCCGCAACGTCCGCCCATAGCGCGTTGATGGCGTCCTCGCTAGTAAGATCAGTAGGGAAGATCCTGGCTTCCCCACCTAATCCGCGGATTGATTCGCGCGTCTCCTTTAAACCCTTGATTGACCGCGCAACTAGGCCAACTCGTCCACCGTGAGCAGCGATCGCTACTGCAATAGCCCGGCCAATCCCGGTACTTGCTCCCGTAACTAGTGCGGCCTTACCCTTCAACTTCATGTCCCCTCCTCATTATTGTACGCCAGACCCCAAGGCAAATCCTTTGAGCCATACTACTTCTTTAACCAAGGCAACAATTTCTATCCCTTTGCTTTGCAAGACCCATCACATCCCTTCCACTTCAGAGAGGCCTCAACGCAACTTTAGAGGATGACCTGCACATTTAGGCATCCTTATCTGTGGTGTCGTACTGACTGTAGCAGCACGGCCTTCTACATCTCTCTTCCAACAACTACCTTTGCTCATGCTTCGATGTGCGGTCCCAAAGCGTCGCCCATCGCCTTATCTAGGCCAACCCTTTGCCAAACGGTTTTCATCTCTTTTACTTGATCCGCACTGAGTGGAAGAGGCGAATGACTTGCCAGAATCTCCTTCACCCGTGTTGCGGCCTGCTTAAACAAGATCTCTTCACCAGTTGTCGATGGTTGTTCCCTTTGCCAAAGCTTTGAGAGATACAGTTCCTTTCTGAAATTATCAGTGGTATGCCGTGAGGTAAGATAGTTTCCTGCTGGTCCGATCTGTTCGATTACATCCAAGGCCAGACTATTATCGTTTACAGCGATCCCCTTCAGAAAGTGCCGGAGCATGGTGCAGAGCTCATTGTCGAGAATCATCTGTTCGTAGCTGACAACCCTTCCCGAAGCTAAGATTCCCGACACCGCGTCATGAATCACCTCTACTCCTCCTAAAGCCCCCAAAAGGGCTGTGAAACTTTTTTCAAAACCAGCTTGAACCCCCGGCAAGAAGGAGTCCGTAACCCCTCCAGTCCCATAACCAAAAGGGATGTGGTAGTGTTTACATACTTGTGCAGTAGCCATATTTATCAAAGGAAGTTCTGGTATGCCCAAAAGTTGTTTTCCCGTTCTCGCATCCATGGGACTTGTAAATGAGCCGTAGACTATAGGGGCACCTGGGGATATACTTTGTGCTAGCGTGATTCCCGCCAAAATTTCAGCATTTTGTACGACTAGAGCACCAGCAAGTGTTATAGGGGCAGAAACCCCTCCTACTATCCCGCTCACAATTAGAAAGGGTATATTCCGTTTCACGGCTCTCCTCATCGTAACGGTTGAGTATAAAGCGTATCTCAAAGGAGATATGGGGGTGCAACCGAGTGAGTATGCGGGCACACCGTGGGAACCGTCTCGATCGGAGACAATTTCTCCTAATGTGATTACTTCATCGAGATATTCTGCGTTATATGTGCTTAAATGCCCATGTTTTCCCGTATTGCTGAGGAGGATGAAAGCCTGGGCGACATCCGATAACTCAGGTGGAACGTCTTGAGCGGTCACTTGGTGCTGACAATAGTCCACATTGTCAAGATAGTCAGCTAAAACAGTGAGGTCCTTCATGTCCTTTGCTGTCGCGTTTCGATATGTCTTTGTTTCGTAGTCCAGTACTTGCGACGCTCCAAAGCCATTCGTGGTTAGCATGCGGCCGTGCCCCAACGTGATACTCTTTTCTGGATCTCGGGCACCAAGAACAACATGTAGGGGAGCTTTCTCTATCGACTCATTGATGAGCTCGGCCGGAAATTTGACGAGTTCTCCCTGCACGCTGGCTCCTGCTTTCCGCAAGATGTCCCGAGCGGATCGATCCTCAAACACGACTCCAACCTGACCGAGCACATACAATGTCGCTTCATGGATTCGCTCTAACTCTTCTTCCGATAGAACGTTGGCCCTACCAAACAGTCTTTCCTTATTTTCGTTCATCCGCACTCCCTCCTTATGTGCAATTGCTGGTTACCCTTCGCCTGGCAACATTCAATGTCATGCCCTTGTCAGACTACGTGGGTCGAGGATGTCCCGGATCCCATCGCCCAAGAGATTGAACCCCAACCCCAACAGGAAGATGGCTGCTCCAGGGAAGGAGGCCATCCACCACCAGGATGGCATGTACGTTCTGCCGATGCTGACCATCATGCCCCACTCCACCTGGGGTGGTTGAACTCCCAAACCAAGGAATCCCATTGCAGCGACGGCCAATATCGCCCTTCCAATCTGTAAGGATACCTGAACGATAATGATGTTCAGCGTGTTTGGAAGCACGTGAGCAAAAAGTATCCGTCGATTGGAAGCGCCTAATGCCCTCGCAGCTTCGACGAAGAATTTCTCTCTTATTTGGATCACCTCTCCCCTAACGACCCGTGCATACCAAGGCCACCAAGGGAGGGAGATCGCCAGTATGAGCTTAATTGGGCCTCGGCCTGTTGCCACGACGATTGCGATGACAAGAAGCATGTATGGAATCGCCATCATGATATCACCGACCCGCATAATGATTTCGTCCACCTTGCCCCCAAAGTACCCGGCCAAGCAGCCTAGGATGATCCCTACCATTCCGGTGAAGAGAGTGACGGCAAGACCCAGTCCCAAAGAAAGCCGCGTTCCATAGATGATTCGGCTTAGTATGTCCCTACCCAGATCGTCCGTTCCCAGAAGATGGCTTGAGCTTGGCGGTTGGAGCTTGTCGTTGAGGTTCATCGCCTGGCCGGTGGCATCGGCAGGATACGGAGCAAGAAAGGGAGCGCACAGTGCCATGATTACGAAGACTGACACAATGGTAATACCGATCATGGTCAGAGGAGACCGGCGAGCTATGCGCCAGACCTGTTGTCGTCTTGATAGCGACCGCAGGGCCTGATTGCCCCATTTCCGTTTATCGTCGTCGATCTGACTCTGAATCTTTCTGCAGAACTTCTCTTCATTTTGTTGCACAGATACCCTCCTTAGTTGTATCGCACCGTTGGGTTGACGACGGCGCAAAGCATGTCGGCCAACAGGTTGAGAAAGATGACGATCGTGGCACCGAGGATCGTCACTCCCATAATGGCGGGGAAATCCAGCCGAAAGATGGCTTGGACGACATACCGGCCTAACCCAGGCCAGGAGAAGATAAGCTCCACCAACACGGTCCCACCAAGTAGGAACCCATAGACCATGCCAATTATCATCAAAACCGGGATGAGGGTGTTTCTCAACGCGTGTTTGACGATTAGCTTAAATGTGCTGACGCCGGTGGCTCTCGCTGTCCTGATGTAATCCTGATACAGGACGTTAATCATTGCAGCACGGGAGATCCGCGTGACTTGAGCGACGTAGCAGAACGTCAGAGTAACCACCGGTAGTACAAGATGAAGCAGTGCGGATCCGAAGACAGCCCAATTTCGCTGTAGGGCGCTGTCTAACAGGTACAACCCCGTGATGGGCTTCAACGGATGATTGATTAGTGCGCCGATCGATGCACGACCATCGATCGGGAAACCAATGAAGATGGAAGCGAAAAGGAGTTGCAGAATTATGGCAAACCAGAACTCAGGCATGGAAATACCGGAGAGAGTGATCACTCGAATCGCATGGTCGAGTAACGTGTCTCTCTTAACCGCAGACAAGACGCCGGTTAATATGCCAAATAAAATAATGAGAACTAACGAGATGGTAACCAGTTCCAACGTTGCAGGAAAGTACGCCTTGAGATCCTCGATCACCGGACGCTTCGAGATGATCGATCTTCCCATGTCTAGTTTCAGGAATAGCCGCTCTACGTATATAGCAAATTGTTCATACAGTGGTTTATCGAGTCCCATTTCTTCGCGGATGTGTTCTACAACCTTTGGATCCGCAATTCTGCCAGCGGCGATGACTGCTGGGTCACCAGGAACGATATGGGACAGTGTGAACGTGATCACCACCACCCCGAATAGTGAGAAAATGGCGAGGCTCAGGCGTCTCAGCAAGTAATGTCCGCTCATCAGTACATCCTCATAGTCGATTCACACTCCTCATTGCTCGGCATCCGTTTCCGAGAGAGCCCTCCTCGCGGGCCCAAACGGCGCGGTGGAGTCCGTCAACAGCGCCTTGGTTACCCTCACTGCCGCCCCTGCGTCTCGTGCATACCCATCGGCCCCGATTTCACGGGCGTACTCTTCCGATACAGGTGCCCCCCCGATCAGCACCTTGACCCGCTCTCTGAGGTCGGCTTTCTTGAGAGCATCGATGACCTTAGACATCGCGGGCATAGTTGATGTTAGCAATGCCGACATACCGAGAATATCTGGCTGCTTTTCTCTCACCGCTGTCACGAACCCGTCCGCTGGAACATCGACTCCTAGGCGATGAACTTCGAATCCAGTCCCTTCGAGCATCATGGCTACCAGGTTAATACCGATATCATGTAGATCGCCCTCGACAGTGCCGATCACTATCACCCCCTTCGAGACGACTTTGGTTATAGTTAACCTAGGCCGCAACCTGTCCACCGCGCTTTTCATAGCATCGGCGGACAGAAGCATCTCCGGAATATAGCGGACTCCTCGCTCGTATTCCTCACCTACCATATCCATGGCTGGGCGGAGCGCTCGGTCGAGAATCGCCTCGGGCTCGTGCATCTTGAGCGCTTCCTCTGTCAGCTCGGCAGCCAGCTGTTCATCGGCATCGATCACGCTCTGATAAAGCTGTTCTAGTAGTCCCATTAACCTCTCACTCCTCCTCAGTCAGCATCCCGCTGCGATTTCCCTTAGGATCTTGAGATAGCACGTGTAGTTCTTGAACGAAACCTCCGGTGGAACAAAGTGGTCCAGGGCGGGGAAATACCCACCCTGAGAAAGCAGAAACGGTATCTTCTTTTCCAGTTCCTCCCGGATGGCCTTCTCCCCCTCGACCAGCGCACGTTTGTCGATGTTGCCGATAAGGACAAGGTCGGTCCCGTATTCCTTGCGCAGTTCCACGGCGTCCATGCCGGCGGTGACCTCCAGCGGATAGTGTCCGTTGATACCGCTTTCCAACCAAAGCGGAATTAGCTCTCGCGTGTCCCCGTCGGAGTCGACCAGTATCGTGTTTACCCCCTTCTCCCGCAGCACCCTGTTAATGCGCTTGTAATGAGGCATCATGAACTCGCGAAATGTCTTCGGCGCGATCATCGAACCTGCCTTGTAGGCCATGTCCTCCCAGTATGTCGCATAGTCTGGCTGCACGTTAGGGAGGATCTTGTTGAGAATCTCGATAGCGAAGTATTCCAGCCACTCACATATCTCGTGGATGAAGTCGGCGTCTCGATAGTACATTCGGCTCAGCGTCTCCAAACCGAGGAACTCCCTCAGGAATCCGAAGAAACTACCCACTGATAATCCCAGTATGTGGTCACGGTTCTTCCACTCCTTGACCCGATCATCCCACCAGGCAGGAAAACGCGCCGGATCATGCGGATCCAGCCGTTCCTCCTTAAGGCGCTCCCAATCCTCACGGTTTTCAACGGGAAACCTGAGCCATTGCGGCATTCGCTCAGGATGGTCCTTTAGAATCTTGCATTCCTTCCCCGCCTCGTCGACGACAATCTCCCACCTCTCCCCTGATTGAAGGACCTTCCGCTCGAACGGAGGACTGTAGGGTGGAGTATAGGGCGGATCGATCCCCCAGCCCAACCCTTGTATTGAAAGGATAACCGGAACGACCTCGACCCGATCAAATCCGAAAAACTCGTGACAGCGTTCATAGTCCAGGATTTCCCTGGGAGCGCCCTCTTCGCGAACCCAACGGTGAACCGTCTCCCCCCAGAACCATTGAAAGAAAGAGGGAATTAGCAGGGAGTGTCTTAGTTCAAAACGCGCCACCTTCTGGAACGTCTCGCGTATGTTCATGTCAGCGTCCTCTTCCACACAGCGAGGTCATGGGGTGTTCACCACCGGAATTGTTACATTTGTCGTTTTTATGGGACCGTACATTGCCGCGGCACGGTTAAACCCCGACAATGTACAGTCCCGCCATGCAGGATTCAAAGACTTATTCGATCCGTCTTTGCTCCTACCTATCCAGGTACATAAGATAGAAGTCGTAGATCCCAAAGTTTGCTGGGGTGAATACGAATCCCTTCACATAGTCCCTCATCGCGATTGCATCACCGATCTGGAATGCCCAGATTCCAAGTGCATCGTTGACGATAATCTCTTGAGCTTGTGCGTAGAGGGCGTGTCTTTGCTCGATGTTCGCGGTGAGTGCGGCTTTTGTCAGCAGCTCGTTTATTTCGGCATTGGAGTACCCGCGCGGGTAGCACGGGGTGTAGTCGTCCGTGCATTTGAAGTACAAGGTGATGAAGTTTGTTGCTTCTGGATAGTCTGGCCAATGCTCCACGATGAAGATGTCGACACCCTCTTTTTCGGGCGAAGTGGCCCAAGGACTGAACTGTCCCCAGACCATCTCCTCCAGTTTCAATCCGACGCCGATCTCCCGCAGGTTGCGCTGGAATAACTCGAAGATCTGCCGATTCCGGGTCATCGTGTAGTGGACGAGCGTCAGTGTCAGTTCTCCCGGCGCGTAGCCAGCGGCCGCCAGATCCTCCTTAGCCTTGTCGAGGTCGGTATGGTAGACAAACAGCTGATCGCTGTGCCCGGCGACGACGCTCGGCATGGGGCCTTGCAGCTGAACGCTCCCCATCCCAGCAACCTCCACCGCCTCCTCGTACGGGAACGCCCATGAGAGGGCCTTTCGCAGGTGCAGGTTGTCCATGACGGGGCTAGAGAAGATTGGCAGGTACCACACGACGTTCAGTGTAGCGAGTTCGGCGATCTCAACGCCGGGGGTCGCTCTTAGATTGTCCAAGTCCTCCGGCTGAGGGAAATCGATCATATCGACCTGCCCTTGCTCCAATAGTAGTTTTCTGGTGGTGTATTCAGGGACGAGTCTCCGGACGATGATCTCGATGTGTTTCCCTTCCCAACCACCCCAGTAGTCGTCATTCTTGCTCAGGACCACCCGGTCGCCAGGGATCCATTCGATCAGCTTGTAGGGGCCCGTACCAACGAGGTTATTGCTCAACCAGTTTTCTGCCCATGGGTCGTCGCCGGTCGCATGCTCGGCGAGCGCCTTGGGGCTCAGGATGTGCAAGCCGGCCTTTGCGGTCAGGTTGTAAAGGAACGAGACAGATGGTTGCACGAGGTGCAGCTTGATAGTGTAGTCATCGACAACCTCGACGGCGCTGATCTCAGCTAGCCTAGAAGAAGGCCCTTTCCCCAGAGCAAGCACCCGCTCTATGTTAACCTTAACGGCCTCAGCGTTGAAAGGTGCCCCATCCGTAAACCCGATTCCGTGCCGCAGGTGAAAGGTGTACGTCCTCAGATCGTCGGAGACGTCATAGCTTTCCGCAAGCTGTGGAATAATCTCGCTCGTTCCGGGCTTGAAACGCGTTAGATTCTCGCACACCTGCATGATGATGTTATTCGCCGTTCCGGAGTCGGTGCCGTGTGCATCGAGGGTGGGAATGTCATAGAACCCTGCACAGGTGAGCATACCACCGTCTGCCACGGCTACCACCGATATAATCAACCATGAACCAACTAGAATCACTGCCGCTAAACCACTAAACTTAAAGATCCTTCCTCGCATTTCCTGTACCTCCTTGTTGTCTAGATCTGATTTTCGGTTCCAGTACCCGCCTTCGCCTTTTGTGAATCACCTCCTTAACTTGTTGTTGGTCTCTCGTTGCTCTGCAACGGAGCATTTCCTATGAATTAACTTTTTCAGTTGTGGTAGTTTCACAACACCAGCAATGTGCGCATTCTTGTTCCTCCGGATCAAGCAGATCTGCCCCTGATTATCATCTCAACCTTCACAGGAATACTCTCTGAAGGGTTCAAGAGAAGCGCGGGCATGACTGCTGCGGGTAGCAAATGACTTAAACCTCGCTGTAATGCTCTTACTACCCATCTCTAAAACTCCTTGTTACTATCAACCCACGTGTTGTAGGAATTTAGTTCTTCACATAGCCTAATGCCCGCGATATTTCCGTTGCAGTTTTCGTAACCGTAGCGATCATCTTCTCGGACTCTTCTGAACTATCGAACTCGCGTTTCAGCCCTGTTAGACTGACCGCCCCCACTACATCTCCGCCGTATTCTTTGATTGGAGCAGCGAAACACTTTATGCCCTCTTCATGTTCTCCATTGTCGATCGCATAGCCGCGTTCCGCGGTCGTCTTGATCTCCTCTAATAATTGAAGCGGATCGGTGATCGTGTTTGGTGTACGCCTTTCTAGGGTGGCTTCTCGTAGCAGGGACACCACCTGATCCGTGGGTAGTCCACTCAAGAGTGCCTTTCCCACCCCTGTACAGTAGGCTGGGGCGCGGCTGCCAATCCTGGACATTATGGGAAGGGTCCTGTGGCTTTCGATCTTGTCGATGTAGACGACGTCTTGACGATCCAACACGCACAGGTGAACGGTCATCCGCGTGTCGTCGTTCAGCTCGACGAGGAAAGGATGAGCGGTTTCACGCAGAGGCATCCGACGCAGCAACTGACTGCCCAACTCCAGGATCTTGTTGCCAAGATGGTAGTGACCATCGCCATCGCTTTGGATATAGCCCATGTCAAGGAGGGAATTGATGTATCTGTAGACACTCGTCTTGTGGACCCCGATGCGATCCGCCAGCTCGACCACGGTCAGCCCTTCCGCACTCTGAGCCAGCTCTTCGAGAAGTTTGAGCCCTTTTTCCAGGATTTTCGCATTTGCCATAGCGAAAAACGCATCCTTTGTTAGCGTTTACTAAAACCACCATAGCATAAAAAGCAACTCCTGTCAAGGGCAATGTGCCCGTGAGCCAAGACATCGTTACCAGGTAGAGGAGTTGGTGAGGAGGTGGCTGAAAAAGGCGAAAGATAAAGAAGAAGACAGAGCGCGAGTCGCCTCACGGGAGAGCCCTTTATGAATCACTACAAAGCGGACCACGACAGAGCGGCTTGTGAATCAGCTTAAAGAAAGGGACATCCCTTCTTAAAATAGGCGCGCGTTGAGTGGAAAGGCGTTAGGCGGATTTTTCCTTTTCTTCTTCCTTTTCCGCCTCTTCCTTCAGCACCTTGCGGATCTGCTCCAGGCGCGTAGCGATGCGGGCAAAGACCGTCCCTTCCGGGAAGGTGCCGTCTGCTTTCAGAGTTCCGGCAGGGACGCCGGCCAGGATCTCGATCCCCTCTTCCACGGTGGAGACGGGATAGATGTGAAACTCCCCCTTGTCAACGGCCTCAACAACCTCCTCGGAGAGCATCAGGTTATCGACGTTCTGCACAGGGATCAACACCCCTTGTTCCCCCGTTGATCCTTTTGCCTGGCAGACCTTGAAGAACCCCTCAATCTTCTCGTTCACCCCGCCGATCGGTTGAATCTCTCCCTTCTGGTTGACCGAGCCGGTGACTGCAATCCCCTGTTTGATCGGAAGATCGGCCAGGCTGGAGAGGAGAGCGTACAGCTCAGTACTAGATGCACTGTCTCCATCGATCATCGAGTAGCTTTGTTCGAAGGCGAGGCTGGCTGAGAGGCTCAAGGGTTTCTCCCTGGCGAACCGCTCGCCGAGGAACCCTTTTAGGATCATGATTCCTTTGGTGTGAGTATGCCCGCCGAGCTCGGCCTCGCGCTCAATGTCGACGATCCCACCTTTGCCGGTATGGACTGTCGCCGTGATCCGCGATGGCTTTCCGAAGGCGTAGTTTCCAAACTGCAGGATAGCCAGTCCGTTTACCTGTCCGGTCTTCGCCCCTTCGGTGTCGACCAGGATCTGGTCGCGGGCGATCATCTCGCGTATCTTTTCCTCGATCCGGTTGCGTCGATCGTCACGCTCCTTGAGCGCACGGCGGACGTGTTCGCCGGTGACGTATGGCGATTCCTCGATGCGTGCCCAATAGGAGGCCTCCTTGACGATCGAGGTTAGATTCCCGAATTGGCAGGAGAGCTTCTTCTGATCACAAGCGAGCTCTGAGGAGTACTCGACGATCTTTGCCACACCGTTAGCGTCGAACGGGAGCAGGCTTTCATCCTCCTGACAACGGGCACGTAAGAAGCGCGCGATCTCCTGCTCATGCTCAGGGGTACGCTCCATCTCCGTTCCGAAGTCACTCTTGACGGAAAACAACTTGGGGAAGTCCTCATCGTAGTAGTGTAAGAGCTCATAGATCTGGGGACTACCGATTATGATCACCTTCATCCGGAACGGGATTGGCTCCGGCTTCAACCCCTCGGTCGTAGAATAGCCAAGCATCTGCAACGGGTCCTCAATTCGGATCTCCCGTCGCTTGATCGCAATCTTCAGCGCCTCCCAACTGAGGCCGACGCGAAAGAGGTTGTTCGCGTTTAGGACCAGGTAGCCTCCGTTGGCCCGGTGGAGTGAGCCTGGCTTGATCATGGAGAAGTCGGTGACGGCGACCCCCATCTGCACACGCCGTTCGATCGAGCCGAACAGATTGGTGTAGGTTGCATTCTGCTCAACGATCACTGGAGCGCCCTCAGTCGGCGAGTTGTCAACCAGGACGTTAACATAGTAGCGCTTGAATGGATCGGCCTGGGGAATAGGAAACGGGAAAGGCACCTTCTTGGTCCCTTGGTTCCCTCCCCCTTTGAACCCCTCCAGGTGCTCGACGATGTCGGCCTTGACGTTCTCGAGGAAGGTGGCCACTTTGTCGAGCTCGCCGTAGCGGCCCTTCAGTTGGTTAAAGTGCGGCTCGATCATGAACAGAACAGCTTCCTTGGCCAGTTTTTTGATCTCTTCTTCTCGCTCCTCTTCCACACGCGTGATCTCCTGCAGGCTCTCCTGAATTAGGGTCTGTACCTCGCCTTGTCTCTCAAGGATCTTCGCGCGCTCCTCCTCGGAGAGGGCCTCGTACTCTTCCTGGCTGAGCGGTTCGCCCTTCTTGTGCAGCGGGAGGGTATTGATCCCGATCGGGGTGCGCTGGATTGCGAAGCCATGCTCGCGCGACTTTGACTCCATCTCCTCTAAAAGCTTTGCTCGCTTCTCGCTGTGTCGCTCGTTGATCTTCTTGCTTCGTGCCTTGAACTCGTCCGACTCGAAGACCTTGGGGATGTCGCGCTTGAGCCGCACGATCAGGTGTTCCATGTCTGTACGCAACTGGCATCCCATGCCGGCGGGGAGCTCCAGGTAGCGAGGGCTGTAGGGATTGTCGAAGTTGTGTACGTAGCAGAGGTCTGGAGGCCTGGGCTCATCTTTGCTCACATGGCTTAAAAAGTACTCTACCGCGGACATCTTCCCAGTTCCTGGTCCGCCGGCCACGTAGATGTTGTAGCGATTCTTGGCGTCCTTGATTCCCAAACCGAGTTTGAGTGCCGCGATCGCCCGCTTTTGACCGATGATGTGGTCGAGGGGCTCCAGTTCAGCGCTCGTCTCAAAGTCAAATATCGCGGGATCACATGTGTAGCGAAGCTTTGTTGCATCGAGTTCTTTGACCATCTCTTCCTCCTGACATTAGAATTGTAGCACAGATGAATCGATGGCTGCAATGGCGGATTACGGGAGAGACGGCTCTCTTTTTCCTCGTTCTATTCGCGGTTGGGGCGGGCCTTATCGCCCAGACACTCGTTTGTCCGGTGATCGATCGACCGGGGGAAAACCGCTATTGCTGTTGCGTCAAAGAGGCGTTCGCCGCGGCAGAGGAGTCGATCGACCTTTTGCTCTCAAACGCCCAGCTTGATGAAGTACCCCTGTGGGATGAGCTGCTCGCGGCGGCCTCCCGCGGAGTACGGGTACGCGTCCTTCTTGATGAGAGCGAATGGTCCACCTCGATCACTGAAAAGAACCGGCCGACAATTGAATTTCTTAAGGTACATGGGATCGAGGCTCGCTTCGATGATCCTGCAGTTACCACCCACGCCAAGCTGGTGATCGTCGATCGGCGGGTGGTAATCCTTGGTTCTTCAAACTGGAACCACTACGCTTTCACCGATCAGGAACAGGCAAACGTGAAGGTGCAAGACGCGCAGGTGGGGGAAGTGTTTGCGACATACTTTGATAGGTTGTGGAGGGGGGACCTGCCAGCTGGCGGGGTCAGGCTTGATCTGGGTCTCCTAACCGGAGAGGGTCCGCTCCTTATTCCAATACCGGAGACTGTGGGCACCGCAAACTACGCCTCCCTGCTCCTCGAACTCCTCCACCGGGTCAAGCGATCGATCCATGTCGTGATGTACCGGATTTCCTACTATCCGCAGTACGAAGGAAGCCTTTCAAACGAAATCCTGCACGCTTTGGTCGATGCGGCCGCTCGCGGGCTAGATGTTAAGGTCTTAATCGATGACTGTGCCTTCTATCCTGGCTCGGCCGAGGAGAATCTGGAAGCAGCGCTTTACCTGCACTTACATGGGGTAGGGATCCACCTTGACGATCCCTCAGAGACCACCCACTGCAAGCTGGTAATTATAGATGAAGAGACGGTTCTTCTGGGCTCGACGAATTGGAATTACTACGCCTTGGAGAAGAACAACGAGGTCGACCTTGCCCTCATCGGTCTTCCACTCGTTGCTGCTCCTTATGAGCAGTTCTTCCACGTTTTGTGGAAAGAAGGAAGACGCCTCGACGAGTAGAGGGACTCTCCTCTGGCCGGAAATCACTTGAGTTTTCACTCTTTGAGATCGCTTGGCTCTTCCTAAGGACGATCAGGAGGAACCGAAGGCTTGCCCTTGATTTATCAAGGCGTTTACGGTGTTTTACTTGTGTAGCCACACTCAAGGCAACGCCACTCGATCTCCCCGCTCAGTGGGTACCAACGAACCGGGACCATGCTTCCCCCGCACTCAGGGCAGGGCGCAACCGAAAGGTTTGCTGGTATTGCCTCCTTGTCCGGGCCTGTGGCAATCAGGTTCACTGGTTCTTCCATGACCAGGCTGACCTTGCCCATTACGCCTGTAGTGGCATCTGCCAGCTCAACCTGCCCTTTAATGTTTATGGTGAGGCCTTGACGGTTGATTTGCACCAAGATAAACAACATCCCAGCCAACAGGCAGATCAGCGTGATAAAGGCGACCGAAAGTGCGATCTGTCGCATTTTCTCCTCCTTTCCCGAGCGACAGGGAAGGAAAATTTAACTTTCCTTGATAAGAATTGTACCCCACTCAAGACGCTCTGCCTTTAACGTTAGCGTCTCCCGCGCCTAAGCCACGGGGATCATCCCCATTCTTGAGGTGGAGGACGACGATCCTGGGGGCACTCATCCTTAAGGGCATCGTGACGATGATCGGTTCACGTGTCCTCACGAGCTTGTAAGCACCAACGGTACCGCACTACCCGGATGATCATCGTTTCCGGTGGACAAGGAGTGTGCGCCCTTCGAGGCGTTCAACGATAACTGGGTCACCGGCGTGGATTCGCCCTTCAAGGGAGCGAGCCTCCCAGTACTCACCCTTGATGAACACCTTTCCATCGGGATCGAGGTCGCTGCGGGCGTTCCCGATTGCCCCTATCATTCCACTCTTTCCGGTGACCGGTTGCCTGCGCTGGATTAGGAGTCCCTTGGAGATGATGAACACGAACAGAGCGGTCATTGTCCCCACAGTGAGGAGGATCGTCGACCAGGAAAGGCCGATCGCGCGGTTGTGGATGTTGAACAAGGTGAACGAACCGACGAGGAGTGAAACCACCCCCCCAGTAGTCAGGATCCCGTTTGTCGGTGTGAACGCGTCTAGGACCATCAGCACGACTCCAAACAGGACAAGCACGACCCCAACAACGTTTACTGGGAGAATCTGCAACCCGAGGAAAGCGAGGACAAGACAGATCCCGCCGGCGGCGAGGCCAAAGCCGATCCCCGGGTGGAAGAACTCGTAGATCAATCCGTAGAGGCCGAGAATGAACAGGATGTAGACGATGTTGGGATCGGCGAGATAACCCAGAAGCCGCTCGCGCAAGCTCGGTTTGACCTCTTTTACGGGCAACCCAGCTGTCTGCAGCACACGGCCGTCGGGGAGGGTGTAGCCATCGAGGCGCTCCAGCAGTTCATCGAAGTCGGCGACAACCAGATCGATTACCCCCTCGGCAAGGGCCTCCGAGGCGGTGAGCGAGCTCGACTCACGCACCGCAGCTTCTGCCCACTCTACGTTGCGGCCGCGCTCCTCGGCGATCGACTTGGCGAAGGCGACAGCGTCATTGGTCATCTTCTCGGCCATCGTTTCGTCCTGATCCTGCCCGCCTCCCATCAGGTCGACCGGGTGGGCAGCCCCGATGTTCGTCCCTGGGGCCATTATCGCCACATCGGCGGCCAGGGTGATAAGAACCCCTGCCGAGGCGGCGCGTGCACCGGCCGGCCCTACGAAGACGACAATCGGGACCGCGGAGGCGAGTTCGGCCATGACGATGTCACGCATTGACTCACCCAGCCCGCCGGGGGTGTTGAGCTCGATTACCAAAAGCGACGCCTGTGACTCTTCAGCCTGGGCGATCACGCGCAGGACTAGGTCCTTGCTCACCGGGTTGATCGAACCGGTCAGCGGAAGGTGGACAATCCCGCCGTTTCCCCAAACGGCGAGGGAGCTAGTGAGAGTGACTGCGATCAATAGAGTGACTATTCGCCGTTTCATGACGATCTGACATTACCCATTCGTGGCCCTCGGCGCAACTGCTTTTTGCATATTTCTTCCATATAAATTTCTTGTAACTGTTCAGCTAGCTGGACAGTTACCGACGATCTACTACAGTGAGGAAGACGCACGAGCAATTGATCGGTACACCCCTTCGCCTTTCACAAAGGCGAGCGGGCATTTATAGCAATACTAAGGCAAAGGAGGTGGTAGAAGAAGAGCAGTCCTTTCGACCCCGAAAGGGTCACTTGCTTGCGGGAGACAACGAAATGGTAACCCCGGAGCGATCCAGGCGCGCAAAGCCACGGGTCTCAAAATAAAGAGATAGCCGAGCTACCGAAAGCCTCCCTGGATGCGCAAAAAACACATTCAGGAGGTAAATGGAAATGAGCAAAGTGCGTCTTGCCATCGCTTATGAGTCCCAGCCTCTTGAAACAGCTTTCTCCCTTTTTCAAAAAAGCAAAGGCGTGAATACATCCCCCTCACTTAACATGGTTTAGCAGTATTTCAACGATCCGCTCAGCTGCCCGGCCATCGCCAAACGTGCTTATTGCTTTCCCCATCTTCTCATAGATGGCAGAATTGTCTAACAGCCGCTGCGTTTCTGTGAATATCTTGTCGCAATCTGTTCCGACTAGCCTAGCAATACCTGCTTCGACCGCCTCCGGACGCTCGGTCTTTTCCCGCATCACAAGGATCGGTTTCCCCAATGAGGAGGCCTCCTCTTGAATTCCTCCGGAGTCGGTCAATACCAGGTAGCACTGATTCATCAACCATACAAACCGTTCATAGTCTAACGGTTCAATCAGGCTGATGTTCTCTATTCCTCCTAAGATACGATGTACCGGTTCTTGAACACGGGGATTTAAGTGTACGGGGTAGACGATCTGAAGATCCTTGTTGTGCTCTGCGATCTTCTGCAACCCGTAGCAGATCTGCTTAAAGCCCTCACCGAAGCTCTCTCTTCGATGGCCGGTGACCAAGATCAGTCGCGAATCTCCCCTCGATAGCCCCAGATCGCTGAGCCACTGCTGGCGCGCGATCGGGACTTCTCGATTCAAGGTGAAAAATAGGGCATCGATCACCGTGTTTCCCGTGACAAAGATGTTTCCGGAAGGGAATCCTTCCCGGAGCAGGTTTGCTTTAGCTTTTTGTGTGGGGGCAAACCAGAGATCGGACAGAACATCCACAAGCCTCCGATTGATCTCCTCAGGGAAGGGGTTGAACTTATCAGCTGTACGCAGACCAGCCTCCACATGGCCGATCTTGATCTTTAAGTAGTAGGCAGCAAGGCTGGCGACAAATGCCGTCGTGGTGTCCCCCTGGATCAATACGATGTCAGGCCCTTCTTCCTTTAGCACATCCTCGAGCAATCTGAGGGCACAAGATGTGATGTCAAACAGGCTCTGATCTTCGTGCATAATGTCCAGATCACAGTCGGGTACAATGTGGAACACCTCCAACACCTGGTCGAGCATCTCACGGTGCTGTGCCGTGACGCACACCCGCGATTCGATCAGCGCGGACTTTTGCAATTCCTTGATAACCGGAGCAAGTTTGATCGCCTCAGGCCTTGTGCCGAAAATCGTTAGAATCTTCACAAAATGCCTCCGCTATATGCTACAGCTTGGCTTGAGGAAAGAGAAGAGAATCTTCATTTTATTTCTCATATGGGAGGAAGAGAGTCTGAACGCTGTAGGATTCGGGCAGCGAAACAACGACAGTGGTGGTCCTTGGCAGGAAGGCATCACTCCAACCGGTAAATTCATAACCTGGCGCTGGTTCAGCCTGTAACTTCACCGGGATGCCTTGAAAGTACGAGCCATGCCAAGGGTAGGTCGTTGGTAAGATCGTGTTTACCCTAATGGAGCCTTCACCTGATGGCGGTTCGATGGTCAGAAGCGCTGTGCCCATAAGCCCGAACTCCTCGATGATGTGTTCTCGTACAAAGCCCGGGCGCTGTTTTGCAAAGTCTCTAAGCCCTTGAACATTCGCTAACCATTCTTCAAGAGTTCCTCCCCACTCGCTGCTCCAACGAGCCATCTCCAGAGGGATATCAGGCTCGATGATCGACGCAAGCGCATCGATCTTGGCGATGACATTCGCTTGGTGCAGCGTGGTATTCAGCAAGTCCGCAAACCGAGCTTTTCGTGAAAACATTCAAAATCAGGGCTATCGAAATATATACTTCTGACGGTATAGGAATTGCTATCCCTTCCGCGACAATGCTCATCCATCTCAAGATGGGGTGCTAGGAAATCGACCACTCTTTCAGCAACCTCCGGCCGCAGCACGTGTTTCAGTTCGTATCGATGCACCGAGGAATATCGTCCGAGTGTCACGATGAATCACCTAGCCAAGAGGGCAAAGGATCGAGGAGGGAAAAGAGGGCGGAAAGGTCCGCTTCCCCTTCCCGAAACATCTCCAGACTTGTCACCCCGAGCATCTCAATCAGGGCGTTGAAGAAGTTCTCGATCCCTGCAGGGGATGCCGTCATAAGCAGGGGAGGCAGCCACTCCTGAAGGGACACGCCAAGCGAGGCGTTGAGCGCGGCCAAGAACTCCGTGTTGTCTCCGAAAAACCGCACGAGCGCCGCTGTTACAAGCCCTGGATTCTCCTTGCGGACCTCTGCAATTCCCTCACTGAGCATCCTTCCCAACTCCTGCGGCAGAGCAAGGTACGGATCCCCGACCGGCTCGCTTCCGGATAGCCACTGGATGAGAAGCGGTCTTGCCTCGGCAGGGGTCCAGTTGAGCTCCACTGTTCCCCCAGCCACCAGCGTTCCTTCCGCAAAGTCAAAGGCCCAGGCTGTCTTCTCGCTTCGCGCGGGGAGGTAGCCGCCAAACTCGATCTTATGCGTAATCGTGACCTCGCGATCGAACTCGACGTGCAGCCCGGTCACCACCGCCCCAACCGTATTTGAGAACATCCCAATGCCCGTTCCGTCGCCCTTGTAGAAGGTCAGTCCCGCTTCCTCCCTTGTGACCGGATGTCCTTCCCTTAGCGCAGTCCGGTGGGCTCTGATGCGGCTTTCCGTGGCTTTCCCGAGCAGGCTGTAGGAGTAAGGGTCCTGTGGCAGTCCCACCTCTTCCCCCCAGATCAGATAGCCGGCAAACCAGGGCTTGTTGCTCAGCACGGAGAAAGCCGCTGAAAACGCGTCTGCTTGCTCGGCCGCATCGGGTGAACCGGGCCACACATAATTCCACGGGGCTTGATTGGCCCCGTCCTTACTCTGGTAGCCCAGCTCCCAAAAGACGATCCGTCTGTCATACTGCGCAGAGAGCCGTTCCAAGTCTTTCACGATGTCCTGGCCATTTGCGTCCTCATACCATGCGGATTCAAGTTCTTCAACGGTGGGATCGTTCTTCCGCGTTAGGTCGAAGTAGGCGCTGATCCCAATGAAATCAAGTGATTGCCAAGGAGACCAGCGAAGAACCCTCTCGTACTCATCACGGCTGGCCCACCAGTTGGTGAGATAGGAGAGCTTTCCGCTGTAGATCTCCCTCAGTTCGACGATCGCTTGTTGCCATTCATCTTGATAGGAAAGCATGCTTTCAAACTCCCAACCCAAAAGCATGGCCTCCACGCCCTCTTCCTCGGCGAGGGCCGCGTAGTCTCGGAGAATCTCGCGCCAGTTCTCAAACCATATCCCGACGTCTGTGGGCGCCAGATCCCCTACCCAATCCTCGATGACCTTCCCCTCAAATCTCCGTTCAGACTCGACCAATAGATAGGGCAGAAGGACAACACCAAGGCCGAGTCTATGGGCTTCCTCAATGGCGTGTCCCAAAGTCTGTCGGGAAGGGGTATGACTTGGGTCGGGATGAGGGTTCAATGCGGTCAAAGAGTCTTGAACAAGCGGGACGATGAGGCCTACGTGCTGGACCCCTAGGGCGGTCTTAAGCCGTACGAGCTCTTCGGATAGCTTGTCGGAGGCGTAAGCGCTCTGCGTCCACCCAAGGTACCAGACGCCCTTAATATCACCCAAGGACAGCAGTGCTTCGAGAGAATGACGGTCAAACGCGGCCGGCTGAGACGACAGTCCGAGTTGACTGAAAAAGGCGGAAAACATCACCAGCCAGAATGCTGTGCCGACCAAGATCATCCTTATCAACGAACCCACAACGTATCCCCCCTTACTAATCTCCACAGATATTCCCAAACACGTCTTCTGCCGGTTTTCCTAGTACACCATACATTTTGTGTATTTTGGGCAGGCCAATCCGCTCCGCGTAGATGCCGTATCCTTGGAACCACTCGATGCCTGAAAACACACTCAGAAAGGCTTCCCAGCAATCCGCCTGCTCGCCCAGATCCTCCTTCCCAGAGCGGGGAAAATCCCAAGGATAGATATTGGTCCCGTCTTTGCTCGTATAGCCAATCTCCCAGAACACGATGGGTTTTCCATACTCATGGTGCAGTGCTTCCAGATCTGCTAGGACGTCCTGGCCTTTGCGGTCACTGTTCCAAGCAGCCTTGAGGTCCTCTATGGACGGGTCGGCTTCGTTCGTGAGTTCAAAGTAGCCGGTTACCCCAATGTAGTCGAGGTGCCGCCATTGTGTCATCTCCTTAACCTGTTGGTACTCAACTCGGTCGGCCCAGAAGTTCACCGAATAGCCAAGCTTGCCGTGATAGATGCTCTTCACTGCGACGATTAGCCTGTTCCAGTCATCCGTTCGGTTGCGCAGTGTCGCAAGCTCGGAGCCTAGGAGCAGAACCTCAACATGGGTCTCCTCGGCAAGCGTCGCATAATGGAGGAGGATCTCACGCCAGTGGTCGAACCACAGTTCGACATTGTTGGGCCTGATTGCTCCTTCCCAACTCCCATCATCGGGGAATAGCGGGGTAAGGAGGATCACCCCCATCCCCATGCGATGGATCTGGCGGATCACGTTTCGAAGCGCCTCATCGGACGCGGTCCTCTCGAGATCGCGATGGGGATTCGAGGAGGTGATATCGTCTTGGTACGTGATGGCAAAAAGGCCTATGTAGTTAGAACAAAGCCGCGATTGGATCTGCCATAAATCATTGATCACACTGGATTGCTGATAGCTTTCCTTGTCCCAACCAAGATACCATACGGCGCGGATGGGAGAATGGTCCTCATCTTCCGAAGAAGCTCCGCTTTCTTGGAGCGCCAGTAACGCCTCCAAAGTGTCAAACGCGTAGGCATCGTGAGTTGTAGCTGAGAATGCGCCGTAGACAGGAGATTGCCGAGCCGCCTGTTGACTGGGGATAAGCTTCTCCGAAACGATTGCACCGGCAAACGCGGCATCCCCCAGTCTGAGCGCCGTTTGCGCGGTCAGAGCGTACACAGCAATGTTCTCCCAAGCCACTAGCGGAGTCCCTGCTTCAGGATCATAACGGCCGAGTATCTTGCCATTTCTGGCATATTCTTCCTTCACGAAGCCGAGGAAGGCTCGCGCGGCGTCAAGAGCTGCCGAGTCCGGATCGCTGTGGCCGTAGACGGCGAGTTGATAGGCGATCTGGGCCATGTGAAGCATGCTGCCGTCGCCCTTTTCATACAGTTGCTCAGCCGGAAGATAGTTTTGATAGAACAGGCCTTGATCTGTTGTCCCCGCAAGGACGATCTCGAGGTTTGCAGCAAGCGGTGCTTCCCAAGATCGATCCCACCAGGCGAGCCCCCTCATCCCTGCAAAGTTCAGTTGAGCCAGGACCACCCTGTCGCCATATTCCACGAAACTGAAGTCAGGCTTCCAGGCGGCGTAGTAGCGTAGCGTCTTATCTGGGGCGAGATTATAGGTTTTGAGACCATCACCGATCCTGAAGGCAAGATCCCAGTAGAACTCCTCTCCCCAAAGATCATAGGCCGAGAGAAGCACGTCCACCAGCCTCAAGCTCTCCCCCGGGTCGTTGGAATAGGTACCCCAGGAGCTCTGCATTGGACGCATGTGGGTATTCAACTTCCAGTGCAAAAGCCCAACAGGTTCTGCCAAGAAGCAGTTCTTGATCAGCTTCACCTGTTGGTCGAAGAGCTGTTGATCCCCTGAGCCAGTCGCATAATGCATGAGCAGGCTGCTGTTCTGAAGCAGGACGTCATGTCCAGCGGCCAGCTCCTCTTGAGGAGTAACAACGGCCCGATATTGAGTATGGATGCCCCCTTGTGCATTCATCATTTTGACCAAGATGAACGTGAGGGCCTGGTGAACAGGTGAGACCGAAGCCGCAGCGCCAAGGAGCATCGATCCCAAGGAAGACAGGAGGACCAGGATCACAAGCACTCTCTTGGCCGTCATTTTACCATCTCCCCAACTGCATAGCGTTTGGTCTTGACCCAGTGAGGTTTTTTGTGAGCGAGGATGCTCCCCCACCCCCAAATGAGTACCGGAATCCAATGATAGGCATAGATCACCGACAGCGGAACCAGCACCGCGATTTTTCTTGCGGGTATCTTTGCCCATAGCAATCCCAGGATCACCATCGGGATGAAGCTAAAGGAGTTGGCAAGTAGGAAGGCAAGGCCAAAACTGTTCGTGATGGTAACTACTGCGGCAAGGTGAAGAACGGAGAGGAGCAAGGAGGAGACAACGACGAACGGGACGATCCAAAAACTGAGATAGTAGAGTAGATCTAGCTTCCTTGCCAAAGGAAGCTTGGCTTTGAGGACCCTTCCTCCCAACACATGTTTCAGGAACACCTGCAACGCCCCCCATGCCCAGCGATGGCGCTGCTTAAACAACGCCTTATAGGACTCCACTCCTTCCTGCTCCACCCACCTGTTCAAGAATCGTATCCTTCCTCCCTGCAGGTGAACCCGGACCCCGATGTCCAAATCCTCGGTGAGAGCGCACTCATCCCAGCAGCCTTCCTCGTGGCGGAGACGGTCGAGGACGCTTGCGCGGATGAACTGACCGTTTCCCCCGAGAGCCACCGCCCCCGAGGTTCGGTCGCGGACGGTCTGGGTAATGAACGAGAACGTGGTGAATTCGACACCCTGGAGAGCTGCAAGCAGGTTATGGCCATTCCTGATTCTCACCCCGCACTGCGAAGCGGAAACCGAAGCGTCGCGGAATACCCTCGCAACCTCAGTGAATAGGTCTTGCTCCATCGCTCTCCCATCGGCGTCGAAGACTCCAATCAGCCAGTCTTCCGGTTCTCTTTGAGGGAAACGTGCACACAGATGGGAAAAGCCATGATTCAACGCGTCTCCCTTTCCTCGCCGCGAACGGGACGCTCCTCTTGACAATAGGAGGACGTTCTCATACACGGTGCCTAGCCTCTCAGCGATCTCCGCGGTACTGTCGTCGCTGTTATCATCGATGATCAGCACCTCTAATCGGCCGGAATAGGGGAGGGTCAACAGGTTGAGGATCGTCCTTTCAAGCACCCTCTCTTCATTGAGCGCGGGAATCATGACGGTAATGATTGGGGGATCTTCGACCGAATCGGGAGCGATTCCGTCCGTATTTACCCTGCTTTTCTTCCGATACGAAATGTGACAGCCGAGGAAATATAGGCACAGAAAGAGATTGTAAAGGACACAGTAAAAGAGGAAAAAGAAGGTGAGAACGTTGGTTGAAAGTGTCATTGGCGCTTCTCTCCACTCGGAGACCGGGCAAGGTCAGCACCAGGGATTGCGATGGTCTCAGCGATCTCATCGTTTCTTACCGCTGCAATCTCCTCTCCCTTTTCCATGCGGGCCACGGCCCAGTACAGAAGCTCAAGGGCCACCTTCAAAACCTCCGTACGCGAGGCGGCTCCCATCAGCCTCTTGAGGCGATCAAGTTTCTTGATCGTCTGGTCCGGGAAGATGAACTGGACTCTTCTTTTGGCCATGCCATCCGTTTTCATAATCGCCTCCTCCTTCCAAGCGTCATTCCGCGTCAAGTAGGAAGGAGACCGGGTTGAAGGTCCAGCCCTGTTCCTTTAATCCTCTAACGAGCCGCTCTAACCTCTCGAGCCCCTCGCCCTGCCGCACGTGGTAGAAGAACGAGGCAAGTGCGCCATGGGGTAAACCAGAGAGCAGCCGCGCTTCGTTCAGAATCCTTTCCACGTCAGCATCGGGAGAGCTCCCTTTGACATAGTCCAGGTTTGTTGGTACGTACAGACTGTTTTTGACCTCCACCGGATAGGGGATTAGGTTCAGGTCAAACCCCCAGTGCGGGTTCTCATACAACAGATCGAAGTGCCGTTCAAAAACGGTGTAGGCCTCTTGTCCTGCGGCATAATGTGGCGTCTCCCAGCCGACAAGGTAGGGGCGCAGGCCAGAGAACTCGACCTCCATCAAGGCATCGGCTACCCGCTGCTCGGCGTAGTCCGCGCCATCTACGGGAGCACCGCTCTTCTCATCCCAGAACTCGTAGTCCGCTGCCGTCTCACCATCGTATTGGTGCGTCGCCCCATGGAGGACGAACTCTCCCCCGTCCAAAAGGGCGTTCTTGATCTTCACCCTACTATCGCTGTCCCAGCTCAGGCGGGCCTTTTCGCCACCCGCGCTCACATATATTGGGATCAAAGCCAACGTAAATGGGACGCCTTCGCTTCGCAGGAATCCGGTTATCGCGAGCAACTGCTCGGAGTCCGTGAAGGGACTGATATCTTCAAGCCTCACGAGGGCCACCTTCCCCCGTTCAATCCCGTAGACTTCGTTCAGGATGTCGCAGAAGACAAGATGAGCGCTGAACGGGGCGTAGTATGCTGTAGGATGGAACCCCACAAAATAGAAGCATTCTCCGTCCTCTAGATGGCCTTCCTGTTTTGCACTGACGATGATCGGAGCTCCATCGACGGCGGCACGCACGCGAGCCAGCTCACTGTCGATTACGTCAACAAAGACGCGATCGGGAGAGAACAGCCCATAACCCACGCCGGAATCCAGATAGAGTAGCTCGCCTCGGGCATTTCCCGCGGAGAGCATCCCATAGCGCAGCCCACACTTAGGAAGGTACGCCTGGACCTTGTCCAGGTGGTAGCCCAGCCAAACGATCTTTTTCTTAGTTCTGCCCTCGCTTTCAAAGATATCCTCTATGAGCTCTGGGGGAGGGGGCTGGTCATAGTCCGTGGCATAATAGATGAGCACATCAAAATCCGTTAGGAGGCCCCGGTGATAGGCCTGATAGATGCCTTCTTGGTAGATGACCTGTACTCGAGTCCGATAGGCTGCCTCGAGCCAGACAGAGAGCCTAGAGACAAACGGTTCGGTCAACTCTGTACGTCTTGAGGTAACGATAAGCGTCCGCGTCTCCACCTCTTGGCCAAAGATGCTCCTGATGACGAAGCTCGTGTAGGCCTCGCAGTAGGTCTCCCCGGACTGGGAAAGGAGCATCGCGTGGACCTGATACTCGCCCATATTCCGAAAAGGCTCTCCTGTTACGGGAAGCGTGAGCAAGGACTCATCCCACTCGGCCCCCTTGCGCAGGGAAATGCCTCCTCGATGGGTTAGGGTTACAAAGGTTCCGAACGGCTGCCTCATTTCCACTTCCAGGCGCGCGTTCTCAATTCTGGGTACGGGTAGGTCGGTGTTTACCTTGAGCCACATGAATAGTTGAATAGACTCATCCGGATGATATTCATACTTGTTGGTCGATATCTCCATGACGGCCAGAGGCGTTGCCGCATGCACACGATGGGCCGGTGCCTGTGAGAAGAGGAGAAGCAGCGCGATCCCAACTAGCAGAACCAACCGCCTTCTGTGTTGTCGCGTCCCCTTTCCAGACTCCGTTTCACTTGCGATTCTCCAGATCAATTTCTTCATTCTTGATACCTCCTTTTTTCTCTTTCTGCTGCTGTAACTACCATTACGGTAAAACGATGGCTTTTGTGGTATAATGAAGAAGGCACACAGTGAATAACTCAATT
>JAGLXM010000284.1 GCA_023132915.1 Candidatus Bipolaricaulota bacterium
ACCCGCACTTACTACTGCCCGAGCTGTCAGGCAAGCGGAAGGACTCTTTCCGACCGCCGTTCCTGGATCACGCGCTGAACCCGCACTGCGTGAGTGTGGACGAAGCAAAATACCAGGTCTCTAGAGCCTTTTGATGAAGTTGACAACCTGATCGATCTCCTCTTTCATGTTGAAAAAGTGGACAGCGAGGCGTAGCCCGCCACTGCGCGGAAGGGCTATAATCCTGGCCTTGTGCAATTTCTCTTCCAACGCCTTGATCTCCTCGGACTGCGTAAGGTCGAACGGGACACGCACAGTGACGATTCCTGACCGCTCCTTGGAGCCAGTCGGTGAGAGGATGGCGATCCCTGCTTGGTTCAACGCGAGGATCAGGTAATCGACGAGCTCGGCGATGCGCGACTCGATGCTATCCATCTCAAGATCCAGCAGGTAACGAAGAGAGATGGCAAAGCCCTTGAACAGGACCGGCGATAGACCTTGTGCTTCAAACCGCTTTCTACCATCTGCCAAAGGTGCGTGTTTCATTGGGTAATCGGCCCCGGAGATGAGGGCATTCCATACAGTCTCTTCCTCCTCCTTTGGCAGATTGGCGTAGGTAAGTGTTGGAGGATGGAGCCTATCCATCAGCTCGCTTTTTATGAAGGCGAACCCGGTTCCAAGTGGCCCACAGAGCCATTTGTATCCACCGGTCGCCAACATATCGATTCCGAGATTCCTCACATCTACCTGTAGCACACCAAGGGATTGGATCGCATCGACGCAGATCAGACCGTTGACTTTATGTACGGCCTCCGCGAGCGTGGCGATGTCGTTACGGTATCCCGTGCCGAATTCGACGTGACTTATTGCAAGAACGCGAGTCTTTTTGTCGATGGCGTTAATAAGCTTCTCTAGTGGGACGACCCCGTCTCGTGAATGGATCATCCTTACCTCAAGCCCGTGACGGTCTGCCTGATAGAGCCAGGGAAAGACGTTCGCCGGGTACTCCAGGTCGTTTAATACGATGTTCTCACCTCTCTTCCAGGGCAGTGCCCCGGCAAGCAGGTTGATTCCCGCAGAGGTACTGTCGGTGAGGACGACCTCATCTTGCGAGGCGTGGATCAGCTGTGCAGCAAGCGTGCGGGCCTCATCTCTGGGATCTTTTTCCCAGGCATTCTTGGAGAAGTCCACGCGCAACTCCTTTAAGTAATGCTGCATTGCGACAATTGTTGCCCGCGGGAGGGGGCCCACTCCGGCCGTGGCGAAGAAGAGCATCTTGTGAAGCACGGGGAAATCATTATGGATACGTTCAATGTTGTACATATCACCCTCCGACGTTACTCTACTCCTGTTGGCGTAAATAGGCAAAGAGGTCAATCTTGAGCGACAGTCTGTATGAGAGGATCTATCACGTGATTCGACGGGTTCCAGCCGGAAAGGTTGCCACCTACGGGCAGGTGGCGTATCTGGTCGGTCCGCCCTGCACGCCGCGGCGGGTCGGCTGGGCATTGGCGGCGCTGCGTACACATACGGTAGAACCGCCCGTTCCCTGGCAGCGGGTGGTGAACGCGAAAGGAACCTCAAGCGTCGGGAAAGCGCAGGTCGCTCTACTTGAAGAAGAGGGAATCCGTTTCGAAGAGCGGGGACGGATCGATCTCGAACACTTCGGCTGGAACGGCTTCGAGGAGATTGAATCATTGAGCGATTTAGCGGGTGAGTGACTGAGTGAGTGATTTAACACCACAATCTCCCGCTCATTCACTCTCTCGATCACTCAATTTCTCTGCGCGGTCGCGGATCTGCTGGGCGAAGGAAGCGGCTGCCTCAAGTTCGGCCGGGCTTGGGTGGCCTCGCCCGATTAATCCCAGTGCGAACCAGTCACGACCCTTGCAGCTGAACCTTCCGAGGATCTCTCCACCCTTCTCCTGCACTAGCCCCGCCAGCGTATCGAGTTGGTGCGGAGAGGTACCGTAGGTCCCGAACAAGGCGACTTTCACTTCTTCAAGGGACGGAAGCTTGCGCAAGAATCCGCGCATGCTGCGTGCCGGTCGGCCCCCGTAGACCCCGCTTCCCAAGAATAGGAGGTCAACACCATCCACGGTAGAGACCCCCTTGACCTTCCGCGCCTCTACCCCCAGTGTCTCTGCCATCGCTTCGGCGAGTCTCCGCGTATTCCCAGTGAGTGAGGTATACACTAAGTAGATCGTTATAAGAGACTCCTTTCTTTTTGAACAGTGAGAGGGCAATTTGCTAGCATGTACCTGTAAGCCTACACTAACAGACAAGGAGGGACAATGAGGAGAGGGTTATCTAGTTTAGTGGTCATTGTGGGGTTGGGCCTTCTAGTCGGTGGTTGTTTTGGTCCGGTAGTGCGACCGACGGCCGATTTCACCTGGTGTCCCGATGGGATGTACGGGATGTTGGACTACCGGTTTATCTCTCAATCCACGACTGTACCTAATCACTATAACACCTTGCTTTACTGGGAGTTTAGCGATGGCACCACGACGGAAGGACATCCGTGGAAGGATGTGATCCACCGTTTTGCTGAGGAGGGGACGTACCAGGTCACCCTCGTCGTTACCGACGATCGCGGAGTCTCCGGGACGGTGACCAAGGAAGTATCTGTAATCGAGGCGGCGGTCATCCGCTCTTGGAATCTCACCCTCGGCTGGCCGGTGGAGGTTACCGGTGAGGTGATGAACCGGCACACTGAGCCCCTGCACACGGTGACGGTGAAGGCGAAGTTCTATAACGCCGATGGCGTTCGTCTGACAGAAGGGACGGTGGAGATCTCCGAGCTGACACCAGGAGAGCGGGCGCGGTTCACCGTGACGGCACAGGAGTACTCAAGCGAGATCTTCTACGCGACTGTGTTTGTAGAATCGTTTGACATCGACTGTTCTGGCGCACCGTTTCCCCCTGAAAGAGATGCGGCTGATCGCTGATCTTCACATTCACTCACGTTACAGCCGGGCGACGAGCCCGACAACAGACCTACCTACTCTGGCTCATTGGGCCAAGATCAAGGGGATCGACATTCTGGGAACGGGAGACTTCACCCATCCACAGTGGTACAAGGAGTTGCAAGATAACCTTGAGCCGGTGGAGAACGGCCTCTACCGCTACGATGAGACCCTGTTCATGCTCACCGTGGAGGTCTCCGCGATCTGGAGTCAGGGGGGACGGGTGCGCAAGGTCCACCTCGTTATCCTTTCTCCTTCTATGGAAGCAACAGCACGGATCAACCGCGAGCTTTCTAAGATCGGGAACCTTGCAGCCGACGGACGGCCAATCCTTGGGATCTCCGCAGAGCGGCTCGTAGAGGCGGTCTGGAACGCTGAACCAGCAGCGGAAGTGATCCCTGCCCATGTTTGGACGCCGTGGTTCTCGGTCTTCGGGTCGAGATCAGGGTTTGACTCCCTTGAGGAGTGCTTTGGAAAGTACACGAAGAGGATCTTCGCCATCGAGACCGGACTATCGAGCGATCCTGAAATGAACTGGCGGCTTTCATCTCTCGATCGACTTACGCTCGTCTCCAACTCCGACGCCCACTCTCCGGGAAAGCTCGGCCGTGAAGCGACCCTGTTTGACCTTCCTGAGCTAGGCTACGATGCTCTCATCGCAGCGATGAAGGATCGCGATCCCGCTCGTTTTTTGGGGACGATCGAGTTCTATCCCCAGGAAGGGAAGTACCACTACGACGGTCACCGGGTCTGTGGGGTCGTTCTCTCCCCGCGCGAGGCGATAGCCAACCGCAACCTATGTCCGGTCTGTGGGAAGCCGCTTACGATCGGGGTGATGCACCGCGTGGAGGAACTCGCCGATCGTGCGGCAGGAGATGGTCCTGCGCAGAGGATCCCCTATCGCTGTCTCGTGCCTTTAGAGGAGATCACCGCTCAGGCCCTCGGGATTGGGCCGAACACCAAAGGGGTCGCCCGCGAGTACGAACGTTTGATCACTCGCTACGGGAATGAATTCCGCATCCTCCTCGACCTGTCAGAGGAAGACCTGCAGAGGGAGACTCCATCGCGAATCCTTCAAGGGATCATGAAGGTGCGCTCTGGAGACCTCAAGATCGAGCCGGGGTATGACGGCGTTTACGGAAAGGTGAGGCTTCCTCTCGATGCAAAAGCAGATGATCAGCTCGGCCTGTTCTAGTGATCCGTTAGTTTCGCTCAGTGAACGCTGCTTCGACTTGGTTTTGCAGGTCGGCCTTGATCTCTTGCGTAGTGAATGCTGCCTCGGCACTGTTTAGAAGGATCGCTCCGACCTCATCCTTTGATAGGGAGAAGGCCTCGATAACCTTCTCAAACTCGTGGGTGACGTCGATCCGTGACATCAAGCGGTTGTCGGTGTTTAAGGTCACGCGAATCCCTTTATCGAGGTAGCGCTTGAGTGGGTGATCGGCATAGGAATTCATCACCCCTGAGATTTGGAGGTTGCTCGTCGGACAGACCTCAAGCGGGATTCCCATATTGGCTACCCGTTGCTCGGTCGCCTCGTCCTGATAGAGATAGACCCCGTGCCCGATCCGCTCGGCGCCTAGATCAACCGCCTCTTTGATCTGCTCGGGGCAGCATCCCTCCCCGGCGTGGATCGTCAGATGCAAACCGGCCTCCTTAACGATCTCGATCGCCTCACGGTGAAGAGTGGGTGGGAAGTTCCGCTCCGGACCGGCAAGGTCGAACGCTACCACGCCTTTGCCAAGATATTCCGCAGCCAGTTTTGCCACCTGTTTTGAGCGGTCAGACGATTCCTGTTTCATTGCGCAGAGGATAAGGCCAGTGCGAATCGGATAGTTCTTTTCCGCCCGGCGCATCCCGGAGAGGACTTCTTCCACCACAGCTTGGGGGCTCAGCCCCTGTTGTAGGTGAAGAAGTGGGGCGAAGCGGATCTCCATGTAGATGATGTTCTCTTTTGCCGCATCCTCGCACAGCTCGTAGGCCGCTCGCTCGAGAGCCGCCTCACTTTGGAGAACGGCGACCGTGACCTCGAACGCCTGTAGGTATTCCTCAAGTGAACAGCGCTGCGGCGGGAAGAGAGCCTCCTCGATGTCGAGCGTTCGGGGAAACTTCCTATTCTTTGGCAGCTCGCGTGAGAGCTCCATCACCGTACCCGGCCGCATTGAACCGTCGAGGTGAACATGCAGGTCGAACTTCGGCAGGCGGCACACCCATTCTCTGTCCATAGGTTCAAATCTTGCCATAAGCGGTGTCCTGAGGCAAACCACATCGTTAAGCTACTCAGATCCCAAGCGAATCAGCGATCACGCTGTGAATATCTTGGGGATGTGCCCTTTATTACCGATGATGTGCGGAGGTAGTGACCAGGATCAGCATTCTCAGTCTCAAGAGGATTTTCTTCCACCTTGTCGTAACTTGCCGCCTCTGTATATACTTCTGTCAAAATATCTATTTATCTAAGGGCAAGGAGAGAAAAGGAGAGGGGGCCGGGTGGGCATTATCACCGTTATCTTTTCCACTGTAGGCGGGTTAGCACTCTTCTTATTCGGTCTGCGCACGTTAAGCAATGCCCTCAAGCGAGCCATCGGCGAGCGAATGCGGTTCCTTCTCGAACGGCTTACTGGACGGGCCTATCGTGGAGCCGTCGTTGGTGCGCTGACCTCTGGGATCCTGCAATCGAGCAGCATGACGATGGTGCTTCTGATCGGGTTGATCAACGCGGGGGCGTTGACCCTCTCTCAGGGGATCGGTGTAATGCTCGGTGCGGAGATTGGAACGACACTGACTGCGCAGATCATCGCTTTTAAGATCGGACACTACTATCTCCCGGTGATTGCGTTCGGCTTTGTCTTGGCAGAGGTTTTCCGGGGGAAGCGCATGGGTGATCTCGGCCGGGTTATCCTGGGCTTTGGAATCCTATTCTTGGGGATGGATGTGATCGCAAGTGGGCTGAGAGGCCTTACGGAATCTCCAGGGATTCTTCGGCTCCTGCAATCCTGTGGGTCCAATATCGTTCTTGGGGTGTTCGTTGGGGCCGGGGTGACAGCGATCATCCAGAGCTCGTCGGCGATGACCGCCATGGTGATTGCAATGGGAAGTGCGGGCATTCTTACACTCCCGGCGGCGATCGCCCTCATTTTGGGAGCGAATATTGGTACGACGATTACAGGAGTGATCGCCTCGATCGGTTCTTCTCTTTCCTCGCGGCGGCTGGCAGTCACCCAGGTGTTGGTGAACGTCCTTGGCGTTGCGCTCTTTCTTCCGTTTGTTTCCCCTTATTCGGCACTTGTTACAACAACGGCGGGGACGCTCCCCCGACAGATTGCAAACGCGCATAGTCTATTCAACGTTACCGTTACGCTTCTCCTCTTGCCGTGTGTTGGGGGTCTTGTTTGGTTTGCCAGACGGGTTATTCCTGGGAAAGAGATCAGGGTAGATACCTCACCGAGGTTCCTGGGGGAGGAGTTTCTAAACACCCCGTCGATCGCGGTCGATCAAGGGAGGCATGAGCTTCTAAGGATGGGAGAGTTGACCGGTACGATGCTTCATTCGTGTCAGGAAGCGCTCTTACATGCAGACCTTATCCACGTGAAAACGGTCCTTGAGACAGAGGAAGCTGTAGATGCTTTAGAGAAGGTGATAGACAACTTCCTTGATCGGATTGACGGAGCAATGCTGCCCGTCCGCGATGCACGACGGTTGCACGCTTTCCAACATATCACAGGTGATATTGAGCGAGTAGGCGATCACGCGGTGAACATCGCCGAGCGGGCTGAGTCTATGATTAAGAAGGGATTTTCCTTCTCTGCGGAGGCGCAGCGTAATCTTACCGATATGTTCGAAAAATCGCTTCATCTCTACCGTTTTTCACTCCAAATCCTCAAGAATGAGGAGAGCACCTTAGATGAAGAGCTCATGGAGTTGGAGGAGGAGGTCGACCAGCTAGAGGTCCGTTATAAGGGCCGTCACATTGAGCGTTTGGAGGAAGGAATCTGCGAGCCGGCTGCTGGGATCCTTTATGTGGAAGTCTTAAAGAACCTTGAACGTATCGCCGATCATGCAGTGAATATAGCCGGCGATGTGCTCCTTATTTAGGAATCTATCTATCAGAACATTCCGATCCTTGTTGATCAGGGTTAGTTGAAGCATCAACCCATCTTCTCCTTGGCCGAGGCGATCTTCCTCTTGAGCCCGTCTGTTACGCCCGTTCGCTCATCGATCTTGATCGAGATCGAGAGGCGGTTTGTCTGCTTGAGCATTTGATCGCGGCAGGCCTTGATCACTCCCATCACCTCGTTCCAGTTGCCTTCGATGTTCGTTCCCATGGCGTGATGCTTGTAGGGAAGGCCGCTCTCCTCGATTATCTTGAAGACCTCAGCAATATAGGCGCTTAAGGATTCGCCCACCCCGATCGGGGAGATAGCAAAATCGACGATCATAATGACCTCCTGAAGGCTTTAGTATTCCAGGTGCCAATACGCTTGGTCGCCTTCCCCTTCGATTTCGATCGTGCGCGATACCTGATCAAGGGTGACCTTTGCCCACGAGGGCGGGGCCCCTTCATCGACGAGCGCCTCGAAGGTGATATAGTGGATCCCGTCGATCAGCGAGTACCTGTTGGCATGATCATGCCCCTGAAAGACGGCGATCACCACCCCGCTTTCAGCGAGCACCCCTTGCACTTCCTTGTTGTTGCCGATGAGGGTCCACCCGGCCTGTGTAGGCTCTGTGTCGAGCATCTGATGAACGCAGACGATAGTCGGATCGTCTGTAGACGAGAGGTCTTCACACAGCCAGTCAAGCTCCACTTGTGGGAGGAACCCGCGCACGCCGGTGTAGGTATAGGCAAGGTCGTTTCCTTCTTCATCGTATTGGACGTCGAGGACCACGAAGTGGTAGGCACCGGCATTGAAACTGTAGTAGGTGCTCGTGATATTGACGCGCTCCAGGTACTCCTCTTTGGAGAGGTTGTAGACGTCGTGATTTCCTATCACGTGATACCGGGGACCGTCGAAGCGGGCATAGATCGCTTCGGCCTCCTCCAGGATTTGCGGGATGCGGTACGGATCACCTAGATTGGCCCCGAGGACGACCCAGCCGTTGACAAAATCTCCGAGCTCGATCACAAAATCGGCCGGCCACGCATTCATCGCCTCCACGAACGCGGATAGGCGCTGTGGGTAGTTGGTCATCGTCTTTCCCTCGAGCGGCGAGTCCGCATCGTGGGCGTGGAGGTCAGCGAAAATGCCGATGCGCGTGACATCGGGAGAGTTGGGCTCCTCAGCGAGTGCAGCAACAAAGAGTACAAAGAGGGAAACTCCGGTGATTAGAAAGGTCAGCCACCTTGATTGGACCAGCGTTTACCCCCGTTATTCGATCTTCCTTAAACCGGACATCCGTCTTTCCTAAAAGATTAGTACCGGAGCTCCCAGTCTGCTTGCTCACCTTCTCCTTCAATGAGGATTGTGCGGGTGACAGGATCCAAGGTCACTTTTGCCCAGGAGGGAGGGGTCCCGCCGGGATGATCAAAAAGCTCCTCGAAGGTCACGTAGTGGATCCCGTCGATCAGGGAATAAGCATTTTTATGATCATGGCCCTGGAAGACAGCGATCACCACTCCGGAGTCGCGTAGGAGCGCCATGACCTCCTCTTTATTGGCGATTTGAGGGCCGCCTGAGAGAATGTGGAAGTCTACGTCTAGTCGCTGGTGGACGCAGACGATCGTCGGCTTATCCGTTGCAGCGAGGTCCTCTTGTAGCCAGTCAAGCTGAGCTTGCGGGATGTTCCCTTGCACAACCCAGAAGGCGTGGCTGAGGTCCTCTTCCTTCTTGTTGTACTGAGCATCGAGGATCACGAAGTGGTAGGCACCGGCATCGAAGCTTTCATATGTTGAAGAGGCCCCGACACGTTCGAGAAACTCCTCCTTGGACAGATCGTACACGTCGTGGTTCCCGAGGACGTAGTAACGCGGTCCGTTGAACGTGGCGTAAATCGCTTCTACCTCCTCCAAAATACCAGGTATGCGCTCTGGATCGCCGTACAGTGGAGGCATGACATAACGACCATTAACGAAGTCTCCTAATTGTATGACTAGATCGGCCGGCCACGCATTCATCGCCTCCACGAATGCCTGTAACCGCTGACCATAGTTTGTATAGACGTGCTTCTCATTTGGAGAGTTAGTGTCGTGCGCGTGCAGATCGGCAAAGATTCCAAGATGTAGCGGGCCAGATACGGTGAGATCATCGGCGAGCAGTGATGTGGGAAGGATTGTGAATAAGAAAAGACTGAAACACAGGATTCTCAGTCCTTTTAGCAGATGCATAGACTACCCCCTTTTTATTTTTCACTACAGCCTAACGTGTGCTCTCCGAGTTGACAACCACATCAGGCCTTGTCGTCTGTCGAGTGACAGGCTACCCTCTTTTTATCGGAACCTATCCAAGAGGAGCGATTCTAAATGACAATAGCCCAGATTCAAGATACAATTCACCGTACTGCGGTCGAGCACGGCTGGTGGGAGTCTCCACGCTCAACCGGCGAGGTGCTGATGCTGATGGTAACCGAACTTGCCGAGGCGATGGAGGCCTACCGGGAGGGAAACCCCGAAAGTAAAGATATTCCAGCTTTCTCCCGGATGGAGGAAGAACTGGCCGACGTCGTCATCCGCCTCCTCGACTTCGCCGGTGGAATGGGACTGGATATCGACGGAGCTCTCCGGGCCAAGATGGCCTATAATGAGCACCGCCCCTACCGGCACGGTGGGAAGGTTGCCTAATTGGGTCTTTTCTCTTGCAGGCCGCAAGGCCGAGGTGCAACCCTATCCACGCATCGGATCGCCCCAGCCTCTTTGCAAGAGGGCGTTTAAGTTGGCTTGACGTCGCAAAGCTTGTCAACTTGCTGCTTGATGGGTATACTGCCTGGGAATTCTTTAAAGATACACAAGGGGGGTACTCGATGGGGCAAGCGAGGAACGTATGCTTTGTGGGACATTCCGGCTCCGGCAAAACAACCCTCGCCACTTCGCTATTGAAGAAAGGCGGCATTAAAGACCAGATCACGTTTGACACCTCCCAGGAGGAGAAGGATCGGGGATACTCGATCGATATGGGGTTTGGTTCCTGCGTGGTCAAGGGAACACGGATTACCCTGTTAGATACCCCAGGTGGAGACGAGTTTGTGGAGGAGATGTACAAGGCGGTTCCTGTCGCTGATCTCTGCCTAATCGTGGTGAATGGAGAGAAAGGGGTTGAGGTTACCACCGAGCGAGCGTGGGAGCTCACAGGGGCGGCGCAACGTCCGACCGCCGTCTTCGTTAACCAGCTCGATAAGGAGAACGCCGATTTCGATGGGATTCTCTCCTCATTGGGCGATCACTTCCAGGGTAAGTTTGTCCCGCTGCATCTCCCGATCGTGGAGGGCGGGGCCTTTGCTGGAGTAGTGGATGTACTGGCAAACAGGGCTATTTACTTTTCTGATAAGTCAAAGAAGGAGATCCCTTCTGACTTGCGGAGTGCCGTTGACCAATGGCGAAACTTTTTGTTAGAGGAAGTCTCTACGCTTGATGACGAGTTAATGATGAAGTTCCTCGAGGAGGAGGAGATCACCTCTGCTGAGCTTAATGCCGGGCTGTCTAAGGGCATCTCTGAAGGAGCACTAGTCCCGGTCCTCTGTGGTTCGGCTGCGGAGGAAAAAGGGCTTGATCTATTGATGGACTCCTTTGTCAACTTAGCCTCTGCCCCCGCACAAGAAGCCGATGCTCCATGCACCGCTGTCGTCTTTAACTTGGCTAGTGATCCCTATCTTGGTCGCCTTACCTACGTGCGTGTTCTTCAGGGGACGCTCAAGGAAGGAGGGATATGCTTTGATCTTTCCTCTGGACATAAGGTGGAAGTTCGCGACCTGTACACCTTTGAAGGGACAAAGCAGAAGCGCGTCTCCCAAGCAGAAAGCGGGGCGATCGTTGCCATTGGCAAGGCGGAGGATCTCCCCTTAGGGGTTACCTTGGCCGCACAGTCGGATGCCGAGCCGTTCTTGATGCCCGAGTTCCCCAAACCGGTCTATTCCCGCACGATTCTTCCCAAGAGTCAGTCCGACGTGGAGAAGATGAGCACCGCACTGAAGGAGCTCGCCTCGACTAAGGCCACGGTGCGTGTGGAGCGAGACCCGGTTACGAAAGAGATGATCCTGTGGGGGATGGGTGATGTCCATCTCTCGGTCTTCATCGATCGGCTGAAGAACCGTTACAACGTCTCGCTTAAGACGCGTCGCCCGCGTATTCCCTATAAGGAGACAATTCGGAAGAAGGCGACCGCCAAGTACCGGCATAAGAAGCAGACTGGTGGCCGCGGTCAGTTCGGCGAGGTCTGCCTACGGATTGAGCCACTTTCCCAAGGCGAAGGGTTCAAGTTCATCGACAAGATTAAAGGTGCGTCGATCCCCGGACAATACATTCCTGGGGTACAGAAGGGAGTCATTGAGGTAATGGAGGAGGGGAACCTGGCAAAGTATCCGGTTACCGACGTTGTGGTGGCGGTTTATGATGGGAGTTTCCACCCAGTTGACTCCTCTGAGCTGGCGTTTAAGTTGGCCGCACGGAACGCCTTCCGGATGGCGTTTGACCAAGCAAGCCCCTGCCTTCTCGAACCGGTGATGGACCTGGAGGTGCGCGTTCCGGATGATCACACCGGAGACATCGTCAGTGATTTAAATGGGCGTCGTGGTCGGATCCTTGGGATGGAGCCCTCCGGTCGGGTCACGACGGTGCGCGCTGAGGTTCCTCTGGCCGAATTGCAGAGCTACGCGCTTGACCTCAAGTCTCTTACCCAAGGGCGGGCAACTTTTCAGATGCACTTTTTGAAGTATCAGCAGGTCCCTGCAAACTTGCAGGAGCAGATAATCGTTTTGTCCAAAGAAGCCGAATGAACGTTGGACGGTACATGCACCCGGATCCGGTCACGGTTTTGGCTGATGCCCCACTGAGTCAGGCCAAACAGGTGATGGAGGAGAATGGTTTCGGCCTCCTTTTAATCACAACTGCCGAGGGCGCTCTTAAGGGATTTATCACCAAAGGGGCGTTAAAGGAGGTGACCGACTGGGAGGTCCCGGTTGAGAAGGTCTGTTTCGAGGCCCGCTTTGCTGTCTCCCCTAACGATACTCTGGAAAAGGCGGCCCTCATCCTCCTCGGGAACCAGTTGGTTCTCCTTCCGGTGGTCAATGATGGTCGCTTGGTCGGAGTCATTACCCAGAGTGAGATCCTTCGCGCTCTTGCCCGCGCCCTTGGGATCGGCCTTGAGGGGACCCGGCTCACTGTAAAGGTGCGCCATGACACCGACGATCTGTTTAAGGTTTTTGAAATCCTACAGAAAAATGATGTACATATCGTCAGTATGATTCAGGGCGAAAGGGATGAGGCGTATTGTCAAATAATCCTGCGCACTCAGGGGATCGCGGATAAAGAGGGACTGCGCACCGAGCTCGAGGCGGCGTTGCACAAAGAGGAATGAAAGAAGTTTCCCTCACTACTCACCGCAGGACTGAGTTTCTCGATATCACCAGCCTCATTCAGGACACACTTACTCGATCGGACGCAAGGGAAGGGATCTGTTTCATCTACTGTCCTCACACCACCGCGGGTCTGATGATTAACGAGCGGGCCGACCCGGCAGTTGTGCACGACATCGGCTCGTTCCTGGAGGAGTGTGTCTTGGAGGACCATCCCTTGACCCATGCGGAAGGCAATTCCCCTGCTCATGTTAAAGCTGCCCTGATCGGAGGGTCTGTGCAGGTCGCCTTCGAAGAAAAGGGAAACTCCTTTCGGGGAGGTGGCAGGGAATCTTCCTTGCCGAGTTTGACGGCCCGCGAAAGAGGAGGATCTGGCTTGCGATCGCATCTTGACAGTGCTGGGCCCCTCCGTTAAAATGAATCACTGATTGGGTCAGATGCCAGCGTAGCTCAATTGGCAGAGCAACTGATTTGTAATCAGTAGGTTGCCAGTTCAACTGTCAAGTGGCGTGCCAATCTTTCTTTGTGCGATTCTTCCCCTGTCAAAGACCGTCTAACTACCCTGTTTTGTGTTGGTGCATGGTACAACTTCTGTCTGTCCGGTAACAATAGTCCATCTTCAAACGTTCACGCGACCTTCCCTTTACGGTGATGTCACGGTAGACAGAGCATGCGACGGGTGGGCTAGGAGGAGAAGCGGCGTCTCTTCCTAAATGGGTTGAGGAACTGATCCAGCTCGTCCTTGCAGCACCGAAACCTCGCCGGCGTTGGTGGCCGTTTATAAGAAAGCATAGATCTTAGCTCATCATAAGGAGGACCTTATGGCGATTTGGTTGGTGTATCTACTGATTGCACTAGGACTAGTTGGGGCCATCTTCCTGGCGCTACTCTTGGGTGTCCTATAAACGATTACGAAAAGGCTGTTAGGTATCCCGCCAGCTGCTTTTTGGCAAAGTTTCCATGTTGTTCCCAATTTTCATATAGTCTGGTTTAGGGTTGACTCCCCATGCGATGTCCCCCTACAATGCCATGTCACTAGCGTTGTCGTAGTGAGCTTGGTCAGAAAAGGAGGACGCCGATCATGAGAATCGCTTCTCAGTACCTACTTGCTACGGGGAAGTATCGAGCCTGTATTATTCTCCTCCTGATCATCGTCGTCGATGGTGGCCGTTTAGCCGGTGAAGCTCATGAGCAAGTGTGAATGGCGGTCCGACTTGGATCAAGACTACCGTTGCAGGGTTGCCGCTGGGGAAGGCTCGAAGTTTTGCATCTTCCACGAACCAGGCGAAAAGGATATTGAACGCTTCAAGCAGGCATTCTATTCCCAGATCGGTGAGGAGGGGCCGACGGATGAGCGCAATGCGCAGTATGAGTTCACAGGGTATGTCTTCCCCACGGGGTTGGCGGTCCATAGCGGGAAAGCCGAACTTATTCTTCCCAGGGAAATAAGCGGGGCCCTCATCGTGGCAGAGTCTACGATCGAGGGGGACGCTAACTTCGAGGGCGCCACGGTCAAGGGGCGCGCTGACTTCAGGGACGCCACGTTCAAGGGGGGCGCTAACTTCGAGGGCGCCACGTTCAAGGCGTACGCTTCCTTCGGGCACGCCACGTTCAAGGGGGGCGCTTCCTTCTGGGGCGCCACGTTCAAGGGGAACGCTGACTTCGGGGAGGCGACGATCGAGGGGGGCGCTGTCTTCGGGGGCGCCACGTTCAAGAGGACCGTTTTCTTCGTGGACGCCACGATCGAGGGGGACGGTACCTTCGAGGGGGCTGAGGCATCTTTCATTTACCTAGGAGACGGAAGACCCACCATCTTATGGTGGGAGAGGAACCGCGAGGGAGTAACTTTAAAAAACTGGTCTACAGGAAGCTCGTTTTGGGCTTTTGCCAGAAGGACCTTCGCGAAAGGGGACGAGCGTGAACGCGCTGACGCTGCTTACTATTTCGAAAAGCTGTGGCAGCGCCGATCTCGCTTGGCAAGTCCGGGTCGAGAGAGACTTATGGCTATTGCAGGGTATCCATTTGAGATCCTTTTCTTGCGGCTTCCCATCGCCTACGGAACGAGCCTTGTGCGACCCTTGATGAGTTGGTTTGTGTTGATTGTCCTTTTCGGGGGGTTGTACGCAGGATTTCCCAGCCTAATTGGGAGAACGGTGAAGAGCGTCTGGACGCTGTCCAACTGGGTGATCTCAATGCACTTCAGCGTGACTACTTTCACTACACTAGGCCTTGGAGATATTCGTCCTGGCCGCCTATTGGGGAAAGCGTTGACCTCTATAGAAGCCGTAGTCGGTGGTGTGTTAATGGCACTGACTGTGGTAGTGATTAGCCGGAAGTTGATGCGGTAACCGGTAGTTACAATGCGCAGTACTAGTGGGTTACCATGGTTACCAGGTCGGTACCGAACTTCCCTCTAGGCCTGTGTCTTACGGGTTTGCGTGACAAGTCGTGCGACAGTAGAGTAGGATACTGAAAAAAATGAGGTGGGGCGCCCTTGACCGAGATGAACTTGAAGACAACTATGCCTCGTTATGCGGATGATCAGGAATTCCTTAAAGTGGTAAACGCCAATGACCCGGCAAACATCAAGGGCCCATGGCCCGACCGTACATAACTCAAGGTGAGAGAACAATCGCTCAACTTCGTTGCGATAGAGGCGTTGGAGACGTATGTTAAGAAGGAAGAAAAAGCAGCGCACAAGATTGTTCCTGACTAAATAGGCAGAGGGAGAATGGAGAGAGCAATTCGAGAGAAGTTCATTGAGCAGTTGGATGCGCTTGCTAGTAAGTGGTCGAGATTAGTAGAAATAACCCTACGGAAACCCAGGTACGACTACATAGACATCGCTGTAATATATGAGTTTCTTACTTTGGCGAAGTCAACGATCGAGCAAATTGCAGGGAAGAACTCGCGCTATGCCAAAGAAGTAGCGAGTATAGAGGCAGGAGACTATCTTGACCCTAAGATTGCACCAATTGCGGGGATAGTGACAGCGCTTCGATCAGCGCTCCAGGCAGATTTTCTCGAAACAGCAAGTGAACTGATCCATGGGGAGCTGTTTTCTGACTTTGTCGAAATGGCCCAGCACCTGCTTGATGAGGGCTACAAAGACCCCGCAGCCGTTGTTGTTGGAGCAGCCTTGGAATCGCACTTACGGCAGCTCTGCGTGAAACATGGAATTGAAACGGAAGTCTCTTCAAGCAAGGATCCCCGCGCAAAGAAAGCGGAGAGAATGAACCAGGATCTCGCCAAGGAAGGCGTTTTGGGGAAGGGTGATAAGAAGAGCGTTACTGCGTGGCTTGATATTAGGAACAATGCGGCCCACGGGAATTTCGACAAGTATAGCGCCGAACAAGTAAAAGTGATGATCATGGGAGTCCGTGACTTTATTCTGCGGATGCCTGCTTAGCTCTTTTCTCAGAAGTAGTAGCTGTTGTCTGACCAACCGGTGGCGATTTAAAAATGGGGCGAAGCCAACGACGCCGCCCCGAACGAGGTGAAGTGAAAATGGACAACACCCCAATCGGGCGGTTAGGACCTGTTGGAAACTAGCAGGAAAATCGCCTAGGACACCCCACAGAATTTTTCAGGATGACTATTACAGAACAGATGAAAACGGATTTTGATTGGGAAAGAAAATCGCCTTGGGTAGACAAGTTGGGGACGCCCAGTCCCAATAATGCAGTTCCCTTATCCCTTTCAAGTCGGGTGGGGTCTACTGTTTCCCCTTCTTATGCTGTGACGCTCGCCGGGAGGCGAAAGGATTTCAACGCCTCTTCCACTTCCGGGTCGTGAATGTGCGTATAGATCATCGTAGTCGAGAGGTCGGAGTGCCCAAGCACCTTCTGAACCAGTCGAATCTTACTTGTCTCCCGGTAGAGGTCCGTTGCAAACGAGTGGCGTAGCGTGTGAGGTGAAACATCCTTGTCAATCCAAACAACGTGAAACGCTTCATGCTTATCATTTCTCTTCCCCCTAACAGGCGGGCGATACTCAATGGAGTTGCACAAGAGTTTAGAGCATCACCCGCCCTTGAGAGCGGCGAACCATGAAAGGATCGGCGAGATCCAAGACTCAAGAGACGCGCCACTCCCAGTCTCAAGATACGATATAATACCGCAACCGTCAAGAGGAGTTCTCATGTTTTGTGCGTTGTGATCGGAGTTAGCATCGCACGGAGGCTTTCAATCACTTGAACAACCGCCTTAACGCCCGGCCTGTCCCTTTTCCGGCAACTCGCCGCAAGACGCGCTTACCGACTTTCCCCTTCTGGACTGCGTTCACGTCGCCAAGGAGCCTGGCTACCAGGTAGAGCACTCCCCTTGCTTTGTTCACGCTCAAAAGACTACACCGTCTCCTTTCAATCTTCGTCTAGGATCAATGATGCCTTGCCAATCAAGACCTTGCCCGTCTTCGCCGGTGTAAATCTGATTGTAACCTCACCTACTGAGCTGATCGGTTGCCTCGAAAAAGAATCATACGTGATCCGACCTAACGAATAGATCAACCTCTCTCTCTCGAAAGAACCCAGTCCCACTGTAGCCCACCGGAAGTCGTGAGCGTATGCGTACAGATTGCTTTTGTAGATCGGAGTTTGGTATCCCCCGTGCAATTCCACGGTTAGTGAGCCGTTACAAGCCACTTCTCTTCCCTCTGCGTCGGCTAAAACGAAATAACAAAAGAACGCCTTGTATCCCTCGCGGTACGCCACAACGTCCTTAATGTAGCTTGGTTGCCTAACGGGTACGCTGCTAGTCGAAGTCTCAACACTTTGCCTTTCGGTAGGAACGTAACTACTGGGAACGTAATTACTAAGCCGTGGGGCTACGAGGCACGCAATAAACACGCCGACTACGATCACAGCCAAGAGGCTCAACCATCGTTGCCTGTTCACGACACCTCCTTTCCGTTATCGCTCACCCTCGCCGTAGAAAGCTCTTGCGCTAGTTCCCATACGCCGTGCAGGTTCTCATGCTACACCGCTATCTCTTCGCTTGGTGGACGGTTCGACAAACTGGAGGGTGTACTGCATCGTCCTCAATAGCGGAAACTGCTCAGGGACCGCACGGTTCCCTTGGTTCTCAAGACTAGCAATACTCTCAGCAATCATCCGGTAGAGTTTTCGGACCGGGATAACCTTGCCGCCTCCGACTTCGGGATGGTGTCTATCGCTCCCCCAGAGAACGGCCCATTGCTCGAATCGCTTGTTGTGCGGGAGCCAAGGCAAGATCTCCGGGATGATATACTTGCGGCCAGTCTCGAATTTCTTCTTGAATCTCTCCTCCCGTTTCAGCCATGTACTGGCGTCCGTTGAAGTCTCAATGTGGATAAGACGATTCTCGATGGGATGGTAGGCCACAACGTCCAACTCACCCTCGTGTCCACCGTGGGGGAGCTTGCCGACCTTGACGTTGCGCCGGACGAAGTAGCCCTTGAATTCCAGCCATTCGGCAACGAGTTGTTCGAGATGGTTCATGTCGATTTAGTCCTTTGGAAACCAGTCCACCACTATGTGGCCTTGATCGTCGAATGTCACAGTGCGCCACGGGTTGCGGTAAGTCCAGATCGTGTAGGTGTACAAGGTCTTCCCGGCTAAGGCCCGCTCTAAACGAGACTGCGAAAGCCCTTTGAAAAACTCTGCAAGCTGATCCCCCTTGCCCAGTGGCACTGTTGTAACCTTTGGTTCAAGCGTATCGGGTTCGCCCCATACCTGGATGACTTGCTTCTCGCTCATTCCGTATGTAACCCTGCCGGACGCTATTGCTTCTCGGATGGCCGCTTCATCTGGCCTTACTGAGGTGACGATGACGACCACAAAGACAGCCGCTAGTATCGCCACTCCGAGGACAATTAGTACTGAACTGTCATCTTGCATAGATTTCCTCCTTTCAGAAGTACGGGCAAGGCCCACCCGCTACCGCCTTCACCTGGCGAAAGGATTTCAATGCCTCCTCCACCTCCGGATCGTGAATGTGCGTATAGACCTAGGTTTGCCAACTCGTAAGTCTCCCGTTTTCGAAGTAGAGATACGTCGGCGAGCCATATTTCGAGTAGGTGCCGTACACCCACTGCTCGTGCACTCCCCAGGAGCCAACTGACCGGTGAATGCGAGTGGGGCCACCCCAGCTTGCGCGCACCATCTCTTCCGTCATTCCAGTCTGGATTGTGCGTTCAGCGACGAGCTCACATATTCTATGACTCCATTCCGGATGTGCTGCTTGGATCTTATCTACAGAGCGTGGAGCGAACTCTGCGACGTAAATCACAAGAGCTAGTGCAACCAACAGCGCAATTGCAAACACCGGGGGAGTGCCGAAAAGACCTTCATCCATATTTTCACCTTCGTATTTCTATGTCTGCTATCCCGTCTTTACAGACCAGAAAGCCTTTCTGGAAACCATCTTCTACCACACATCTTCATGGGTTGCCTGGCAAGAGGCGATCCACGGCCCTCAGGCGATCAACTTAGGCCGCTACTGCCGTCGCTTGGCGAAAGGATTTTAGGGTTCCCGTCGTCCAGCGTCCTTGCGAGAGCTATTAGAGAGTACCCGTTAGGACTACTAGCGCCGCCATAACCTCTGCATACTTCATCCTGTAATCAGGCGGGATGGAGTCGTTTGCTGCCTCCATCAGTTCAAGGAGTTTTACTTCCTTTCCGTACTCTTCTCTGAGTAGTTTTTGCCCCTGGACCGTCATATCAGCAATCTCTTGTTGAGTATTGAATGTCTTCGACTCAATCGTCCTCAGAAGGTATCGAAACCGGGCCACAGAGAGATCATCTTCTGGTACAAAGCGGCCGACATTGATAAGCGCCAACTGGTACTCCAACGGTCTGGCTGTTTGTCTCTTTGGAGTAGCGGCTCTAGTTGTCTGTTTGCTCGGAGCTTTCTCAGCAGATGAGGCCACCGTAGTAGAGGACTCCACTGCCGGTGGCGCCTTCGGCTTGTCTTCCTTTACCTGGTTCATACTGACCAAGATCAAGATAAACACGAAAGTTCCAAGGCCGATCCATATCAATCTCATTGCCTTTCTTCCTACCTCTTTCCTCCTTTTCTTCTCCGCAACCTTTACAGGATCTGGCAGATACCGCTTATCAATCAAAGGCTCGAATTCCGCCACCACAATCACCCTCTCTCACCATACATCTTCATGGGTTGTCTGGCAAGAGGCGATTCACGGCCCCTCAGTCGACCATGTGGGTGGTTGTAGCCTGTGGCGGCTAGGTGCCTGTATGTAGCGATATGCGGTACGTGCATGTTTAGCATGCGTATGGGATGTTACCAGTGGAAGGTTGCTTCAATCGATCAGTTTTATGGTGGAACCTCGTAGAAAATGTCATCCGGCTGGTTATTCAAGTATGTATTGCTATCTGGGACATCGAGTTCCAACTTGCAATCGTACATGACGTAAACAGCGGCTCCTCCCGCCATACCGGTTGCGATATTCGAGTCGAAGGTGTTATTCGACAACTTGGTTGGCAATGCGTTAGCTGGCTCTTTCCCCGGATCTGCAGAGGTTAAATGGATGGCTCCCCCTGCTTCGGCAATATTGCCTATGAATGTGTTGCCCTCAATCGTTGGAAAGTAGGTGCGACCAGCAGCTTCCAATCCTCCTCCTTGTTGCGCTTGGTTACCTGATATGTGGTTGCCCAGAATGTGGGCACATGATTCACGGAGATAGACGCCGCCGCCTGCAAAATCTGCTCCGTTATTCCAGATGACGTTCTTCCGAATTGTAGGGGAGGCCGTGTTAACATAGATTCCTCCTCCCCAGAGTGTCGCGAACTGAAGCGTACCTTGGATGGTGAACCCTTCTAGCACCGACGCCCTGGTCTCGCTACTAGAAAAAGTAACGATGGGGCGATCACTGTGTCGGCCTGTGATGATGGTTGCATCCACAATTGTCGGATTGCTAGGGTCCTCGCTCCGGACAATGATCGCCTTGCCGCGGAAGTCTATGTTCTCCTGATAAGTGCCGGGGGAAACGATAATAACGTCTCCATCCTCAGCATCATCGATAGCCCTCTGGATTGATGAGAATTCACTTGGAACCATCAGTTCTCTTACTGCATGAACGGTATGTGTTATGGACGCTCTCTTGCCCTTCTCATCTGTGACGGTTAGGCAAACATCGTAGTCACCTGGCGAGATAAATGTATGCTGGACTTCTTTGCCAGTAGCAGTTGTCCCGTCGTCGAAGTCCCAGCCGTAGGAGACAATGATTCCATCAGGGTCAGAAGAGTTCGATGCGTCAAAGGAGACTACAAAAGGGGATTCGTGAACCCAAGTGAAAGTCGCTACGGGATACGAGTTTGCAAGAAAGCAGGCAGTTGCCAAGATCAGGAGAGCTACTAGGAGAACAACCATTGTCACAATGCGCCCAAGTCTCACCGCGACCACCCTATCTCACCATACATCTTCCGGGTTTGCCCAGCAAGAGGCGATTCACGGCCATCTCAGGCGATCAATTTAGGCCGCTACCGCCGCCGCTTGACGAAAGGATTTGAGAACGTCCTCCGAGTCCTCGACAACAATAGAGGCACAGATTCGCCCAAAAGTCATCCTCTCCATGACCGTCTACCTTCCCTTTTCGGGTGCAGTTCGACTGTCTTTGGACTCTGCCGTCTAGAAAACCCGCGAAAGAGGAGGATCTGGCTTGCGATCGCATCTTGACAGTGCTGGGCCCCTCCGTTAAAATGAATCACTGATTGGGTCAGATGCCAGCGTAGCTCAATTGGCAGAGCAACTGATTTGTAATCAGTAGGTTGCCAGTTCAACTCTGGCCGCTGGCTCTGGGGTTGTGTTTTGGAGGGGTACCGAAGTGGCCAAACGGGGCGGACTGTAAATCCGTTGGCAGCTGCCTACGGGGGTTCGAATCCCTCCCCCTCCATTTGGCAGCGATTGGGGGTTTCGGTTACACTATTACCTACCGAAACGCCCGTGTAGCTCAGGCGGTAGAGCACTCCCTTGGTAAGGGAGAGGTCATCGGTTCGATTCCGATCGCGGGCTCTCGCTTG
>JAGLXM010000285.1 GCA_023132915.1 Candidatus Bipolaricaulota bacterium
GACCTGTGGCCCGTGATCGAGAAAGAAACGGACCGCGTTGTAGGACATTGCGGCCTGCTTGAAAAAGAAGTGGAAGGTAGACCGGAAATCGAACTGGTCTACGTCTTGGTCTCATCGGTGTGGGGAAAAGGCTATGCCACAGAGATGGCACAAGCCATCAAGCGGTTTGCCTTTGAAGCAATGGACGTGAAGCGACTCATCGCTCTGATCGAGCCGGAGAATGAAGCATCAGAGCGGGTTGCCATCAAGGTTGGTATGCACCTGGAGAAAGAGGTGATTCGCCCAGGGGGAGCGCAGCGGCGAGTGTATGTGGTCGAAAACGAGGGCGAGGCGGCCTAACATCTCACCGCAGCCGACACGACTTCGAGGGAAAAAGGGGTGAATTGTGAAGCCAGAACAGTTGATTACCTATTGTGGTGTTTATGGCGGAACTTGTGCCAGATGGTGTAGATATACCGAATTTAGGGAGCTAGCAACCTTTTTTTAGAGTGGGTAAATTCTCAGGGCTTCCATCACTGGATGCCCGGATCGGTTAAAGAGTTTAATTATGCTGAGTTCATGAAGGGGCTAGAATTCTTCAGTAAGGATGATACCTGGCTTGTCTGTCGAAAATGTTGCAAGGGTGGGGATGGAAGACCTGAATGTGAAATACGGAATTGCTGCCAGGAACGTGAACTCGATATCTGCTTTGACTGTGGCGAGTTCCCTTGTGATAAAGTCAAAGAGAATACAAGGATGATTGAGAGGGCAAACGAATACAAGAAACTTGGCCAAGATGAGTGGCTGCGGCAACAAATTGAAAAAGCGAATCAAGGATTTGAGCTTCACACTGAGAAATACTATCAGATTTGGGCAAGAGAATATCTACCAACCCAGGCCCCGCACAGGAAGTGAAATAAAATTCGAGGGACACACACCTTATCTCTGTGGCTTGGGCTTTGCCTTTTGCTGAGCGTGCCACGATCGCAACGCGGGAAGACGAACCTGCTTTTTTAAACACTACGGGTTGTCCTTCCGTCG
>JAGLXM010000286.1 GCA_023132915.1 Candidatus Bipolaricaulota bacterium
GGGGTGGTATGCCTTTTTATCGCTATAGGTGCAAACAATGCGGCTCCGTATTCAAGCTGTTGCAAGAAAACGGCAACGGCTCTCCCGCTGTGTGTCCTAATTGTGGGAGCCAGGCGACAAGGCGTCTCCTCCCCCGTATCGGAGTGATTTACAAGGGGAGTGGTTATTACACGACCGACTACCGAAGTAAGAGCAAGGAAAAGACAACCCCCACCTCCAAGGCTGAGGAGTGAGTGATTGCAGGTCCACATTTTTTGCTATCAGAGTGTAATGGGCATGGCGTTGTTACTTGGCCCCGTGGAGTGCGGGGCTTTTTCGTGAAGGGCGATCAACTATCGGTTGGCGGCGAAGGTCTTCTAATGAGGGGTGAGCCTATTGATTTCTGGCGATGATATCAAGCGGGTGAAGCTTCAGCTTGCGTCTCCGTCTGTGATAGTTAGTTGGTCGCACGGGGAAGTTATCGAGTCAGAGACGATCAACTATCGGACCCACCGGGCTGAACGGGGCGGTCTATACGCGGAGGAGATCTTCGGACCGGAGAATGACTACGAGTGCGCTTGCGGAAAGTACAAAGGGAAGAAGTACGAGGGGATCACCTGCGAGAAGTGTCACGTCTTGGTGACCGACTCCTCGGTACGGCGTGTGAATATGGGACACATCGCTCTTGCCAGCCCCGTGATCCACTTCTGGTACTTGAAAGGGGTCTCCAGCCTCTTGAGTCGTCTTCTCGGGATGAAGAAGAAGGAGTTACAGCGGATTGCCTACTATGAAACTGAGCCGATCGAACAAGCGCTATACATGGTTACGACTTCGGACTGCAAGGAGGTGCGGCCGGGGGAGACCCTTTACACCTCGGAATACGAGATCCTGGCGAGCGTATTTCCTTTCTCTGTGGAATCGGCGTACTACGTGGCCAGTACTCCACAGATCCTCACTGATGAGGGAGGACGGGTTGCGGTAGAGGAACGCCACCTTACCAACGGGGAGCGGGTACGCGCGGTAGTAATTGGTTCTCAGGAGTACCCACTTATAGGAGACGTTGAACTCCTTATTGAGGACGGGGACGAGGTTAAGGCAGAGTCGCTAATTGTCGAGAGGCCGGTCGCTGATATCTGCTCCAAGACCGCCTTTGAGATGCTCGCTGACCGGTACGGTCCGGGGATTAAAGGGGAAGCACTCGATCGTGAGATTCTGGACAGTCTGATTTTCCTTGTCACGCGCGTGAAGGACCCGGAGGTTCCCCTCAAGGCTGGGGATCGCTTGACCTATTTGGAGAAGCGAGCCTACGAGCGGATCTATCCGGGCGGTTTCGTGGCAATGACTGGTGCGATAGGGATCAAAGGACTGTTAGAGGTCATTGGCCTCGATGAGCTTCATCGGGACTTGACCGTGGAGTTACATCACGAGACGACGGTTGGGGCCAAACGGAAGTTGATCAAGCGACTGGAGGTGATCGATCAGTTGCGAGCTTCAGGGAACAATCCGCAGGATATGGTTCTCACTGTGATTCCGGTTCTCCCACCGGCGCTACGGCCGATGATCCAGCTTGAGGGAGGTAAGTTCGCCACCACTGATTTAAACGATCTTTATCGTCGGATCATCAACCGGAACAATCGCTTAAAGAAACTGATGGACATGGGGGCGCCAGAGGTAATCCTGCGCAACGAGCGGCGTATGCTGCAGGAGGCGGTGGATGCCCTGATTCACAATGAGAAGAAGGAGAGCCCGATCCGCGGGCGCGACAATCGGCCGCTTAAGTCACTCTCGGAGCGAATTCACGGGAAGCACGGTCGACTCCGGAGGAACCTTCTCGGCCGCCGCGTCGATTATTCGGGACGCGCGGTGATCGTGGTTGACCCGAAGCTCAAGTTGAGCCAGTGTGGGCTTCCCAAGAAAATGGCTCTCGAGCTGTTCAAACCGTTCATTCTTCACTATCTCGAGTCAACCACCTTCTCCGACTTCGATGAGATTAAGAACAAGGCTCTCCGCGGTGAGATGCCTGAGGTATGGGATATCTTAGAAAAGCTGATCAAGGATCATCCCGTGCTTCTCAACCGTGCCCCGACCCTACACCGCCTCTCAATGCAGGCCTTCGAGCCGCTCCTCGTTGACGGAGAGGCAATTCACATTCACCCTTTGGTCTGCCCACCATACAATGCCGATTTTGATGGGGATCAGATGGCGGTCCACCTTCCCCTTTCCCCAACGGCAATTGCCGAAGCAAGAGAGCTCATGGCGGCTCCGCGGAATATCCTCTCCCCGGCTAACGGAGAGCCGCTGAGCCTTCCAACCCAGGATCCAATCTTCGCTTATTACTATTTGACCCTCGTCGATCCTGAGGGAAAGGGAACTGGAAAGTACTTTCGGGATATCCTTGAGGCGAGACGGGCACATGAGGAGGGATTCCTCGACCTTCATAGCTTGGTGAAGATCAGGATTGGTGGGAAGCTTGTGGAGACGACACTCGGTCGGGCCGAGCTGAACCTTGCTCTTCCGCCCGAGGTCCGCGATTACAGCCGGGTAATGGACCGCCGGGCGATCAAGCGCTTGATCATGGAGTGCTACCACCGCCTTGGTTGGGAGGTAGCGGCGAAGGTTCTCGATAGCCTGAAGGATCTTGGCTTCAAGTATGCTACCCAATCTGGACTGACGATTTCGATTAAAGACTGCCTCATCCCACCGGAGAAGGAGGAGATCATCAAGCGCTCCTACGCGGTGGTTAGGCGGATCAACAAGATGTACGAGCTCGGGTTAGCCACTGAAGAGGAACGCACACAAGCGGTGATCCGCGTTTGGCGAAGGACGGTTGATGAAGTGGAAGAGGCGACGATGGGGAATCTTCGTCGCAATAAGTTCAATCCTGTGTATGGGATTGTCACCTCGGGGGCGCGCGGTGGGCCAGATCAGGTAAAGCAGTTGTGTGGGATGCGTGGGCCAATGGCCGGGCCGTCGGGGGAGATTATTGAGATGCCGGTCATCTCCAACTTTCGCGAGGGGTTGGATATGATAGAGTACTTCATCTCCACTCATGGCGGCCGCAAGGGGGCGGCCGATACTGCACTAAAGACAGCGGACTCCGGCTACCTCACCCGCCGATTGGTCGATGCCTCCTCGGATACGGTTGTCCAGGAGATTGATTGTGGAACCGCGCAAGGGGTAGAGGTCGATCCTCTCCGCTTCAGCAAGACCGAAGTGATGGAACCAATTGAAGAACGGATCTACGGTCGCGTTACCACCCGCCCAATTGTCGACCCGAGTACCGGCGAGGTTCTCGTAGAAGCGAATCAGTGGATTACTCACGAGATGGCAGCGCATATCGGCAGGTTTGAGGTCGAACTCCCCATAGGTAGTAGGTTGGAACAGGAGCGGCTTGTAGGGACCAAAAGCGTTGAAGATATTCGCGATCGGGCTAGTGGGCGGGTTCTCCTCCAGGCAGACGAGTTGATCACTCCTCGCTTGATCGACGCCCTGCGTTCCGCTGGGGTCACCCGGATTAGGGTGAGGCCCCAGATCATGATCCGCTCACCGATGACCTGTGAGACGAGAAATGGGATCTGTCAGTATTGTTATGGGTACGACATGAGTAACCACCGGCCGGTACAGTTGGGTACGGCCGTTGGAGTGATTGCAGCACAATCGATTGGTGAGCCGGGGACGCAGCTGACGATGCGTACCTTTCATACCGGCGGTGTGGCTGGGGAGGATATCACTCAGGGGCTTCCCCGCGCTGAGGAGTTGTTTGAAGCGCGTAAAACGATGAAGAGCGCGCAGGCTTGGATCTCACCCCTCGACGGGCACGTGACCGCAATAACGCCTACAGAGAGCGGTGTCGATCGGATTGAAATCGCTGGCGAACCACGGACGGTTCAGATCCCTTCCGCAACTGCATGCGTCAAGAAAGGAGAAGAGGTTGACGTAGATGGTCTCATCGATTCCGGGAGCCCGTGTGCCGGCGAGGTCTACCTGATGAGTGATAGTAAGCATAAGGAGATGCTCGTAATCGATACT
>JAGLXM010000287.1 GCA_023132915.1 Candidatus Bipolaricaulota bacterium
GTGCCCTTGCCTGGAGGGGAAGCAGCGATCAAGAAACCTTATCGTATGGCTTTGAGCTACGTCTATACATTGCTCGGAGAAGGCTTTTGTCTGGAAGATTTGCCTTTAAGTGAGATTGATCTCATCGAGCGAGATGTGATCAGGAAGCAGATTAAGCAAGGAATTAATTCGCCGCTAACCTCATCAGCCGGGAGGCTCTTCGATGCGATCTCAGCAATCACCGGGGTGCGAAAAGAGATAGACTATGACGCGCAGGCGGCAATCGAGCTCGAGATGCGTGCGCAGGAGGAAACAAGGGGAAACGGAGCCTATCCGTTCACGATCGATGAGCAGCAGACGATGCGGGTGGCTCGGTTGGCGGAGCTGATCGCGGCGATCATACACGATGTCAAGAACGGGGTATCCCCCGCGATCGTATCTTACAGGTTTCACCATACAGTAGCGTGTTTGATCGCGACGATGTGCAAGCGGATCGCCGAGGACCGAGGAATCGGCCAGGTGGCTTTAAGCGGTGGGGTCTTCCAAAACCGGCTCTTACTCCGGTCGACCATCACCGCTTTGAAAGATGAGGGGTTCACCGTGCTGACGCATCGACTGGTACCGTGCAACGACGCTGGGATATCGTTGGGACAAGCGGTGATTGCCAATTTCCAGTAACATTGCAGAGGAGGAGGTTATGTGTCTTGCCATTCCAGCGCTCATCAAATCGATAGAAAACGAAGAAGCTGATGTTGACATGGGAGGCATCACGCGCCGGATCAGCCTGCGGCTGACCCCGCAAGCTAAAGTGGGGGACTATGTCATCATTCATACCGGCTATGCAATAAACATCTTGGATCAACACGAGGCCCGAGAGACCCTCAAGCTATTTGACCAGCTGGCGAAAGCGGCCGAGGAGGAACGTTGAAGTTCCTCTCTGAATTTAGAGACGGGAGACTCGCCAAAGGGGTGGTCTCCCAGATTCACCGTCGATCAGAGACGCCGGCGCGGTTCATGGAGTTCTGCGGTGGTCACACAGTTACAATTTTCCGTTACGGAATCCGTCAGATCCTCCCGGCGACAATTGAGATGCTCTCCGGGCCAGGCTGCCCGGTCTGCGTCACGGCAAACGCGGATTTGGATAAGGCCATTGCGTTAGCACAGACGCCAGGTGTAATTGTCACGACCTTCGGCGACATGCTCAAGGTTCCGGGAAGCGACTTAAGCCTGCAAGAGGTCAAAGCTGAGGGCGCGGACGTCCGTATGGTCTACTCCACCATGGACGCCGTCCACATCGCGGAAGAGAATCCCAGTAAACGCGTGGTTTTCTTGGGGATCGGATTTGAGACCACGGCACCAACGGTTGCGGCGTCAATCCTCCATGCCGAGGAGAAGCATCTCAAGAACTACTACGTCCTTTCTGTACACAAGCTCTGCCCACCCGTGATCAAGGCACTCCTGGATTCGGGGGAGGTCAATCTCGATGGCCTCATCTGCCCGGGTCACGTCTCGGCGGTGATCGGGTCAAGAGCTTGGGATTTCATTGCCCGCGATTACGCGATCCCCTGTGTGGTCTCCGGCTTTGAGCCGTTGGACGTCCTACAGTGCGTCGACATGTTGGTGACCCAGGTCGAAGAGGGGAACTCCAAGGTGGAGATCGCCTACCGAAGAGGAGTACGTCCTGAGGGAAATCCCGAGGCTCTGAGGCTGATGGACGAGGTATTTGAGGCGTGCCCGGCCCAATGGCGGGGAATGGGCACGATTCCCGACAGCGGACTGAAGTTATGTAACACTTATCAGCACTTCGATGCCGAATACGCATTCGACATCGATCCTGGCCCGACCCGCGAGCCTCAAGGGTGCATCTGCGGCGATATCCTGCGAGGGGTCAAGACGCCCCTTGATTGCCGTCTGTTCGACAACGGCTGTACCCCTGAGGATCCGGTCGGCCCGTGCATGGTCTCATCGGAAGGAAGCTGCGCGACATACTACCTTTATGGGAGGAACAGTGGCCGATAGGATCCTATTGGCGCATGGAAGCGGGGGAAAGCTCGCCCATGATCTGGTGCAAGAGATGTTCGTCGATGTGCTTGGTAATCCGATTCTCGCTAAGCTCGACGATGCCGCCGTCTTTACGGCAAGCGGGCGGTTGGCCTTCACCACCGATAGCTATGTGGTGACGCCCATCTTCTTTCCCGGTGGGGACATCGGAAAGCTCGCGGTCTGTGGCACCGTCAATGACCTAGCCATGTCCGGGGCTCGCCCACTATATCTCTCCCTTTCCTTCATCATTGAGGAAGGGTTTCCGCAAAAGGATCTGGAGAAGATTGTAAACTCTGTTAAGGAAGCAACCGATGAAGCAGGGGCGATGATCGTCACCGGCGATACTAAGGTGGTAGATCAAGGAAGCGCAGATAGGCTCTATATCAACACCGCTGGCGTAGGCGCCGTTGCTCCGGGGCTCAACATCTCTGGGTCAAATGCCCAGCCTGGAGATAAAGTGCTCCTGTCCGGTCCGATCGGCGACCACGGCATCGCAGTGATGAGCAAACGCGAGGGGTTCAGCTTCTCCACGAAACTTGAAAGCGACTGTGCCCCACTTAACGATATGGTCGCTGATATGCTGGCGGCAAGCTCGAATATCCATTGCTTGCGCGACCCAACACGTGGGGGCTTGGCAACTACCTTAAACGAGCTTGCGAAACAATCGGAGATTAAGATAATCATCGAAGAAGAGCAGCTCCCGGTGCATGACGAGGTATTGGCGGCGTGTGAGATGCTCGGGTTCGATCCCCTCTATGTAGCCAATGAGGGAAAGCTCGTTGCCGTGGTAGCCGCGCCCGATGCTGAGCGCGTTCTCAACACTATGCGGAAAACACGCTACGGGAAGGAAGCGGTGATTCTTGGTGAGGTGGTGGAAGGAGATTCAGGACGTGTTGTGATGAAGACCCATCTTGGGGCAACCCGAATCGTCGACATGCTGGTCGGGGATCTTCTGCCGAGGATCTGCTAGCGATGCATGAGTTGTCGATTACAAAGTCGATGCTTGATCTGGTTTTGGATCAGGCACAGAAGAACGGGGCCAAGAGGGTTCAGGGGATCAATCTAGTCATCGGCGAGATGTCCGCTGTTGTCGATGATTGCGTACGGTTTTACTTCGATTTTCTAAGCAAGGGAACCATCGCCGAAGGGGCACAGCTCTCGTTCAAGGCTGTTCCCGTCACGGCACGATGTCAAGCCTGTGGTGAGGAATTCGAACTTGAAGAATTTAACTGGGTATGCTCCGAGTGCGGAGGGGCCCGCATAGATATCGTGAAAGGCAGAGAGCTTTATCTAGAAAGCATAGAGGTAGAATAATGGAAATAAAGGTCCTCAAGGACATCCTGAGTGCTAACGATAAGAGAGCGGAAGAGAACCGAGCGTTGTTGAACAGCCATAACATACTAGCTGTGAACATAA
>JAGLXM010000288.1 GCA_023132915.1 Candidatus Bipolaricaulota bacterium
AGTCGTTTCAGCTTGGGAAGCAACGGGTGAGTCTGCATCATCTCACCTCCTGTGGGAAGTAGCTGGAAGAAGATCTGGCGTAGCGGTAGCTCTCCTGTTGCTGGATGGCCGTTTTCTCGTCATCCAACGGCTCGTTCTCCAGCCCAGCACTGAGGATCGTCTTCACCCGAATGTAACGTGAATCACCATAATGCACCGCCCGCTGGCACGCCGCCTCCAGCCTCTCTTCTCCCACTTTCTCCTTGAGGTGCAACAGTGAGTGCACACTGGGCAGGCGATCCTGTACTCGATCACTCAGAAGTTGGGCGACCGCTTTTCCACACCACGGGCCGACCGCAACCGCCAGCTCACGACACCTCTGGGGTGTCTTCTCCATCCACTCCCGCTTGTGTTCTGGGTAGTGGGCAAGACGGGTTGCTCGTCCACCACGTTTCTCTACCACTAAGTGAGTGGCGACAAGCTCTGTTTCGTGGTATATCTCTACTACGCGACGCCCCACGTAGATATCGAGTTTCTTCCCGATGAGGGTGTACGGAGCAGAGTAATATCTGCCGTCCACCACTACGTGGCAGTCGTGATGAAGCGTTGCCCGGTAGACCTTGATCAGCTCAAACGGCTGAGTGGGTAATGGGTTGAGGACATCGCGCTCCACACTGTAGTAGCGGGTGAGGGGTTTCTCATGGGTCGTTCCATGATCCCTCACCCCTGCTACCTCTAGCACCCATTCTCGTCCCTTCTCGTTGAGGCGAGCAAGATCAAGGGACTTCAGTTCTTCCCCGGCGATGAAGTTTCGTTTCACGTACTTAACACTGCTCTCGACCTTACCCTTGTGGCGAGGAGTGCGCGGCCGGTTTGCACTCACTACGAACCCGTAGTGACGGGCAAGCCTGCGGTAGGGAACGCTCAGCACCGGGTCTTGTAGCTCTCGCTTCAGCACCGCTGCCTTGAGGTTGTCGATCACCACGCGCTGTGGCACCCCACCAAACCAGCGGAATGCGTTCTCATGACACGTGAGCCACGTCTCCATCTTCTGGTCAAACACAAACTCCACATACAGATGGCGCGACCAGGACAGGGTCATCACAAACACCCATACCTTGCGCAACTTGCCTTTCGCATCACGACACATCCCCACGTAGCCAAAGTCCACTTGTACTTCCTGGCCGGGGGAGGTCTCCACCCGACAGTACCCTTGTGGATCTGGTGGCTGCAGCCGCTGAGCGTATCTCTTCACTGACGAGTAGCTACCTGTGTAGCCATGATCCTCACGTAGCTTTCGCCAGATGACCGTCTTTACCACTCCACGGTCAAGGTACTCCTGTACCACCTCCTTGTACGGCTCCACCGTGCTCACGCACTGCGCAAGATGAGTAACTGGGCCGAGGACCTCTGCCAGCTTGCTCGCAGGAGGAAGTCCTCTATCCTTGTCTAGGAAACCATGTTCTTGCGCCAACTTACGGTATTTACGGATCGTCTTCTTGGCATGACCCGTGTCGCGGTGGATCGCTTCCACCGACTCTCCTTTACGTAGCCTGTAGATGATCTCTTGTATGTCATTCATGTGTACCCGCTCCATGCATACCTCCATGTTTGCTCAACATGGAGGATATTTAAGTGATCTTGGGCGGGGATACCAGCCGACCATACCCCGGGGACACCAGGTGACCCTCACCCGGGGATACTAGCCCGGCCAGTGACAGCCGTTTTCGAAAGCAGCCTTCTTGTTAGCTGTGCGTGACTGGCTACCTTGGGATTGATTTCCCAGCATTGCCTCGGCAAGTGTTGCAACACAAGATCGCTCTTGTAGCGAAAGACGACTCAGGCTAGCAGAGTGCGTTACGAATGTGGTTAATTAGGTTCCCTCGAAAAAAATGTGGTGCCGCACTCAAAAACAAAGACTGCGCTCAGCTACCGCCAAGTCACCCTTCAGCCGTGGTTGGGTCGATGACGGCCCTTATCCGCGATATACGGTTGGCTGGAAACCCTCCCTTTTCTGCGTGCTTCTGGATCACCGCCTCGTTGGGTGCGATGTACACGCAGTAGACCTTGTCATCGGTAACGTAGCTCTGTACCCACTGAATCTCAGGCCCCATCTCGCCAAGGACAGCGCGCGACTTCTGAGAGATGCTTTGTAATTCCTGCTGAGACAGTTTTCCGGCTTCCGGTATCTCCCGCTCGATTATGTACTTCGGCATTCTGACCTCCTTACAGCTCAGTATAGGCGAGTCTTAGATGCTCGACCAGTGCCTTATAGTAACCGCAGTGGTTTTGAGGTGTTTCCTTGAGTGGCTATAAATTCTCAAGAAGCCCTTGCAGCATTTCTTTC